>JAERSQ010000037.1 GCA_016845525.1 Pseudomonadota bacterium
GATCGTTTTTTTCAAGATGTCCTGCAGTCTGAGAAACTCGTCCTGCATTTCCCGTCGAATCAGAGGGTCCAGGGCTGAAAAGGGTTCATCAAGAAACCAGATATCGGGCTCTACTGCCAGTGACCGCGCGATACCCACACGTTGTTGCTGGCCACCTGACAGTTCACGGGGGTAGTACCCCTCTCGTCCAGACAAGCCGACGAGAGAAATCATCTCGCTCGCTCTTTGTTCCCGGGTTTGCTTGTCAATACCCTGAATCTCCAAGGGAAAGGCGACATTGTCCAGGACCGACATATGGGGCAAGAGGGCAAAATGCTGGAACACCATACCCATCTTGTGCCTGCGAATCTGGATAAGCTCATCCTCAGAAGCAGCAAGAAGGTCCTGACCGGCAAACATGAGTTCTCCGGTAGTCGGTTCGACGAGCCGACTCATACATCGGACCAGTGTTGACTTCCCGGAACCAGACAGCCCCATGATGACGAAAATCTCTCCATGGAGAATATCAAGCGTGACGTCCCGAACTGCTGCGATCAGGCCAGCATCGTTTAGTTCGGTGAGTGAGGGTGTTTTGGAGGGTTTTTCTAGAAAGGCAGAAGCGCCATCACCAAAAATCTTCCAGATGTTTCGGAGTTGTAGCGCTGGGGTTACTGTCGACATTCGGATTACAGCAGGTTGGCGAACTATTGGATGGGTAAGCAAATGCAGCAGGTGGGTCGCGAAGAACCACCTGCTGCTTACTGTTGCCTAAGTTGGAAGCGAGAGCTTTTAGTTACACTGGGTCCAGGGCTCCCAGGTTGCCTTATTGGCATCCAGCCATGCGGTCACCACATCAGGTATTTTCTTACCCTCAAGATCGACCTCGACAATCATCTGGCCAATCGTAGGATTATCGATTTCAAAGTTACGAACCGCTTGATACGCGCAGGGCCACTTGGCTTCACCGCCTTTCCAGCCGACTTTTTTGATCCAGCCTCTGGGTTTCCCGCAGTCGTAGGCCATGTTGGGGTTTAAGCCGACACTCGGATCTTCATAGCAGGCATCACTGTAGGGGGGGAACTCGATAAATTCTCCTTCGAATTTCACCGTCGACCAATGAGGGTGATATACCCAGCCGATCCATGGGGCTTTACGCTGATAAGCTGATTCGAGTTCGGCCCAGAGTGCGGCATCAGTGCCGGCGTGGACCACCTCGAAGTCGAGTCCGAGCGCTTCAACTCGCTCGTCGTCGAAGCCTGCCCAGGTGACAGGTCCGCCGAGATATCTCCCGGCCGGTGCGGTTTCCGGTGTCGAAAATGCTTCTGCGCACTCGTTCAATGCTTTCCAGTCAGGGAGACCTGGGCATTTTTCTTTCATATACATGGGATACCACCATTCCTCGATGGCGTTCATCCCTGTCTCACCAAGATCAACTGTCCCGCCGGTTTTCAGGCTGGCTTCCATCGCCTGCTTGCCTGTGGTCTCCCACATCTCCATCGCAATGTGCAGGTCACCGGACTCGAGCCCCGCAAACTGTGCGATGTAGTCGGCTTGTTGATATTTGACGTTATAGCCCATGTTTTCCAGGATCCGACCCATCAACTCGGTGTTGATCAGTTGGCCGGTCCAGTCGTGAAGCGTAAGGATAATGGGATCTTTTGACTCGACCGCAATCGCAGCGTTTGAGAACAGTGTGCTTGCGAAGAGTGCAACAAAAACTTTTTTTGTCTTACTAAAAAGCATTGGAATTCCTCCCGTTGTTTGAATGCTTTAATTTTGGTTAAGGATCACTCCATAACGATATTAGAATTACACAAAACAGCATATAAATAAACAAAAAAATGGAAAACGAAGAGAAAATCCACAATAATATTCACAATATCCCTCAATTCTCTCGATTTTGAAGGTTTGAAAAGATATGGCGCTGGTCAGCAAGTACGAAGCCGCGATCATGGACGCGCTGAATCTCCGTGGCCGGGTCACAATAAATGACCTGGCAGCCGAACTGGGGGTTTCGGGAGAGACGGTCAGACGGCACGTCGACCCTTTGGTAAAGCGAGGCCTCGCATTAAGAGTACACGGCGGGATTACAGCCCCAATATCCACTCACGAAGCGCCTTTTCATCGCCGCCTCAGAAAAAATCTTGATGCCAAACGCAGATTGGCCAAGGTAGCCTCGGAGTTGATTAAGGACGGGGACTCTTTGATTATCGACTGCGGCTCAACTACGGCTTACGTTGCTCAAGCGCTATGTAATCACAGTAACTTGAACGTCGTGACCAACTCCATTGAGATTGCACGCACTCTCGCATCCAGAAACGGAAATCATACTTATGTCACTGGGGGCGAGTTGCGGGCTGATGACGCTGCTGCCTTTGGTAAGGGCGCGATCGATTTCATCCAGCAGTTCAGCGTGGACTATGCGATTTTGTCTGTCGGCGCGATCAATAGCAGCAACGAATTTCTGGACTTCCATCTATGCGAGGCAGAATTTTCCAGAGCTGCAATTAAGCAGGCCCGAGAAAGCTGTTTTGTTGCGGACAGCTCTAAATTTGATTCAGATGCGCTGATAAAGGTCTGTGGGCTGGAAGACGTTGATATCGTGGTAACCGAAACGCAGCCTGCGGCTTCTTTCCTGGAGGCGTGTGAGCTAAGCGAAACCCGCGCTCTGTTCCCCGTCGAGGCCTCAACATAAACTTCGCTTGATCGTTCAGCCGTTACGGCTGGATTTGGCGCACTGTGTTGGGCAAAACAGCTGAGATGATTTCCGAGAGTGCGCTGAGCGCCGCCTGGCGAGGAAAAGTCTGTCGGTAAACCAAACGGACCTGGCGAACCGCCTGCGGAATACTGACTTCCCGAAGAATCACCTTGTCAGTCGCGAGCCGGCCACCGTGCACTGAGAGCGCGGGAACCAGGGTGATGCCGAGACCCATCCCCACCAACTGCACCAATGTCTCTAGGCTGGAGGCGTTGAGCCGGGGCAGTGGGTTTGCCGAGTCCCGGCTGTTAATCTTGCAGGCACTAATGATCTGCTCGGAAAGACAATGTTCTTCGGACAGCAACAGGACTTTTTCGTCTTTAAGATCGGCAAGCGAGACCTCATCTTTGTTATAAAAGTGATGGTCGCGAGGATGAGCCAGCCAAAAGGGTTCTTTGAATAGTTGGATCTCTTCCAGATCTTCGCCGGGCGGCGATGTGGCCAACAGGGCGCCATCCAATTGATGGTCGCGCAACTTTGCAACCAGCTGGTCTGTTGTCGCTTCAGTCAGTTCTAGCGACAGCTCCGAATGCTGTTGTTGCAGTTCCAGCATAAAAAGCGGCACCAGATAAGGACTGAGCGTATGAATCGCACCGATCCGAAGGGGTCCTGTCAGCAAGTCATTCTGATCGCTTCCCAGGCTGCGGATGACTTCGGCCTGTTCCAGAATCTGTCGGGCATGCCCCACGATCTTTTGACCGATTGCCGTGATATGGACGCTGCGGTTGGTTCGCTCGAACAGCGTAGCGCCGAGTTCTTCCTCCAGTTTGTGGATCTGCCCGGAAAGCGTGGGCTGGCTCACAAAACAGCGCTGGGCGGCCTGCCCAAAGTGCAAGGTTTCGCTGACGGCAACAAGGTATTCAAGGTCCCGGAAGTTCATCTTGACAATAGAATAAACCGATTAAAATGATAACAATAAACGATTATACAAATAATCGTACCGGTCTTATATTCGGCTCTCACAGTGCTTTGACCGACGCTGTTGCATGATTCACCAGAACTGAAGGAGAACAAATATGGCTCTTAAAGATTCCAAAACAGAACAAAACCTCAAAGACGCATTTGCCGGCGAGTCGCAGGCTAACCGACGTTACCTCTATTTCGCTGCCAAAGCTGACGTCGAGGGTTACAACGACGTGGCTGCGGTGTTCCGTTCTACGGCCGAAGGCGAGACAGGACATGCCCATGGGCATCTGGAATACCTCGAGGAAACCGGTGACCCGGCAACCGGACTGCCGATTGGTGGAACCGGTGACAACCTCAAGGCCGCCGTTGCCGGGGAAACGCACGAGTACACTGATATGTATCCCGGTATGGCCAAGACGGCGCGTGACGAGGGTTTCGATGAAATCGCTGACTGGTTTGAAACGTTGGGTAAGGCGGAGCGCTCTCACGCCAACCGTTTCCAGAAAGCGCTGGACTCTCTGGACGACTGAGTCGGGCCTTCAAGACCATAAACGGGAGGCGCAATATCGCCTCCCGTTTTCGTTAAGCTCAAGGAATTATGGGAAAAGTAACTGAAGGAAGCCTGGCCGCGCCCGTTCGCCATCCAATCGACTGGCAGAGCCCCGACTTCAATGATGAAGCGAAGTTGATGTCGGAGATGGAGCGGGTCTTTGACCTGTGCCATGGGTGCCGGCGTTGCGTCTCTCTTTGTGACAGTTTCCCCACTTTGTTTGACCTGGTAGACGAATCCGAAACCATGGAGGTCGACGGTGTCGATCAGCAGGACTACTGGAAAGTCGTGGACCAGTGTTACCTGTGCGATTTGTGCTACATGACCAAGTGCCCTTATGTGCCACCGCATGAGTGGAATATTGATTTTCCCCATCTGATGCTGAGGGCAAAAGCCGTCCGGTTTTCAAAAAAGGGAGCGTCGACCCGCGACAAGTTACTGACCAGTACCGACTTTGTCGGCAATGCCGCGGGCATTCCGGGAATCTCGATTGTGGTCAACGCGGCGAACCGTTCTGCCCCGTTACGTAAAACTCTCGAAAAAGTCGGCGGCATCCACCATAAGGCCAGCATCCCCCGTTACGAATCCAAGCCTCTGCGAAAAAGGGTGTCAAAACTGGCGACCCTTGATGCGGAAGAGGCTAAACCGACTGACCGTACCAAGGGAAAGGTAGCGCTCTTTGCGACCTGTTATGGCAATCGCAATGACCCGGGCGTAGGAGAGGACCTGATCTCCGTGCTGCAGCACAATGGCGTTCCGGTCACGATTGCCGAAAAGGAGCGTTGCTGCGGCATGCCCAAGTTGGAGTTGGGTGATCTTGCTTCCGTTCAGAAAGCCAAGGAAGAAAATATCCCTCACCTCGCCAAGTGTGTTGATGACGGGTGGGATCTTGTGGCGCTGGTCCCGTCCTGCGTATTGATGTTTCGTCAGGAGTTGCCGCTGTTGTTCCCTGATGATCCTGAGGTCCGCAAAGTTGCGGATGCGTTTTTTGATCCGTTTGAGTACCTTATGCTGCGGCACAGTGATGGCCTGTTGAATACAGAGTTTGTGGAGTCTTTGGGCTCGGTGGTGTATCACGCCTCATGCCACCAGCGTGTTCAGAATTTCGGGCCGAAAACGCGCGACCTCCTGAAATTGATACCGGATACCGAGGTCACGATGATCGAACGCTGTTCCGGCCATGACGGCACATACGGCGTAAAGGCGGAGACCTTCGATAAAGCCATGAAGATCGGCCGGCCAGTGGTCAATGCGATCAAAAAGAATAATCCCGATCACTATGGCAGTGATTGCCCAATCGCCGGTAATCATCTTGCCAATGGTGTCGGTGACGGCAGTAGCCCGGAGCATCCCATCAGCCTGATGCGAAAAGCCTACGGACTCTGAATTTTATTTTTCTGGAATACCAATGAAGAAATTAACGCGAAGCGAGCTGCTCTCTCTCGAAACCTATTCCGCCGAGCGGGGGGATTTTCGAAACCGTGTGCTCGCACACAAAGTTAATCGCCGTGTTGAGATCGGACCGCATGCCACGCTTTATTTTGAGGATGCGCTGACCATGCAGTATCAGGTGCAGGAGATGCTCCGTATCGAGCGCATTTTTGAAGCGGATCAGATTCAGGAAGAGTTGGATGCCTATAACCCGCTTATCCCGGATGGCACCAATCTCAAGGCGACTTTTATGCTGGAGTATCCCGAAGTAGAAGAGCGTCGTGAAGCGTTGGCGCGGTTGCTCGGGGTCGAAAAAGCCGTATGGCTTCAGGTGAATGGAAACGAACGTATCCGGCCCATTGCCAACGAAGATCTGGAGCGCGAGACCAGCGACAAAACCTCTGCTGTGCACTTTTTACGTTTCGAACTGTCTTCGGAGGACATCGCAGGATTCAAGGGCGATGATCCTGTTCGATTCGGTATCGACCATGAGGTTTACTCGCATCAGATCGATGCGAGTCCGGAGATCAAAGAGGCGCTCGCAGCCGATCTGCAGGGCTGAACTCCAGTCGCCCTGCGGGTTACGGGTTTTACGGGCCCGACATGTTCCACCTCATAGATCATCTATAGACAGGCGTCTTCAGGTTTCTAGGCTCATCTATTTTTGGTGGTTGGGTGTAACGGTTATCAAAAATCATCCAAACGGCGGACAAATTTTCTAATATCCCTAATCAAGAGCTCTGACTCTTCCATCGCCGCAAAGTGTCCTCCACGCGGTATCTCCGTCCACTGCGTGACGTTGTAAATCCGATCGACGTAACTGCGTGGGGGCTACGCCGGAAGTTCCTCGTTGCCCCGCGTTAAATCACACCAACCGTACATTTTTTCCAGGATCCACGCGGCCACACCGACCGGGCTATCGATCATGGCGTAACTCAACGTCTGAGGCTTGGTTGCCCGCTGCGTACGACAGCCATTTTGAACAATCTGATCTTTTTTGATCCCTGCAATGCGTCGTGGAGAACTCTTGAATGCGTGATACGAGCATTTAAGAGAAGGCCTCTTATTAATCCCGCAAACCAACGCCGGCCCCACGCACCATTCCTTTGGCTCCCCGTGCCCAGGGGGTCATCAGCGCTCCACCTAGCAGTATCACTGTCTACTTGATACCTATTAAGGCCCGCCTGGGAGCGTTCCCAGCAGCGTGCCGACATCGAGGATTTGCATTTTCATGATCTACATCATGAAGCGATCTCGCGGTTTGATGAGGTATCGAGAACAATACGGGCAGTGCTGGTGCGATGGGCAGCAAACCCAATAACTGAAACGAGGGCAGGCCACAAAACATGGAGCAGGTGCTCACCTTTGAGCGCACGATCGATCCGCAGCATCATTTCATACCGCTGGTCGTGCGGATGAAACTCGACCTGGCCGGCGCGCGGATTCATCTGGCAGACTGGCAGGCGCTGGCCGATGAGGATCGCCGGTTTCTGGTCGACTTGGAAATTACCGATCCCGCCCAGGGGCGCCATTATTTTAATGCGTTGCGTGAGCTACTGGCCGCGGCGAACCGGGGCACGATGGAGCAGTTCGACCCGGTCACTGAATCCGCTACCGATTGGCTTAAGGAAACTGAGCCCAAGCCGATTACGCTGTTTAAGGCACGTGCCGGGATTCACGGGGATTGGCAGGCTTTGACCCGCTTTCAGCGTTACCTTTTGTGTCACGCGGCGCACAAGGACGACGTGACCCTGAATCAGCGAATTGTCGCTGAGATTCCTGCCCTCGAACTTTTGCAATCATGACGCGGTCCGGGCGACTTATTCTCTTTATGCTGGCTACGGTTGGGTTATTGATCAGCCCAGGACGAAGTGTGGCAGAGGGTCCGCTGATTGCGGCCGCTGCGAGTACCCGATCGGCATTGGAAGATGTCGCCGAGCGTTACCTTGAGGCGACGGGCGAATCAGTACGCCTGGTTTTTGCGTCATCGGGTACGTTGGCGCAACAGATTGAAAACGGAGCCCCGTTTGCGCTCTTCCTCTCAGCTAACGAGGATTATGTTTTACGGCTTGCCAATGCCGGTTGGACCCGAGGGGAGCCGGTAGTTTATGCGCATGGCAGGCTGGCGCTTTTTTCTCGACCCGGGTTATTCGAAAGTAGCGAGCACCCGCTGGCAGAACTTAACTACGCCTTGAGCGCCGACAAAGTAGAACGGTTTGTGATTGCTAATCCGGAGCATGCCCCTTACGGGAGTGCGGCTCGCGCAGCACTTAGGCATGCCGGTTTGTGGGATAAGGTCAAACCACTGCTGCTGGTTGGTGCCAATGCGGGCCAGGCTGTGCAGTATTCCAGCCAGGCCAGAATTGACGCGGCGCTGATCCCCTGGTCGCTGGCGCAAGCGGCCGCACTGAACCGGATTGGACATCTTCAACTACTCCCTGCAGCGACTCATCCGGATGTACTGCTGCGCCAGCAGATGGTCATGTTGCAAAACAGCGATGAAGCCACCTTGCGTTTTTTTGAGTATCTGCAATCTGCTGACGCGCAAGCGGCATTCCGTGACTATGGTCTGAAGTCTCCTTCCTTGATCCCCAAGTGACTTGGTCTAATTCCGGTAGGGCGGGACCATCCTCATAATGGACTGGAGCGCACTTCGTCTTTCGTTAGAACTTGCGGGCTGGACATTGGTGTTGCTGCTGCCGGCCGGAATCCTGATTGGTCGCTGGTTGGCTCGAACTGAGTTTCGCGGGCGCCCGTTGCTGCAGGCAGTTTGCGCGCTGCCCCTGGTACTGCCGCCCACCGTGGTGGGGTATTACCTGCTGATCTTCATGGGCGCACGGTCGCCGTTGGGCGGCCTGATCGATGCCTGGTTCGGGTTGTCACTGGTATTCAGCTTCCCTGGGCTGGTGCTTGCCTCCCTGTTGGTGAATCTGCCTTTTGCCATTTTGCCCGTGCAGCGCGCCTTTGAAGCTGTCTCGCAGGAATTACATGATGCGGCGGCCTGTTGTGGCATGAGCCCGTGGCGAGTCTTTGCCCGGGTCGAGCTGCCGCTGGCATGGCCCGGGGTGTTATCGGCAGCGGTCCTGACCTTCGGCCATACCCTTGGAGAGTTTGGTGTCGTCCTGATGGTAGGGGGTAATATCCCCGGCGAAACGCGCACCCTGTCGATCGCGATTTTTGATCGCGTGCAGGCATTTGACCCGGCTACCGCTGGCCGTATGGCAGCATTGTTGCTGTTGATTTCATTGGTGACGGTGGCACTGGGGTACGGTGCGCTGGATCGCCGCGCACGACGGGGTGCTGGGCATAGCTGATGCTTTCCGTTTCACTCGAACATGACCGTCCGGGTTTGGCGCTGGATCTTGATCTGCCACCGGGGCAACTTTCGGCGATCGTGGGCCCCTCGGGCAGTGGGAAAACCAGTGTGCTACGGGCGCTTGCGGGGCTGTTGAGAACAAGATCCGCTCGGGTTTCTCTGGAGGGGGACATCTGGGCTGATACCAACAGAGGGATTTTTCAGCCAGCGCATCTGCGTCCAGTAGGATTTGTTGGTCAGAGATATGCGCTTTTCCCGCACATGAGTGCGATCGAGAATGTTTCCGCGGCGCTACTTCACCTGCCCGGGGCCGAACGGAAACGGGAGGCCCAGGCCTGTCTGGATGCTGTGGGCATCAGCGGGTTGGCTGCCCGAAGCCCCTCAGCGCTTTCAGGTGGCCAGTGCCAACGCGTCGCGATGGCACGGGCCCTCGTGCGCAAACCCCGACTTTTGCTGCTGGATGAGCCTTTTTCCGCGCTCGATCGAAGCACTTGTAAACGGCTGCACGTTGAACTTAAGCGATTGCAGGCCAACCTGGGAATGACCGTGGTACTCGTGACACACGATCTGGATGAAGCAGCGCAGTTATCACAGACGCTATGCCTGCTCCGCCGCGGACGTGTTCTCCAGCACGGATTGACCTTGGATGTGCTGCGGCGCCCGGTGAGCGTGGAGGCAGCGCGGCTGATGGATTTTTCAAATCTGGTCCAGGCCCAATGGATTGGCGCAGATCACGAGGGCATTTCTTTACGCTGGGGCGAGGTGGTGCTCAGGGCTGCCGTTGGTCCGCTGTCAAATCCGGGTGTCCCAGTTTCATGGACAATCCGCTCATCAGATGTGTTTCTGGTAAAAGACGGGCATCCGGATGAGTCGAGCCTGGGGGTGTTGGTTCATGCCCGGGTCACTGAGGTCATCTCAATGGGGGACGCCGTGCTGGCTACGGTTTCAGTCGAGGGCAGCGGGGGGGGAGCCGTTGCGCATGAGGCTCAGGCCTGGTGCCGTGAGCCGCCACAGGGTGCATATCGGCAACCGGCTTCGTATTGCCATTCACCCAAAGGCGGTAATTGTGCTGGCCTGAATGGCGACCGTTAGGCCTAGCGGTGCAGAATCTGAAAAACGATTTGGTTCGTTCATGTTCTGGGTTTTCGAAGAACGCTTTGGGCGGTTTTTCTTCGATGATTTCTCCACCATCCATGAAAATGATCCAGTGAGCAACTGCGGTGGCGAAACCCATTTCGCGCGTGAACACCCGCATCGTCATGCCGCTCTCTGCCAGTTCGATCATGACGTCCAGCACCTCCTTGATCATTTCCAGATCAAGAGCAGAAGTGGGTTTGCCAAACAGCATGATCCGCGGACTCATCCATAAAGAATGCGCAATGGCAACGCGTTGTTGCTACCCCCTAGAGAGCTGGCCGGAAAATTTCAAAGCCTGCTCTGGAATCTTAACTCGCTCCAGGTAATTCATCGCGCTCTCTTCAGCCTCAGCGCGGGGCATTTTCGATGGAGCATGCGGATAAGCGCTGTCAACTGATGTTCACCTTCATGCCGATTTCCGGGTTACCAAAGTCTGCCAATGGCTTTAGCGCATCCGGTGCGGCCTCCATTCCTTTAATGCCAGAGAGCAAAAGAATTTATCTACAGAACACTACATTATTTGACTTAGATCAAACGCTCTAATATTTGGTAACCGAAAATCAAATTTGACGATGATGAATAATTCAAATTTGAGCCCATTGGGTCTGAGTCGGCGTTTGAGCCGAGCCGAACAACGTCACATCGGCTGAACCGGCAGATGGTGGATGTCGACTCAGGAGCCCTGTCACATTAATGCCCGCATGTGCATGCCCAAAGCATACCTATACCAAAGTCATCTGTATGTTACGCCGCTTAATGCGGCGGTGGCCGCTGTGGTCAGTTGCCGGCGCAATCCTTTTAGGCATCATGTTGTGGGGTGGTTTTAATTGGACCCTGACGATTACCAACACCGAAGCATTTTGCATCAGTTGCCATGAGATGCGCAGCAATGTCTATCTAGACTACCAATCATCCGTTCATTATTCAAATAGATCGGGTGTCGGCGCGAGCTGCCCAGATTGCCATGTGCCCAGAGATTGGTGGCCGATGACATTGAGAAAAATCAAGGCAACCAACGAGCTTTTTTTTGCTGCTATGGGCTCTATCAATACACGTGAGAAATTTCTAGCAAAGCGCTGGTTCCTTGCGCAGAAAGTCTGGGACACGATGGCTGAAACAGACTCTCGGGAGTGCCGAAATTGTCATATAGACCGATCAATGGACCTCGCGAGCCAGTCAGAGGCGGCTCGGGACCGGCACGTCCTTGCCGCAAAGGACGGAAAAACCTGTATTGATTGCCATAAGGGTATCGCACATCAACTGCCTGAGGATTTTCTCGATGCGGAACATGAGCGGATCGAAGAGCAGGGGATTCCGTGCGGCAACTGCCATCAGGACATGTGGCAGCCCCCGGTCGAAGCCGAAGCCCGGGAATAACCCCAGTTGTCCCAATTGCAATAAGACTGAGTAAAAACCGCCGAGGTAGAACCCATGAAAAGGTTAAGGATTATCCAGCCCAAAGCGGGCCTTCTGATCACTTTGATCTTGTTGGCTCCATTAAACGCAGGTCATGCTGACACGGATCCTGCAATGGTTAAAGAAGGGGAAAAACTGTATCAGGCGAATTGTGTTTTTTGTCATCAGGCCGATGCGATTGGCAAGGCCGGGTTTGCCCCATCCCTGACTAACCCGGAACTTCTGAGTATCGCCTCTGACAAGTTCTTTATGGGGACAATTCGCGATGGCCGCGCCGGTACGGGCATGCCCCCATTTGCGCACCTGGGCCACAAAAAGATCAAGGCACTGGTGGCTTACTTTCGTTCATTTGAAATCCTGCCCAATCGCTCTGCCGAAGTTGACGCCCAGCCTGAGGCCCATGGTGACCCCCGTCTAGGACGTTTCTGGTTTGAGCAGATCTGTGCGACCTGCCATGGCGTTAAAGGCGACGGCTATCTGGCGGGTGGTACGGGGACTGCCATCGGGAGGCCAGGATTTTTGAACAAGGCCTCAGATGGGTTTATTCGCGTGACAGTTAAAGAGGGGCGCTCAAACACGCGGATGTTGGGATTCAGCGGATCCAACGGCCTAGCGAACCTGACCGATCAGGAGATTGATGACGTGATTACGTATATGCGCGACTTGCCGGATAGTCAGTGAATTTAGGAGATACAAAATGAAACGCATTAAGAACAAGTTTTCGCGACGAGATTTCCTGAAGTCCAGCGCGTTCATTACCGGGTCTACTGCGGGTGCCAGTCTTTTGGTTGGCCATAACCCAGAGCTTGAGGCCGCAGAGCCCTCGAGTGGGACTGAACGCGGTACCGCCCTGGCCCAGTGCCCCTACTGCGGTGTGGGTTGCGGCACCATCATTCAGACTGAGAACGGCAAGATCGTCTCTATGCGCCCAGACAAGGATCACCCGACAAACTACGGCTTGCAGTGCATCAAGGGGTTGACAGCGGCGGAACCGATGTACGTGGATCGTATGGAAGGGGATGCCTATGTCCGAAAAGATGTATGGGCCGAGTGGAGCAAGCCTGGGCACGGTGACCTGGGCTTTATCACCAGTAGCAAGGGATCGTTTGATGAAGAGCACTTTATCCGTGTCCCATACCATCAGGCCTCAGAAATGGTGGCACACAAAATTGCCTACCTCGCTAAAACATATGGTGGTAACTCGATTGCCCTGTATGGCTCGGGCCAACTCACCATGGAGGGCCAATACCTCGAAAATCTCTTTATGAAGGGTGTGCTCGGGTCAAACACCATCGAGGCTAATGCCCGCATGTGCATGACCTCTGCCGTGACCGGGTATTTCGCCACTCTGGGATCTGATACGCCACCGCTCGCCTACGAAGATATCGAGCTTTGCGACATGATCATGCACTTCGGTCATAACGCCCGCGAGGCACATCCCATTATCTTTTGGCGCGCCGCAGACCATAAGAGAAAAAATGATATCCCCACGGTGGTTGTGGACCCGCGGCGTACCGGCACACAAACGGGGTACGAAGACATCAATCCTGAGAACTCCGAACATATTCCGATTCTCAATGGTGATATCAGTTTCCTGAATTCGATCGCCCACGTCCTGCTGAAAGAACACCCGGATGTGATTGATTGGGATTTTCTTAAGGAACACACCACTGGGTGGGAGGTCTATACCGAGGGGGTTCTTAATGATTACAGTCCCGAGCAAGTGCAAGATCGCATGGGCGGGCCGAATCACGACGTGTCTCCAGACCTTATACGCCACGTCGCGAGCATGTTTGCCGATGCGACGCGCAAGCGTCTGGCACGGAGCAAAGGAAAGCAATCCAGTTCCGGGCCGGGTATCGAGGGGGGTTATGGTGGTGTGATCATCATGTGGGGGATTGGGTACAACCAGCATATCCATGGGCAACATAACGTGATTTCCATCGTCAATCTCTTAACCTTGACCGGTAACCTGGCAAAACCGGGCTGTGGGCCGTTTTCCATGACAGGTCAACCTAATGCGATGGGTGAGCGTTTCACTGGCGGGCTTACCGGGCGACTGCCCTTTAACCTTCCGCTCAAAGACGAGATTCACCGCGCCCATATGGCAAAACATTGGCGCGTACCGGAGAAGAATCTTCTCAACGCCATGAACTCCAAGAACCCTGGTTATGCCGTGGGAATGATGGAGCGGGCCCTCAAAGACGAAGTTAAGGCCATGTTCCTGGTTTACGCCACCCATATTGATCTGCCTGATCAGGAGAATCTGGTCCGACCCGCGTTGTCCAAGACATTCAACGTCGTACAGGAAATTTATCGCCACGCGCCGAATAATCTATATGCTGATGTCATCTTTCCGGCGGCCACCTGGGGTGAGGTGTCGGGCGTGTATATCAGTTCCGAGCGGCGAATCAATATTTGTGATCAGGCCGCCATGCCTCCGCCGGGATGCCTGCCCGACCTGGACATGGTAGTCGACAAAGGCAAAGAGATCGCTCACCTTCTTGGCCTGGACGGAGAGAAAATCTTTCCCTGGAAAAAAGGAAAGAACGGCTTCATCGATACCGAAGAGGTATTTCGGGATGTGATCCGGGCATCGGTAGGCACCGATACCGATCTGACCGGAATCCTGGATCGGGAGAAGATAGACGGCATTTCCCCCTACGAGCAGTTACGCCAGCTGCGCGGCATTCAATGGCCGGCCCCGACCTACGAGATCGCCAAGAACGGTGGGACAAAGCGCCGTTACATGTTGCAGGAGGGGCAATGGAAAAATAAGCCGTACGGATATTTCCGTACCAAGGATGGCAAGGTGCACATGAAACTTTGTCAGCAGGATTACACCGATCGGGAAGAATTGACTCACAAACTAATGGAATTCGGGGTTAAGAAAGACCTCTATACCATCGATCATCTGGACCTGATTAAGCTGGCCCGGGATCGGGGGCTCACGCCGGATCTGCCGGATGAAGAATTCCGTGGAAAAGCATGGGATACGGTGCCCAAGGATAAGTACCCCTACTGGTTTGGTCTGGGAGTGGTCTACGAGCACTTCCATACCGCCAAATCCAATCGTAGTCCTACCACCCGTCGACTGGTGCCGGAGATGTATGTGGAGATGCACCCACAGGATGCGCAGGATCTTCAGATTAAGGATGGTGACAAGGTACGTGTGGTTACCCGACGAGGGTCGTTGGAGGCCAGGGTCCAGGTAGGGACGAATAGTTTGGTAAAGCCGGCTCGCAACAATGTCCCTCGTGGCTATATGTTCGGGCCATGGAATCTCTCTGTCGCGGATAGCGCCGAGCCTGAGAAGAATAAGTGGCTGGCGAATCGGGTAACCAGTCGCGTCTGGGATCCTGTTTCGGGTCAGGTGGATTTCAAGAAGTCAGCGGCGCGCATAGAAAAGATCTAACTGAAAAGTGAGCCAGCGATGAAGGACTGTGGCCGACAACGGTCACGGGACGGTCGACTTCCCAACCCAAGTCCTGGCTCATACCCCATGCGAAGAAGGTCTTTTATTCGACTTGCAGTAATGGCTGCAATGACGACAGCACCTGCAAGTTCCGGGCAGGCCAGCACGAGACCAACGGGCCAACGCTATCTCCGTCCCCCGGGCGCTTTGCCCGAGTCAGATTTCGTCCGCCGGTGCATTCATTGTGGTCAGTGTGGGGAAGTTTGCCCCAATCGCTGCATTAATTACTTCGGGCTTGAAAATGGCCTGGCCTCGCTGGACACGCCTTACATCACGCCGCGGGAAAAAGCATGCATTCTATGTATGAAGTGTGGCGAGGTATGCCCTAGTGGCGCTATTCAGCCGATACCTCGCACTATCTCTGGCATCACCAAGGGAGTGCGCATGGGTCGTGCCCAGGTGGACAAGCGACTTTGCCTCTCCTATCAGGGCAAAACCTGTGGCGTGTGTTATCGGGCCTGCCCGCTCCCCGACTTGGCGTTGCGCGTGGGGATGCTGGAGCAGCCGGAGGTTTCGGATGCCTGTGTCGGTTGCGGCTTGTGTGAACGCTCATGCATCCAGATGCCTCAAGCCATCCGCGTTATTCCAGATCAAGCTTAATGGACAAAAGATTTCTGATTAAGCAGGCGAGCGGCCCTGCCGCTAAGTGGCGACACCTGAATAAAGTCCGCTGGCTTACTATGAGCCTGGTATTTGCACTGCTGGTGATCCTGCCGTTTCTTCACGTATACCAAACCTATGTTGCCGCCCATGCTTATGATCTGCTCGCCCCTGGCGAGCAGAACCTCTATGACGTTATCGAGGCGTTAACAGACCCCTTTGTGGATGACCCTGTCCGGGATCTAGACGCCATTAAAGGCACCACTTGGTCAGGAAGGTTGTTTGGGATCAAGATGAGCGACCCTTTGGCAGTAGTCGGACAGATGGCTGCCGGGTTCGACTTTTATCAACCGTTCGTGCTGACCGCACTGTTACCGGTTGTGGCGACCCTGATTTTCGGTAGATTCTTCTGCGGCTGGATATGCCCCGCGAATTTTCTTTATGAATTGAACACTAATCTTGGAATCATGTTACGGCGGTTTGGGGTCCAAACAGGTCGCAGGCGCCTGGATCCAAAATTGAAGTATGGCGTCCTTGGGGTTGGCCTGCTGATATGTGGCATCAGTGGCTCAGTAGTGGTGGCCGCAGTATATCCGCCAGCGATTCTGGGTCGGGAGCTCTACTATGCTATTGCGCATCGTGGAATGGGTATCGGCGCATTATTTTTCACAGCGACTTTACTGTTCGATCTACTGGTTGCCCGCCGTGGGTTCTGCCGTTATCTTTGCCCGGGCGGTGCGCTGTATTCTCTGTTGGGCCGATTCCGTGTACTTCGCATCCAACGCAATGTTGTTACCTGCAACGATTGCACAAAATGCAACGGGGTTTGTGAGTTTGGACTTAACCCATTGCGTGATGAGTTTGGCCAGGAATGCAACAACTGCGCCGCCTGTATCGCGGTTTGCCCCACCGATGCGCTAGGTTTCAGGTGGCGCATCACCGACACCGCTAACCAAGGCCCCGGGTATCAGGGACCCCGCTACCGGCATGGCCAGAAAGGCCAGCAGCGCCAGGTTTCTGGTAATGCAAACGCGAAAGCGTAAATTTCTGACGCGTGCCGGCGCGTCAGTGCTCGCGATGATAGCGGGCGCACTCCCTTATGGACTGGTCAGGTTGATGGCGCCGGCACTGCCATCAGACCCGGGACAACAAGTGCCATTGCCGGGTGCTTTGCCGGACTTAGCGGCATTTAAGGCTGCCTGCATTGGTTGCAGCATGTGCGGTGAGGTATGCCCACCCCGGTGTATACAGTTTCGGCGAAATGATGGTGGCACAGCGGTGAATACTCCCTTTATCAATCCACGGGTAAAAGCGTGCATCCTGTGTGGAAAGTGTATGGAAATCTGCCCAACCGATGCACTTACGGTAACGCCTCGCGAACAAGTGGATATGGGCATCGCTCAGATTGATCGAGCAGGGTGCTATCCGTGGATCGACCAAGGTATCTGCGGCGCCTGTGTCAGCATCTGCCCCTTGGGCTCACGGGGGATACGGTTTGAGATGTGGAACCAATACCGCCCCGTGGTCGAACGTGGGTGTGTGGGGTGCGGTTTGTGTGTCGAAGTGTGCCCTCACCCAAGCCTTCCGATCCAGATCGTTAGGCGGAGTCACCTTGCCGGCGTGCAGTCTCAGGTCTGAGCAATGCGCAGACCTGTGAGACTGTTTGGCCTGTGGGTGATCCTGGGATGGTGTTCGATCGGGCACGCACACCACATATTAGGACGCCCCGCCTATAGTCTGAACGAGGATTCAAATACGCCACCCAGCATGCAGGTCGAAACACAGATTGGAGACTATCGGGTTTCGTATATGGTTTATCCGGCCTTTCCACGCCCCGATGGGCCGGGCCGAATAAACCTCTACGCGACTCATCTCGACACCACAGAACCCTTGAACAGTGTGGTGACCTTCACAGTACGAGAGGATAACTGGCTGGGTAGTGGTGACGAAGAAGTGATTGGAACCCAAGTACCAGGTGACAGTGTTTACCGACAGGGTTTTGTCTTCAAAGAGGCTGGCGATTACATCATTACGGCGAAATTTGAGGCAGGTGGTGAGTCGTATCAGGTCGATTTTCCATTGCGCGTGGGGGATAGTTCCCCCGCAGGTCTAATCGGGGTGCTCGTAAGTATTTTGGCCGCAATCTTGATCGGTGTCAGCATCGCTCAACGTAAGCGCATCAACCGCGAGAAGGTGAGGAGTTCGGGGAAGAAGTCGACCTCTGGAAAAAGGGTGCGACGGTAGATGGACTGCGATTGATGAATATCTCAGAGTTTCTTCGTTCCAGTCTATTCTGTTCGACAGAGGGTGGCTTATCTATGATGCATCCGGGATTGCCTCCCGGTTGGGCCGGTGTGGTCGGCGTCGTTGTGGCGCTGCTCAGCATACGGCTGCTGGCGACACCGAAAGCCCCGGCCGAAAAGTTTCGTTTCAGATGGATGCCGAGTGATCGGCGGGATGGCGCCTTACGGACAGTTGGTGCGCTTGGCCCGATGGTGCGCCAAATCCTTAAGCTCGCCTTGGTAGCCCTGTTTGGACTTACCGTAATTGCGGGTCTATTCGGCACGCCGATACCAGAACGGAATCTTGCGACTGTATTGACATGGAATGTGTGGTGGGCGGCTCTGATTCTTTCTATCTTCTTTGCCGGATCATTCTGGTGTGGCGTTTGTCCCTGGAACACGATAGCTGGGTGGCTGGTCCGACGCGGGCAAACCGGAAATGCAGTACCCAATAATAGTCTCAACCTCCGGGTGCCTAAGATATTGCGCAATGTGTGGCCAGCACTGGCGTTGTTGACCGGTCTCACATGGCTTGAATTAGGCGCAGGTCTGCCGGGTAGCCCGCGGGCGACGGCAATCCTCGCCTTGCTGATGGTGGTGCTAGCTACTGTGTCGCTAGCGATTTATGAGCGTCGGGCGTTTTGCCGTTATTTTTGCCCCGTGGGCCGTACTGTTGGTTTTTATTCGCAGCTTGCCCCGATAGAACTGCGACCTGTTGATCTGGAGGTCTGTGAGCGGTGCGATACGCTGGCGTGTTATCACGGAACTGATCAAATCGAACCTTGCCCCACCCACTTGGTGATGGGCCGATTAACTGAAAATACCTATTGCACGTCCTGCGGTAACTGTGTGGGCAGTTGTCCCTCAAAGAATGTGAACTGGCGTTTACGCCCACACAGTATCGAGGTCATAAAGAAGGCCCGGCCACACTGGGATGAAGCCTGGTTCATGCTGTGTCTGTTGGCGTTAACCGGCTTTCATGGTCTTACCATGACGCCCCTATGGGAAAAAGGCATCAGTTCATTTGCACGCATTGTGGGCGATTCGGGGAAACTCTTGCCTACTTTTACATTTTTTCTGCTCCTAAGCCTGGCCGTACCAGCGATCGTGTATTTCGGAGCAGTGCGAATAACTTACCTGCTCACAGGTAAGACTGTCGCGTTCAAGAAATTGTTTTCGAGCCTGGCCTTAATGACCCTGCCTCTCGCCTTTGCCTATCATCTCGCTCACAACCTGAGCCATCTTGTGCGAGAAAGCGACGGCGTTTTAGGACTTCTGCTGAACCCCCTTGGCACTGGCACTTTTCCCCTTACGTTGGCAGAAAAACAAGACCGGCACCTGGACATGTTGATCAGTCCAGAACTCGTATTCGCACTACAAGCAAGTCTGATCGTGTTTGGATTCTGGATTGCGCTGAAGGTACTCCATCATCGCTACCGAGCTTTGTTTGCAATCAAGAATTCGGCGGGTCTGACACCCATGGTTCTGCTGGCGATGGGTTTTACGGGTTTTCACCTCTGGCTGCTGATGCAGCCAATGATTATGCGCCTGTAATGGATCGCCGCTCATTTTTCCGACGCGCAATTGATCAGACCACCCGGGTCTCGGTGCAATATGCAGATCAATGGGTATCGCGGAAGGCGCAGCGCTGGGTGCGCCCGCCTTTTGCATTGGATGAGTTGGATTTTCTCCTTGCCTGCACCCGCTGCGATGCCTGCGTAGAGGCTTGCCCGCATGACGTGATCTTCGCACTGGGTGCAATTCTGGGACCACAAGTGGCGGGTACCCCTGCTCTTGACCTTTTGAATCGCGGTTGCCGATTATGTGATGACTGGCCTTGCGTCAAATCTTGTGGGCCGGGCGCCCTTCGTATCAGTACGACGGGGGCGCAAGATAATTTAAAAGGGGCAGATGAAACCGACTCGGCGACTCCCGCGCCATTGGCCCTAGTCAGGGTAGACCCGAAACAGTGTGTTCCTTATCAGGGGCCGGAATGTGGTGCTTGTGCGAACAGTTGTCCGGTGCCCGGAGCATTATTATGGGCATCGAATCGGCCCAGGATCGACCCACAAAAATGTCTGGGCTGTGGTCAATGTCGGGAGGCCTGTATTACTGATCCACCCGCACTGACAATCACCGCAATTGCGATAAGAGAGCGGCCACGCGTTTTGAATACTCCCTAGAAAGGTTTGGGGGAGAAAAGTTTGTTGGCGAAGTCAAGGATGCCGACACATGGACTGGCGCTAAGGTTCGAGTCCTTCCGGGGCTCAGTTACCAATACCGGGTAAATTCAGCCCATGGGTCCGGGCACAGTCGATAGCGTCTTTATAGCCTGTGTGAAACCCTCCAATCCGGTCTGGCGGCTTTGCTTTTGGAAAAACGGGCTAGTTGTGCTGGTTAATCCAGTCTCTTAAATCGGTAAGCGGCACCGCGTTCTTGATCTCGTTGTACACCTCGTGCCGGCACCCCGGATATTTCTTGAAGACCTTGTCATCGACAGCGATGGCGGAAAACAGTCGATCCCAACTGTCGGGATGAAATGATTCATCTTCCTCCCCGATCTGCATCATCGTCGGAATCTTGAGTCTTTGTGCGGCGGTAATCATGCCGGGCAAAGAGCGCATCATCTCGCTGGCGAGGCGGGCCGTCACCTTGTTCTCTACCAAAGGGTCGCTGACATAAGCGTCGACGACCTGCCGGTCGTGGCTAATGAAAGCCGGATCAACTCCGGAGGGCAGGGAAAGCTTGGGTACTACGGCCGACAGCAAACGGGAAAGCAGAATGACAGCGCCCGGGATCGCCGGCCCGGGGGCTGCACCCGTTCCAGAGAGGGTCAACGAACGATAGTCCTGTTTCTGTCGGCTGGCGACATAATGATTGGCGACCAATGACCCCATTGAATGACCGATCAAATGTACCGGTAATTCCCGGTGCGCTTCTCTGGCCTTTTTTTCGAAAATTTCCAGATCCTTGAGGAAATCCGTAAATCGATCGACGTAACAGCGTTTGCCTTCAGACTTGCCGTGTCCCCGGTGATCCAGCGCCCACACCGCATATCCTTCGGGCACCAGGGTATCGACGACGTTCTGGTAGCGCCCAGAGTGCTCACCATATCCATGGATCACAATCACGAGTCCTTTTGGATTCAGGGCCGTCCAGCTCTGAAAATACAGCGGGGTTTTGTTGATACCCTGAAAACGGCCTTCCTGGTGCTGCATCTTTTCCTTGGCGATCCTGATGAATAGCGTATTGAGGTCCGTTAGTCCGGATCTCGCCCCAAATAGCGCCTTAAAGGTCTAGTATCACGCATTAGCAGGCAGAGTCGGGTACGGCGGCGCTTTTCGAAGGTTGGATGTCGTTCGGCGCCTTCATAGTAATCCCCCACCCGCATAGGATTATCGTAACACCCTGGTCAGGAAATTCATGATGAAGGCTTCTCATATCCGCCGAGAGAGTTTGGAATCTGCAGGACTGGTGACCGAAGTGATGAGCGACGAGCGTCGCGCGACAATCACGTGGCATGATGGGCATCAGTCCATTTTTCATACCATATGGTTAAGGGATAACTGCAGTTGCGACTCGTGTGGAGACCATAGCGGGGGGCATCGGTTTTTCGAGTTGAACATGATGCCCGGTGAGCTGAGCAATCGCATCAGTTTCGACGGCAATCTCATCAAGATTGATTGGCTGAAAGAAGCGCATTCCACCGTCTTTGATGCGGCCTGGCTGCGCAGTCACTGTTACAGCGATCAGGAGCGAGCCAGTCGCCGACCCCAACCGGTCTTATGGGATGCCGGGTTGGCCAAGCATCTCCCCCGTGTCAGTTATCCGGCCGCTCGGGACGATCAGGCACAGTTGCTCAAGATCTATGATGCGGTAAGAACCTATGGCATCTGTCTTTTGGAAGACGTGCCCAGGCGCCCGGAAGAAACCGAAGAGATTGCGGGCCTGTTGAGTTTTATCCGAGAAACCCACTATGGCCGTGTATTCGAGATAGCCTCGACGGCCAATCCTGCCGTAATCGCCAATATCCCGGTACCGCTGAGGCCGCATACAGACGAAAACTTTCGCGAGCCTCCTCCGGGCATCATGATTTTTCATTCCATCAAAGCCAGTGAAGATGGCGGCGGCAAGTCGGTTATGACTGATGGTTTCAAGTTGGCGGCAGACTTCAAGGCTCAGTATCCCAGTGAGTATGAATTGCTGGCGAAAGTCCCGATTCCCCATCGCCGCTTTATCGAAGGCGTCGGCCTGCGTGCAGAGGCGCCCGTGATCGGGCTGGATTATTTTGGCCAGATTCGGGAGTTTCGTTTAAACGAAAGAACCATGGGGCCGCTTGACTTGCCCGGGGATCTGATCGAGCCGGTTTATGGGGCATTATCAAAAATGTTCGCGCTTTCCTATGACAGCAAATATCACATGTCGTATCTGTTGAAGGATGGTGAAGCGTTGGTGTTTGATAACGCACGGGTCCTGCATGCACGGACCGGCTTTAACGGCAACCGGTATGTCCGGTTGACCCATGTGGGCAGTGATGAGTTCTACAGCCGCTGGCGACAACTCCGCCACGAGCTCAAGGGCGACATCAATCTGATTTAGGACAATCTCAATGACTAAAGAGTTATGGCATCAAGAACGCGTGGCAATTGTGACCGGCGGCACAGCCGGCATCGGACTGGAGATTGCCAGAACGCTCTCAGCCCGCGGGGCAAAAGTGGCGATTGGCGGTCGTCGAAATGTCGAAGAATATGACAGCCTATCCCACGAGGGTTTTCTTATCGGCCAGTTGAATGTATGTGACTCGGATTCTGTTCGAGGCTTTGTGGATCGGGTGACAGCGCACTACGGGGAACCTGATATTCTGGTGAACGCGGCGGGGGTTTCGGTTCATCATGAGGTGTGTGACCACAGTGATGAAGACTGGGATCTTGTAATTGATACCAACCTCAACGGCCCCTTCAAGATGATCCGGGCGTGCCTGCCGAGCATGCTGGCAGGCGGTTGGGGACGCATTGTGAATATCGCGTCGACCGCCGCAAATACTGCTGTCGCGACCCATGGCGCCTACTGTGCATCAAAGGCAGGTTTGCTGGGACTCACCCGGGCCGTGGCTTTGGAGGGAGCAGGCCGAGGCGTGACCTGTACTTCTGTCAGTCCGACCTGGGTGGAGACTGAGATGCTGCGGAACAGTATTGCACTTATGGCTGATCGATCCGGTCTCAGCCTTGAGGCGCAAAAAGCAGAAATCGCAGCCTCCAATCCGCAAAATCGTTTGGTGCAGTCGGAGGAGATTGCGGAACTCGTCTCCTTTTTGTGCTCAGATTTATCGCCCGCGTTGACGATGGAAGATGTGCAGGTCAACGCCGGAGCCCATTGGTGATCAGGTCAAGTCCAGACTACTCACCATCTCCCTTCTGATTGTTGGTGACGGGCCCGAATCCATCAGACAAGGATTTCAGTATCGGCAATTATTTGCCGATACTGGGCAGGTTAAGCCCATGGGTTCGGGCGCAATCAATCGCCTCCTCATAGCCCGCATCAGCGTGACGCATGACGCCGGTGGCAGGGTCATTCCAGAGCACTCGAGCCAGCTTCTGGTCGGCAGATTCTGAGCCGTCGGCCAGGATAACGAGACCGGCATGTTGGGAGAAGCCAATACCGACGCCGCCGCCATGATGAAAAGACACCCAGGTAGCTCCGGAGGCGGTATTCAACAGCGCATTCAGTAGCGGCCAGTCGGACACAGCATCGGATCCATCTTTCATCTGCTCAGTCTCGCGGTTGGGGCTGGCCACCGAGCCGCTGTCGAGATGATCCCGTCCAATGACGACAGGCGCGCTGAGTTCGCCGCTTGCCACCATCTGGTTAAAGGCTCTGCCCACGCGGTCACGGTCACCGAGGCCCAGCCAGCAGATCCGACTCGGCATCCCCTGGAAAGAAATTCTTTTCTGCGCCATGTCCAGCCACTGATGCAATTGCGGATTGTCGGGAATCAGCTCTTTGACCTTGGCATCGGTGCGGTAGATGTCCTCGGGGTCTCCCGACAGTGCGGCCCAGCGAAAAGGGCCAATCCCCCGGCAGAAGAGGGGCCGAACGTAGGCAGGGACGAAGCCGGGATAGTCGAAGGCATTGGCGATACCGGTTTCCTTCGCCATCTGGCGGATGTTGTTGCCATAGTCCACCACCGGTATGCCCCGGTCCCAAAAGTTAAGCATGGCTTGTACCTGAACCGCCATGGAAGCTTTCGCGGCATCCGCAACCGATTTGGGATCAGTGCGTCGGCGCTCAGTCCATTCTTCCATTGACCAGCCGGCGGGCAGATAGCCGTTCTGCGGATCGTGCGCCGAGGTCTGATCCGTGACAGCATCGGGTTGATAGCGCGGATTCGATTGGGAACGTTCAACCAGATCAGGATAGATCTCGGCGGCGTTGCCCAGCAGACCAACCGATATGGGCCTGCCTTCACCATGGGCTGTTTCAACGAGATGTAATGCGTCGTCGATGTTGTCGGCCCATGCATCCAGATAGCGCGTCTTGAGCCGGAACTCGATGGATTGACGATTGCATTCAACCGCAATCATTGAATAACCGCTCATCGTGGCGGCAAGCGGCTGGGCGCCGCCCATGCCGCCCAGTCCCGCGGTAAGAATCCAGCGGCCCTTGGGAGAGCCCCCGAAGTGCTGGCGCGACATTTCGGCAAAGGTTTCAAAGGTGCCCTGAACGATTCCCTGCGAGCCGATGTAGATCCACGAACCCGCGGTCATCTGTCCGTACATCATGAGACCGCGCTGGTCGAGCTCCGAGAAATGTTCGAGCGTCGCCCAATGGGGTACGAGGTTGGAGTTGGCGATCAGGACTCGCGGTGCCTGCTCATGGGTTTGGAAAACCCCAACGGGTTTGCCTGATTGAACAAGCAGTGTCTGGTGGGTTTCCAGTGTTTTGAGAGATGCCACAATCCGGTCGAAACTGTCCCAGTCTCGGGCCGCCCGTCCGACTCCGCCGTAGACAACCAATTCTGCCGGATTTTCGGCGACGGCAGGATCGAGGTTATTCATCAGCATCCGCATGGGTGCTTCTGTACTCCAGTGCTTGCACTGCAGTTCTGGCCCTTTGGGCGCCTGGATATGTCGTTCAGGTGCGTATCGGTTTTGTGTCATTTTGGTCTGTCAAGATGGGTCGAAATCGGTAATGCGGATGGGTGTGGATGGGACTGCCGTCAACTGCCGTAGCGGGCCACCAGTTGCTGGACGTTTTCGGCTACCTGGGCCCGGTGATAGCGCTCAAAGTGTTCCCAGGTGACCAGACTGGTTGAGTCTTCAACCCGGTCCAGAAAGAGTTTGCCGAGCAGGTGATCGACTTCATGCTGATAGGTGGCGGCGGTCATCCCTTTGACGCGCTCATGGATCGGGTTGCCATGCCGGTCGAGAGCACTGACATCTATCTCGCAGTAGCGCTGCACTTTTCCGCGTAGGTTGGGCACGCTGAGGCAGCCCTCGTAATTCTCAAACAGATCGGCCCCAACGGGCGTCAGCACGGGATTCACCAGAACCGTGAGGGGAATATTCGGACGATAGGGATAGCGCGGGTTGTCGCGCACCTCGATCGCACAGATACGAAGCGATTGATACACCTGGTTGGCGGCAAGCCCCGCACCATTGGCCGCACGCATGGTTGCAATCAGATCATCGATGAATTGCTGAACCTCGGCGCTTTGGAGCGCCTCGGGGCTGAGTTCGGCTGTCGGTTCGCGCAGGACGGGATGACCGATCTGGGCAATGCTGAGAATTCGATTCATAAAGGCCTCATATTTACTCGCGTTAATCCTTCGATGTATTCGTGTCCAGCGGTTGTTTGGGTAGAAGCGCTACCAGCTGGCCTTGTCTGATGATCGAGGCCGCTTTTTCGATATCGGGATAGAACACTCTGTCTTGGGTGTATTCCGGCACGTGGGCGCGGAGCAGTTTGTGTGCTGACTCAACGTCAGTTGAAGAGGATAGGGGTCGGCGCAGGGAAATCCCTTGAGAGGCGGCAAGATATTCGACGGCCAGTATCTGCAGGGTGTTCTCGTTCATGTCGTGGAGTCGCCGCGCGGCAAAGGTCGCCATACTGACGTGATCCTCCTGGTTTGCCGATGTCGGAAGACTGTCCACACTGGCGGGGTGGGCAAGGCTCTTGTTTTCCGATGCCAGAGCCGCCGCGGTCACGTGCGCCACCATGAAGCCCGATTCCAGTCCCGCGTTTCGAGTCAGAAAGGGCGGCAGTTCACTGATGCTCGCATCGATCAGCATGGCGATTCGTCGCTCAGACAGGCTGCCGGTCTCAGCAATGGCAAGGGCAATATTGTCGGCCACCAATGCCACGGGTTCTGCGTGAAAGTTTCCACCCGACAGGACCTCGCCTGTTTTTGGACACAATATCGGGTTGTCGGAAACGGCGTTAGCTTCGCGTAACAGAATTTGTGCGCCATGCTCGAGTTGATCGAGACAGGCGCCCAGCACCTGCGGCTGGCAGCGAAGGCAGTAGGGATCCTGGACCCGATCGCAGTTGGCGTGTGACTGATTGAGTTCGCTGTCGTTGAGCAGTGCGCGATACATTTTTGCCACCCGGGTCTGCCCCGACTGCCCACGGGCCTCGTGAATGCGAGCATCGAAAGGCACATAACTGCCGAGTGCCGCATCCACCGACATGGCTCCAACCACAATGGCGTTGGCGAGATTGTGTTCGGCGGCAAATAGACCCCCAATCGCGAGCGCCGCGGACACCTGCGTGCCGTTCAGCAGCGCAAGCCCTTCCTTGGCCTCCAGGACAAGTGCATTTAATCCTATGGATTGCAATGCTCTTGCCGCCGAAAGCCGTTCACCCCGGAAAAAGACTTCTCCCTCGCCGATCAGTGCGAGAGATAGGTGGGCGAGCGGCGCGAGATCTCCCGACGCGCCCACGGATCCTTTTTCCGGAATCACGGGCAGGATGTCATGCGACAGCATTGAAATGAAATGCTCGATCACCTCCGGCCGGACACCAGAATATCCCCGGGCGAGGCTCAAGAGTTTCAGAACCATGATCAGTCGGGTGATCCCGAGCTCAAGCGGCTGTCCTACGCCGGCAGCATGGGAGCGGATAAGGTTATGCTGCAGCGTCGACAGATCGGCATTATCCACCTGGGTCTTCGCGAGTTTGCCAAAGCCGGTGTTGATGCCATAGGCCGGCGCGCCCCGCTGCACAACCGCCTTAAGGGAGTCGTGACTGTGACGAACCTGCTGCCAGGCATCTTCAGGAAGCGATACCTCAACCGGCGCGGCCCCAATCTGCCGGAGTTGATCCAGTGTCAGTTGACCCGGAATCAAATTAACTGTCTGCACGATAGTCGGCTCCCCTGTTGACGTTGCGCAAAGCGGATCGGTTAGCTCAGGTCGAGAGCATTCACCATGTCGCGGTATGCGCGCGATGCGCTCTCCATCGAAGGATGGACGCCATCATGAACAACATGCCTTCCCCCGGCAACCACGTTTTGTACGGGGTTATCGGGTCCTGAAAAAATCCAGGTATCGAGAATCTGATCCGGTGAGCGGCCAGCGAACTCGACGTGATCTGATCCGATTTCAACAAGATCTCCCCGAGCACCGGGCTGCAGGCCGGCGAGGCGCTCACCCCGAGCGCGGTTCCCCCCGATCGTTGCGGCGGTGGTTAATGCCCGGCCATTGCTGCCGGCGTCGTCCGGCACCAGCACCGTACGGCGCCGCAGACTGAATCGTTGGCTGTATTCGAGCAGGCGCAGTTCCTCTGCCGGGGACGTACAGACCTGACTGTCCGAGCCCACGCCCAGAAACCCATTGTTCGCCATCAATTCCGCTGCAGGAAAGATGCCATCGCCCAGATTGGCTTCCGTCGTCGGGCAAAGCCCAACGATTGCGCCGCTTTGCGCAAGCAGTTTTTGCTCGTGAGGGTCGACATGCGTGGCATGGATAAGGCACCAGCGATCAGTCACATCACATTGGTCATACAGCCAGGCCACCGGTCTTGCCCCGTTTATTTCGACGCAGTCATTGACTTCACGCATCTGCTCAGCAACATGGATATGGATCGGGGCGCTTTCGAGCAGTTTTCCCGCCGCCTCGATGGTTGACGACATGACTGAAGGGGAAACAGCCCGAAGGGAGTGAGCCGCGAAACCCAGGAATCTGTCTGGGTCCTGTGCGCAAAGCGAATGACAACTCTCGAGAAGCGCCAGATAGTCTTCCAGGTTATTGAAGAATCGATGCTGGGCGTTTTGTACCGGTTCATCGTTAAAGCCGCCGCGGCAGTACAGTACGGGCAAAAGCGTGATAGCAATCCCGGCTTCGGAGGCAGCCTCCAGAAGTTGCGCCGACATCTCGCTACGGTCGGCATAGGGTGTGCCGTCTGGTTGATGATGCAGGTAGTGAAATTCTGCAACCGAGGTATATCCTTTTTGCAGCATGTCGATGTACAGATATCGAGCAATCGTCTGTAGTTGCTCCGGATCAAGCCGTGCGTTCGCGCGATACATAAGTTCGCGCCACCCCCAGAAATCATCCTGACCCGCAATTCGATGCTCTGTCAGTCCCGTGATGACTTTCTGATGCGCGTGCGAATGCAGGTTGGGTATTCCCGCAATAACCGTACCCTTAAGATTCAGATCAACATCCGCCTCGCTATCTTCCCGGAGACTTTGTATCCGTCCCGATGTATCGAACTCGATGACGCAGTTATTTTTCCAACCGAAGACGGTCAGAGCGGTTGCACAACGGACAGAGTTGAGTCGCGGGCCTGAAGTACGCATGATTTCCTGTTTGCTTGTTTTGTGTCGGCGCCTATACTGGTGCGGCATGATGAGGCGCGCATTGCAAAGTGTGGGCTGTGCCTGCGTATCTGCATCCACGCTTGCACAATCCTAGTGGGAGAATAAATGACACCGGTGACTCAGACAATAAGTCCGGCTGTGGACCCCTTGGCGACGGCTGATGGCGCGACTGACAAGGCGGTGCAGATAAGACCGATTACGCCAGTGTTCGGGGCGTTTATTGAGAATCTCCCGTGGACAGTGGAATCGGGCGAGTCGGACCCCGCGTCGATTCGAATCATCAAAGAAGCGTTCGATAAGTATCTTGTGCTGGTGTTTGAGCCCCAGGAAGCTTCAGCGCAGGCGTTGCGGAGATTTGTCCGCCAGTTTGGACCCCTTTTTGTGCACCACGCCGATGATGGCGTGATGCCGGTGGATGAGGTTCCGGAGGTGCTGCAGATGCTGAAAGAGCCAGAGGGCGATCGGCTGTTCGGAGGGGTCTGCTGGCATGCGGATGTCACGTTCCGAAAGCCCGCCGGCTATCTGTCCGCGCTGCACGCGAAGCAACTTCCGCCCGTTGGGGGTGATACGCTCTTTGCCAGTACGGTAGCCGCCTTCTCCGCACTGAGTTCCGGCATGCAGCAGCTTCTGCGAAAACTTGAGGCCGTGCATAGCTATTCCGGCCCCGATGCGCCGGATCATCCATCAGAAACGGCGGTGCATCCGGTTGTGCGGTGTCATCCTGAGACAGGTGAGGAGGGCATCTATCTCAATCGCATGTTCGCCACACGCTTTGTCGGGATGACAAAAGAAGAAAGTGAGCCGCTGTTGAGGTTCCTGGATGAACACATGACCCGCTGTGAATTTACTGCCCGCATCTCCTGGACCGAGGGTCAGTTGGTAATGTGGGATAACCGGTTTACGCTTCACTATCCCATTAATGATTTCTCGGGTCATCGACGGCTGCTGTACCGCTGCACTGCGATGGAGCACTAAGTCTCTGGATTGCCTGTAAACAGAATACCAAGACATCAAAATAGAGATGGAAAAGATGAGCCCAAATCTGATCTCCGATGACCTGATTGAGGTTTTCCAGGCTGATGGGGTCGTGGTGCTCCGGGATGTTTTCACGCCCTGGGTAGCGGGTGTGCAGCAGGCCATTGAAGAGAACAAGCGTAACCCGAGTTGGCGGGAGCGCACCTATCGGCCCGAAGAAGGTGAGGGCTGCGAATTTTTTCAGGATTACTGCGTTTGGGCAGATTTTTCGGGCTATCGTGCTTTGGTGGTTGAGTCTCCGATGGCGGAGATCGCAGCGCAACTGATGCGCTCGGATACGGCACGTGTTTTCCACGATCATGTCCTGGTCAAGGAGCCCGGTAACTCGGTTAAGACGCCTTGGCACCATGACCAACCCTATTACATCGTTGATGGCGCCCAATCGGTAAGTTTCTGGGTCCCGGTGGATCCGGTCCCCGCTGACCGCACCGTCGAGTATGTGGCGGGTTCACATCGGTGGGGAGTCGACTTCAAGCCAACCCGTTTTGATGGCACGGATCTGTATTCGGCGGATGAATCCGATACGGTGCCGGACGTGGAAACGGATCGCGACAGTTTGGATATACGCCGTTGGGCAACGGAACCAGGCGACGCGATCGCGTTCAACTTCAGAACGCTGCATGGTGCTGCCGCGAATCAATCAAGTCAGCGCCGCCGGGTAACCTCAATCCGGTGGGTGGGGGATGATGCCCGGTTTGTTCAAAGACCAGGCAAGACTTCGCCATTTTTTCCCGGTCTGACGTATGAACACGGGACACCGTTCGGCGGAGATCAGTTCCCCGTGATTTTCCCGCGAAGCCAAAGTGCGCAGTAGGTGACTGCGACACACTTCGTTTGATTCTGGAGTTCCCATGGAACATCTCACGCTGCACTATTTGAATGCCCGTGACGTCGAAGCTCTGGCGATGACGGCTGACGAAATCATCCAGGCCCAGGAAGAGTCCCTTGCAGCACAGGGTCGGGGAGAAACGGTTATCGAGCCCCGCATGCACCTGCGGCCCGACCCGGCTTTTCGGGGACATTTCAACGTGCTGCGCGGCTATATCGCACCGATCGGTATTGCGGGAATAAAGGTGGTTGGTGATTTCATCGACAACTACAAACTCGGCTACCCATCAGAGTTTGGCATGCTGACTCTGATGGATGCCCGCACCGGTGTACCTCGAGCCGTTATTGATGCGACTGCGATCACCGACATGCGTACCGGCGCTATGACCGCCGTGGGAGCAAAATATCTCGCGCCTTCAGAGCCAAAGGTGCTTGGTCATATCGGGGCGCGCGGCAGTTCCTTCTGGAACGTCAAACTCCTTGATCATCTTTTCGATTTCGAGCAAATTCGCGTTCACTCCCGGCGTCCTGAGAGTCGGGACAGTTTCGGTCAACGTTTGTCAGACGAACTCGGCAAGTCCGTCACTGTGACAGATGATTGGCAAAGTTGTCTCGAGGGTGCCGACGTCATGATAGAGGCTTCGCGGCTTGAAGCCCCCGAGCCGCTGTTTCGTACGGAATGGGTTCGGCCGGGAGCGCTGGTGATCCCTTACGGCACTCAGAGTACTGTCGAGGACAATTTCACGGACGTCATGGACAAGATTGTGGTGGACCATTGGGAGCAATGCCTGATCGGACCCTTTGGCTGCCTGCGCCGTCACGTTGATGGAGGAAAGGTAACGCGCGAAACGATCCATGGCGAGATTGGATCCATCTGCGCAGGGGAGCTGGCCGGTCGTGAAAATGATAGCGAGACCATCCTGTTCTGGCATCGTGGATTGTCCACGTCAGATATTGCCTTGGGTTGGGCCATGCTGGAAAAGGCCAAGCGTCTTGATATCGGTACGGTGCTGGATTACACATGATTACGCTTAAGGCGCCAGAAGACCTTAATTGGGATGCCATCACGGCAGTGGCGTACGAGGGGGTCCGACTCGATATTGCCCCTGAACTGCTCGCCAGCGTTGAGCGGGGGCGCGAGATATTCAATGAACTGATCGATGCGGGGGCGCCCTGTTACGGCGTCACAACCGGTCTCGGCAGGTTGAGCACGACGGATCTTTCTACAGAAGCGCGTGATGCGATTTCCCGCAACATCCTGCTTGCGCGGGCAGCGGCGTTTGGGGAGCCACTGCCCCGGCCGGTGGTGCGCGCAATGATGATGGTTCGGTTGGCAAACTTTCTTTCAGGCCAGGATGGGGTCAGCGCCGAACTGTGTCAATTCATTGCCGCGCGACTGAATGACGACTTCGATCCCTTTGTGCCCGCGCTTGGGCATGGATTCGCTGCCGACGGAACACCCAATGCCCACTGTTTCCAGACACTGATTGGAGAGGGAAGGGTGCTCGACCCAGATGGCGAACCTGTTGCCGCAGCGGCGGCTTTGGCGGCACGTGGGGCGGCTCCGTATTCGCCCGGGTCAAAAGAAGGCCTGGCGCTGATCAACGGGATTACGGCTCTGCCGGCGTATGCGATCTATGCCCATCGGCAGGTCAGTGCCCTGCAGGAATTCGCGACGCTGGCGGCGGCCGTCTCCCTCGAAGCATTGGCTGTTCCCAAGGATGCAATCCATCCCGCTCTCGCCCGATCGAACGGGGCCGGAGTGGGAAAGGTGATTGAGCGTCTTAACCAACTGCTTGAGGGCAGTAGGGTGACACCGTACAAGCTGCAGGCCGCGATCTCTCTGCGCATCATTCCTCAGGTGCACGGGGCACAGGTTGATGCACTCGATCAGGTCAGGTCCGGCATAGAGCAGACGATCAGTACCTTCTCAGGAAATCCCATGCTGGTGGAAGACGATGGCGAAGGGCAGGCAAGATTGTTGTCGGTGGGGAGTTTCCACAACCAGTTGCTGGTCAATTTGATCGAATACCTCGCTATCGCCACATCGCACGTCGTTTGTCTCAGTGAGCGCCGATTGCACCGGATGATGGATGAAAACCAAACCGGCCTTAACCCTCAGCTGGCTCCCCGACCAGGATTGGACGCCGGGATGGTGGTGGCGCACAAAGCCTGTATCGATCTTGTGGCGCGTGTCCGTATGGCGGCGCAGCCTCTTTCCTTGATGACGTCCGAGACCTCTGGGGGCCAGGAGGACTATATGTCGATGGCCTTGCCCGTGATTCAACGCCTGCTGGAGATTGTGCGGTACGGGACTGCGGTACTGTCCTACGAGGCAATGGCAGGCTGCATTGCCCTGGATCAGCGGCAGGCCCATTATGGCCAGGGGGTGACCGGCTTCCATGACCTGGTGCGAGAGCACATCGCTCCTCTGGACCAGGATCGGTCTCCCGGCCGGGACTTTGAGGTCATGCATGAACTCGTTCTGCGCGAGTTCTTTCCGGATTTAATCTGAGGTAACTGCACGTGAAACTTTGGGAAAACGCCAGAATGATCCCTATGGCAGATGCCATCCCCGGGACGGAAGTTATTGATGACGGGGCGTTGCTGACAGACGGGGAGAGCATTCTCGCAGTCGGCAGAAGGGAAGCCGTCCTTTCCCATGCCCCGCTTGCTGATAAGCAAGTAGAGGAGGTCGTCGATTGCGGCGGCGGCCTGCTATTGCCGGGTCTGATTGACTGCCATACCCACCTGGTCTACGGCGGAGACCGATCGCGCGAATTCGAGCAGCGTCTTGAGGGTGTCAGTTATCAGGAAATCGCAAGGCAGGGCGGGGGAATCAGGTCAACCGTTGCCGCGACCCGACAGACCGCCCAACAGGAACTCGCTTCTTTGGCCCTGGGCCGCGCATCCCGCATGTGCGCTAACGGTGTGACAACGCTTGAGGTTAAAAGCGGCTACGGCCTCTCCGTTGAGGACGAAGAGAAAATGCTTTCGGCAGCGCGTTCGCTGTCTGAGCGGCTGCCGGTGTCGATCCATACGACATTCCTGGGAGCGCATGCGATTCCGGAAGAATTTCACGAAAGGAGTGACGATTACATTCAGTTGGTTTGTGAGGAGATGCTGCCCTCTGTTGCAAGACAAGGCCTGGCAGACAGCGTCGATGCCTTCTGCGAAAACATTGCCTTTAGCAGCCAGCAGGTCCGCCAGGTTTTTGAAAAAGCGCGCGAGTTGGGCCTGCCGGTACGTCTTCATGCAGATCAACTGACCAATGGTGGAGGCGCTGCGCTGGCTGCGGAGTTTGGGGCCCTGTCGGCAGATCACCTGGAGTACACCGATGAAGCAGGAGTTAAGGCGCTCGCAGAATCAGGTACCGTTGCGGTGCTGCTCCCGGGAGCGTTTTACTTTTTGAAAGAAAAACAATGTCCGCCCGTGGCGCTATTTCGCAAGCATCAGGTCCCGATCGCCCTGGCGACGGACTACAACCCCGGTAGTTCTCCGGTTGATTCACTCCTGCTGGTGCTCAACATGGCCTGTGTCATGTTTGGATTAACGCCCCGCGAGGCGGTTGCCGGTGTCACCATTCATGCAGCGAAAGCCCTTGGTTTGTCTGACCGAGGCGTGCTGCAGCCTGGCCGCCGGGCCGATTTTGCGGTCTTTGATGTGGAGACACTGGCGCATCTTTGTTATCCGATCGGGGTGGCACCGGCCCGGATGGTGGTCCAGGCGGGCCGCCTGACCCCTGCTCTGCATCAGCGCTCATGAGCAGCACAGTCGATGTGGTGGTTATTGGCGCCGGCGCGGCGGGCCTGGCCGCGGGTCGCGCGCTCGGTGAGAACGGGCTGACTTCGGTTGTGTTGGAAGCGGATTCCCGTGCGGGGGGTCGTGCCCATACCGAGATCATGGCCGACGGCGCCCCTTTTGATCTCGGTTGTCACTGGATGCACTCGGCCAGCCTGAATCCCTTTGTCGAAACGGCAGATGCGCTTGGCGTGCGCTACGAGCGTCGCGAGGGGTATGGCCGTTCCGGCTTTTTCAGACAGGGCGCCTGGGTGGCAGATGGCGAGGTCGCGGCCGCGTTCAGATCGATGGATGAGCGCCAAAAGAGCGTCGCGGCTGCCTGGTCGCAGGGTCTGGACCAATCGGTGTTCGATACTGTTGACCGCGATGGGCCATGGACTGAGGTGCTCGATTTTTACGATACGCTGAACACCTCATCGGATGTGGATCAGATCTCGATAGGGGATCTCGTCAGTTACAACGACACCGAAGAGAACTGGCCTGTGGTTGACGGCTACGGTGCTTTGGTCAGTCAATGGGGAGCGGCCGTAGCGGTCTCCCTGAACACAGCCGCGACTAGCGTGCATTGGCAGGGTCCAGGCGTTCTTGTCGAGACCGCCAAAGGGCAGATTAAAGCGAAGTGTGCGGTGATTGCCGTTTCGGCCGGCGTCCTGGCCTCGGGAGACATCCGGTTTGTGCCGGAGCTGCCCACGGAGAAACAGGAGGCCATTTGGGCGCTTCCGCTTGGCAACTACAACCGGATTCGTCTCGAGATAGATCGAAAGGTGTTTCCTGATGACGTCACGGAGCGGGTGGTCGTCGAGCGAACCGGGCATCCACCCATCCAGATCAGCCTGGGTGCGTATGGATTTAACTGCGCTATCGGGATTGTCGCCGGTAGATACGCGGATTGGCTTGAGCGGGCCGGGACTGAGGCGTCACGAGAGGCCGTGACGGATGCCTTGTGTTACGTGTTCGGGAATGACGTTCGCTCTAAAGTGAAGTCGGATCGCCAGTCTGCCTGGCGAGGAAATCCGTTTGTCAGGGGCGCCTATTCGACCAGCATGCCAGGCCAGTTCCATCAGAGGGGAGTGCTGGCCAAACCGTTGGCAGACCGGCTGTTCTTTTGTGGAGAGGCAACGTCAACGGATCATTTCTGTACGTGTCATGGCGCCCGGATGACGGGTGAGCGGGCGATTCGAGAGGTTCAGTCGGTCTTGGGCAGCCGGGCGTAGTCATGGTGGTCCCCACGATTCAGGGCGAGGGTGTATGGGCTTAGCCGGGTGGCGGCGCCTGCTGCGTCCGGCGCATAGCGTCCCGACGACGATTTGGAGCGCCGATGTGCCGCTCACCTTTAAGCCCAGGTGGTATACGGCGGCAGCGCTTTTTGCCGGACTCTGGCTTTTTGGCACCGGAGAGGCCATGTTCATTGCGGCGGGCCTGGGCGTCAGTCCATGGACCGTACTCGCGCAGGGCATCTCAGTACAGTCGGGTTGGAGCGTTGGATTTTCAACGTTTGTCGTCAGCGTTTCGGTCCTTGTCCTCTGGATACCGCTGAGGGAGGTTCCCGGGTTCGGTACGCTATCCAATGCAGTTTTGATTGCCGTTGCAATCGATGTCATGACGCCGTTGTTGACGCTTCCTGACGGCTCGGTGATTCGCTATCTGCAGCTCGTCATGGGAGTGATCTTAATTGGTGTTGGCAGTGGACTTTATTTGACAGCCAATCTCGGCCCGGGCCCGCGCGACGGACTGATGACCGGGTTGCAGCGCATCACCCAAAAACCCATCGGCTGGGTCAGGGCCGGGCTCGAGGTGACCGTGCTGTGTTGCGGATGGCTATTGGGAGGGACGGTGGGTGTGGGAACGGTCGTGTTTGCGATTGGCGTGGGATATGCCGTCGCAGTGTCATTGTCACTCGTTAGACGCTTTGGCTCTGCGCAGTCGTCTTGAAGTACTCCTGGCAACAGCGCATAAAGGCCTGGGCCCGACCGGTTTGACGCAGACCCGCAGGATGACCCAGTACCACCGATAGCGATGGCATTTTTTCCCTGATCGGCAGGCACTTCACCTTTCCGCCGTCGTACGTCTGTTGTGAGGCCGGCTGCAGGTTCAGGATGCTGTAGCCCTCGCCGTTCGCGACGAGACCGCGCACCAGTTCGAAAGACTGGCTCCGATGGCGCACCCTCGGCTGAAAGCCCAGCTTGCCAAAGAATCCTAGAAAGTAGTCGCGGCTATGGGGCAGGTCGAGCAGAATGAAGGGTTCATCCCTCAGAGACTTCAAAGACAGGCTTGCCCGGTTTGCCAGCGGGTGGGAGGCGGGAACCAGGACGTGCGGCTTTACGGTTGCCAGCGGCAGCCGTGCAAGCGTCGGGTCGAGGTCGATATCGTAAAGCAGTGCCATTTCGATATTGCCGTTATGCAGCAACTTCTGAAGTTCGTTGAGAGGCCCCTCACTGACTTTGATCTCAAGCTCCGGATGGCGTTCCCGTGCGAGCACCAGAAGAGCGGGAAGAAAAAACGGTGACAGCGTCCAGAAACACCCCACTTCGAGAACCCCTTGAGCCGACTCGCCCAACGCCCGGCCGGTACTCGCGACTTCTTCGGCGTGAGCCACCAGAGACCGTGCCTGGGCCAGAAAAGTATTCCCGGCCGGGGTAAGAGAAACACCCCTGGCATGATGGCGAATCAGTAACTGCAGGCCGAGTTCTTCCTCGAGCTGCACAATCGATGTCGACAGGGCGGGCTGTGAGAGAAAGAGTTCCCTGGCGGCGCTGGAGATATTCTGATGCTCCGCGATAGAGATAAAGTGACGCAACTGCCGAAGCGAAAACGACATAAAAAAAATCTATCTAATTCATTCCAAAACTATATTTTACAATTTTTGCGGGATCGCGATGATGCGGTGGTGTTGTGTCGGCAAGCGTCCTGGCGTTTACCGTCGATAGCCCCTTTAACATAGGAAGGAAGTCATGATTAGAACGGGAGAGGAGTACCGCGATTCGATTCGCGATGGCCGGGTGGTGTTCATGAACGGCGAGAAAGTGCCCGACGTCGCCACGCACCCGATGTTCAAGCCACTGGTGGATATACGCGCACGCATCTATGACATGCAGCATGATGCGGCCACCGCACCTGCCATGACTTATCACGACGAAAAAGATGAGCCGTTTTCGGTGGGGTTGAAGCTACCGTATACGCAGGAGGATTGGCTAGATAAGCGAAAGTCGACGGATGCGGTCTTTGAGGATATCGGCGGGGTCGTAACCCGGGTGGGAGATGAAACGGTGGGCGAGATGTGGTCGCTTTATGATGGCCAGGACGTACTCAACCAGGTCGATCCTCAGTTTTCCCAGAATATCGCCAATCATATTCATCGGGTTATTGATCACGACCCGTTCCACGTGTCCGCCAATACGGATCCCAAGGGTGACCGGTCCAAGGCACCCCAGGATCAGGATCCAGATATGCTGCTGCACGTGGTCAAGGAAACCGACGAGGGCATCGTCGTTCGTGGCGCCAAATTTGAGACTGCAGCACCTTACGCCAACCAGGCATTCACCAAGCCCACCATTGCCAACTGGGGTAATGAAGCCTATTCAGATTACGCGGTGGGCTTCATCTGTGATCTTGGATCTCCCGGTATCCGGATGATCTGCCGAACGGGCTTTTCCGGACGGGCGCCCAAAGAGGACTATCCGCTGTCAAACCGCTTTGACGAGATTGATGCGCTGGTCATCTTCGACAACGTCCTGATTCCCTGGGAGAACGTGCTGTTCTACCGCCATACCAAGGCGGCGGCCTTTATCCGGGCCACGCTGCACCGCTATTCGGCCTTTGCATTTGTCCAGCGCATTCTCAAATACGCGGACATGATGATCGGGGCGGCATTGTTCAATGTTAAACAGACGGGCCTGGACAAACAGCAGGCCGTTCAGGAAAAGCTGGCTCAGCTGGCGGTGTATCGCGAGGGGATTCATGCGCACCTCACAGCAGCCATTGCGCTTGCGGAGAAAAGTCCCAGCGACCTTTTGATGCCCAACCAGTCGTTGCTCTTCACAGGCCGGGTTCATGCGTGCGCCAACCTTCCGGCCATGATGCATCTGGCACGTGAGTTGTGCGGCGGTCAGATCTGTGTCACGCCGGATCTCGCCTGTTTTGAGGATCAGGAGAGCGGCCCTTGGCTGGAGAAATATTATTCCGTTAATGAGAACTGGCGGGCTGAGGATCGTCGTAAACTACTGGCTTACGCTCGGGATCTGCTGAACTCGGATTACGCCGGGCACCGATTGACTTTTCAGTTGTTTGCCCAGGCCCCTCCCTTCGCGCATTTGGGCGCGGTTTATCGGAATTTTGACTGGGAAGATACGCTGGATTTCGTTAGACGCTCTGCCGACTTGTCTGATAGGGTAACTGCCGATTTCTCCGCTAAGCCAAAATCTGGGTCATAAGCGGCGGGCGTGATTTGGGAGTATCAGGGGACGGTCTCTTGACCATGTCTCCTCGCGATAACACAGGCGTCACGATTGATTGTAAGGAGGATTGGAGATGATTCATGAGCGTATTCGGCCGTTCAATACCCGGGAAACTTATCCTGAGCAGCAGTTGGATAATGATCTTTGCCAGGCAGTGGTGGCCCGGGGAACCTGGGTGTTTCTGCGAGGTCAGGTGGCTCAGGACCTGGATACCCGTGAGTCGTTGCATGTGGGTGATGCTGGTGCACAAACCGCCAAGGCAATGGAAAATATCCAGATGCTGTTGCAGGAGGCGGGAAGTGAACTGGGGCATATCTGCAGGATCGTGGTTTATCTCACCGATATTCGCTACCGCGATGCGGTCTACCAGGAGATGGGTAAATGGCTGAAAGGCGTGTTTCCCTGTTCAACCGGCCTGGTTGTACCAGCGCTCGCAAGACCGGAGTGGGTTGTCGAGATTGAAGTGACTGCTGTGATTCCGGATTAAGGTCCTGAGGTCGGGGTCTTGGATTACATGGAGTAGGAGTGATAGAGGCAACAGAGGCAATAGAGGTAACAGAGGAGGTAAAAGGTATGTTGAGCGAAACCCAGATTTCAGAGTTTAAGCACCAGGGCTATCTCGTGCTGCGCGGACTGGTGTCTGAAGCGGTGCGTGGTGATCTGCTTTCGCAGCTGCAGGAGTGGGTGGAGGAGAGTCGTCAGCACGACGCCAATTACGGTTTTGATACTCCCGATGGCAAGGCCCGTTTCGATCTGGAAAAAGGGCACACCGCTGCCCATCCCCGCCTGCGTCGAGTCGCGAATCCGACCGACATCTCCGAGATTTATCAAAAGCTGCTTTTCGAGGGAGACCTGCCGCAAGTGGTTTCAGACCTGATTGGGCCCAACGTCTTCTTTCACCATTGCAAGCTCAACAACAAGTTTCCCGGGGCGGGGACTCGGGTCGAATATCATGCCGACCATCCGTTTGATCCTCACACCAACGACGATGGGATTACGGTACTGCTCTTCCTCGATGATATGGATGAAGGCAACGGTTGCGCGCGACTGGTGCCCGGTTCGCACCGCGAAAGATACACCCATTTTGATGACGGCAAGTTTATTGGCTCAACAGATCCGGCGCTGTTTGATGAGTTTGACGGCAGGGCCGATAGCCTCGTCGGCAAGGCCGGCGACGTTTGTCTGATGGATATATGGACACTGCACGGCGGTGGACCCAATCGGTCACAAGATCGGAACCGCCGGATGCTGATCGCTGACTACCGTGCGGCTGATGCCTTTGCCATCATGCCGCCCGCAGTACCCTCCCGTTTTTACCGCCGTATCGTGGCCGGTAAACCGACGCACGTTGCACGCCTCCGCGAAGGAACCATGGAGATTCTTGAGCCGTACCCTGATGACTCATTCTTTGGACTGCAGGGTCAACAGGCAGCTGGCGAGGGTGAGGGTGCAGGTGAGGTAGCACAGTGACTTTTTCGAT
>JAERSQ010000038.1 GCA_016845525.1 Pseudomonadota bacterium
GCCGAACATGTCGTGAACGCCGGCGGACTGTGGGCTAAGCAGGTCGGTCGGATGGTAGGACTGGATCTGCCGCTATCACCGCTTGAACATCACTATCTTCTGACCGACACGATTCCGGAAGTCGCCGATCTTGATTTTGAGCTGCCGATGACGGTTGATCTTGAAGGCTTCACTTATATGCGTCAATACCAAAAAGGCATCCTGGTGGGGATTTACGAAATCAACCACAAGCATTGGAATATGGACGGCGCCCCCTGGGATTACGGAATCGAACTGATTCAGGAGGATATCGACCGCATCTCAGATGAACTCGAAATGGGTTTTTCGCGCTATCCCGTATTGAATGAAGTGGGCATCAAGAACTGGGTCAATGGTGCATTCACATTTTCTCCGGATGGGAATCCTCTGGTGGGGCCAACCAGTGCCGTGCCAAATTACTGGCTGGCCTGCGGCGTGATGGCTGGCTTCCTGCAGGGGGGCGGCGTCGGCAAGACGCTCGCTGAGTGGATGATCCATGGCGAGACCGAGGCGGATGCCTGGCCTATGGATATTGCGCGTTACGGAGAATTCACCTCCAACCGCGAATACATCAAGCAGACCACCGGTCAGTTTTATTCGCGCCGGTTTGTGATGACCTATCCGAACGAGCAACTCCCTGCCGGCCGCCCCTTGAAGAAAGCCCCCGCCTGGACGGCTATGGATGCAGCCGGTGCCCAGTGGGGCTCGAGCTGGGGTCTTGAAGTGCCTCTCATGTTTGCCGAACCAGGTTTTTCTGAGACCCCGACGCTGCGGCGGTCAAACGCCTTTGAACGGGTCGCAAAGGAGTGCGCAGCGGTCCGCGAAGGCGTGGGGCTTTTGGATATCAGTGGTTTCTCACGATTCGAGGTTACCGGACCGAATGCGCAGGCTTGGCTAAGCCATGTCATGGCAGGCCGTTTGCCAGCCCCGGGACGGGCGAGACTCGCCCCCATGCTCGCTCCGAGCGGTCGCCTCAAGGGTGATCTCACCCTGTTCAACTGGGGCGATGACCGTTGGTGGATCATGGGGTCTTACTACCTTCGCAGCTGGCACATGCGGTGGTTTGATGATCATCGTCGTGATGGCGTCGACGTACGCGATGTCTCTGACGCGATGGTCGGTTTTGGGTTAGCGGGTCCGAAATCCCGGGAGGTGCTTTCCGTGCTGACCCATCAGGACGTTGATGCAGACCTGCCCTTCATGGGATGCGCGACGATGGATGTGGGCCTGATCCGTGCGCGGGTTGCACGACTATCGGTTTGCGGTGAGCTCGGCTACGAAATCAACTGCAGTGCCGCTGAACACATCACCCTGCGAGACATTCTGCTGGAAGCCGGCGCCGGACAAGGGATAAAAGAGTTCGGGTTCTACGCCATGAACGCATTGCGACTGGAGAAGAGTTTTGGCATCTGGAGCGCGGAATTCACCCAGGATCGCACTCCGGGCATGACCGGCATGGATCGATGGATTGACTGGTCCCGTGATGACTTTATCGGTCATGAGGCGGCGGCCAAGGAGCAATCTGACGGGAGCGTGAGGCAACGGCTGGTTACCCTTGAGATTGATGCCGACGACGCCGATGCCTCAGGGTATGAGCCCATCTGGCAGAACGACAAGCGTGTCGGCTTTGTGACGTCAGGCGGCTACGGGCACCATACCTCCAAGAGTCTCGCAATGGGCCTGCTCGATGCCGACGTTGATGAGGGGAACGGTGCATTGATGGTGGATGTCGTTGGCAAACGCCGCGGCGCGCATACCCTGACCGAGCCTGCCTGGGATCCTCAAGGCGCCAGGATCCGAGGGTAGTCTGCCCCCACCTCAAAGATCACCTCAGCACTCAAGCATCACCATGGCACGAAATCGCAAACGGCCCCGTCGTAGTGAGTCACGCCCAGCGCTGCAGCCGGGCGACTCCTGGCTGCGACTAAAAAACCCCTATCCGCCGATTGCACAGTTCAGCGAAGATGAAATTGAGGCGATTCACCTGACCTCGCTCAATCTGCTGCGTGATAAAGGCATTAAGGTACTGAGCGAAGAAGCTCGAAGACACTATCGCGACGGTGGCTTTGACGTTAACGAAGACACGCTAATGGTGCGCTTTGACCCTGACTTGCTGCTTCAGACAGTCATGCCCGCGCCGCCCACGTTTACCATGCATGGGCGTTCGCCGAACCGATGGTTTGAGGTCGGTGACAACAATCTGGTCTTTGCTACCGTTGGCGGTCCACCGCATTACTCTGATCTTGAGAACGGGCGGCGGGCGGGGACACACGACGCATTCCGTGACCTGCTACGGATGGCGCAAAGCTACGATGTGATCCATCTCACGACACCCATGGTTGAGCCGCAGGATCTGCCAACGAACGTCCGACATCTTCATATGACCCGGTCGGTGGTCACCCTGACCGATAAGCCGACCTTCATCTACTCCCGCGGCCGGGAAGCGGTTGCGGATTCTCTTGAGATTCTCCGGATGGCTTACGGCATGGACCGTCAGGCCTTTGAATCGAAGGTGCACTGCTATACCGTGGTGAATGCGAACTCTCCGTTACAACTCGATGACCTGATGTGCGCGGGCATCATTGACTTTGCGAAAGCGCGCCAAGCGATGATCCTGACACCGTTTACCCTGGCGGGCGCCATGGCGCCGGTAACGCTTCCAGGCGCGCTGGCACAACAAAATGCCGAAGCGCTGGCCGGCATTGCGCTAGCGCAAATCGTCCAACCCGGCGCGCCGGTGGTGTATGGCGGTTTCACGAGTAATGTTGACATGAAAACCGGTGCACCGGCATTTGGCACACCTGAGTATGTCAAGGCGGCCTTTGCTTCGGGTCAACTTGCCCGGCGATACCGCCTGCCCTATCGGACCTCGAACGTTAACGCATCCAACGCACCCGATGCCCAGTCAGCGTATGAGTCGCAGATGTCCTGCTGGGGCGCAATTATGGGCGGGTGCAATATCCTCCTGCACGGTGCCGGCTGGCTGGAAGGCGGCCTGACGGCGTCTTTGGAGAAATTTGTTATCGACGTTGAGATGCTGCAGATGTTCGCGAGTCTGATGCAGCCCGTCATCTGTGACGAAGACACGCTGGCTGCATCCGCTTTTGATGAGATCGAACCTGGTGGACACTTTTTTGGCACCCAGCATACGCTTGCTCGGTACGAAACCGCGTTTTATGCCCCGCTGCTTTCAGACTGGTCGAACTTTGAAACCTGGACCGAGAATGGCTCGGTGGATGCCACTCGGCGGGCCAATCGCATTGCAAGA
>JAERSQ010000039.1 GCA_016845525.1 Pseudomonadota bacterium
TCCAAAACATGGGAACACAGACGCTTCAGGAATCCAGATGTTTCAAAATGCGCCGAGCAGCCTCGTGAGCCACCATGATGGTGGGGGCGTTGGTGTTGGCAGAAGTAATGTTGGGGAAAATCGATGCGTCTACGACGCGAAGCCCTTGTATCCCGAAGACCTTAAGATCGGCATTAACTACCGCATTCTGAATGTCCGCTCCCATACGGCACGTCCCACAGGGATGGTAAACCGTCGTTGAGCGTTGCCGGAAATCGTTCAGAATGTCGTCCTCCGCCATACTCGTCAGATCAAGGTCAGGCGGCTCGGCAAGTGTGTCCCGAATCGCCCTTGTATCCTGAATTCGACCCACCAGACGTGCCATTGAGACGACCCCGTCAAGATCCTGTTGTGTCGTCAGATAGTTCGTGGTGATCCGCGGTGGAGTATGAGGATCCGTTGAGCAAATCTTGATGGACCCTTCACTGGTGGGACGACAGGGATTAAAGCCCATGATGAATCCGGGGTAGGGGTCTGGCAGAGTCAGTTTTCGGGTTTCCCCCTCGGCAGGCTGGTAGCTGACGGGATTGCAGTACAACTGGGTATCGCTTGTCTCGATGCCGGTTCGGGATCGGGCCAGCCCTCCGATCTGGTTGACGCTAAGGGAGAGAGGCCCCGATCGGCGGAGCAGGTACTGGATTCCGGCGCCGATCCGGCCCGGCCAACTGCGAAGCGTGCGGTTTAGTGTGGGGCGGTTCGCCCGGTAGAAGTAACTGATCCCAATGTGGTCCTGAAGGTGGCGCCCGACATGCGGATGTTCCAAAACCAATTGAACTCCCTGCGCCTGAAGGAGTTCGCCGGGTCCAATCCCGGAAAGTTGCAGCAGCTGGGGTGAGTTGACTGCTCCTGCGCATAGCAAGACTTCCTTCCTTGCCTTGATTTCGATGAACTGATTGCCCGATAGACCTGTGATGCCAATTGCTGCGCCCTGCTCGATATCGACTTTGGTTACCGTCGTATTGGTCAAAATTTCGAGGTTCGATCGATCACTCGCCGGATGCAAAAATGCGGTGGCTGAAGAGCATCTTTTTCCCGCGCGGGTCGTGATCAGATAGGGACCGACTCCTTCGCCTTCCAGGCATAAGTCGTCAGGACAATTCAAGCCTGCTTGTAGAAATGCCTCGGCGAAATCATGCTTCAGTGAGTGATAGTCTGCTGACGCATCGTGAATCGTTAGCCGATTGCCTGATCGGGGGTGGGAGCCTGTGGTTCGCCATGAGCGAGAAGTCGTAGAGAATTCCTCAAAGCTCTCGTATACCTGCTCGACGTTGCTGTAACCCCACCCTGGGTTGCCGGCTCGTTCCCAATCTTCATAGTCTTTCGCCTGGCCCCGGTGATAAACCATGGCGTTAATGGAACTGGAGCCCCCCAGCACTTTACCCCGAGGCCAAAAGAGCTGGCGGTTTGCAATCGCCAGGTCGGGCTCTGCGGAGTAGCACCAGTTCACCTTCGGATCGGTGTAGGTGATGCCGTAGCCGATCGGTGTGCGAATCCAGAAGCGATTGTCTGACGGACCTGCCTCGAGCAGGATCACCTGGTACTTTCCGTCAGCGCTTAGCTTGTCAGCCAGAACACAGCCTGCTGAGCCGGCGCCGACAATAATGAAATCAGCTTCTTTCTTCCGCACAGTCGATAGTCTCTTTCGATCTTGTGGCTTGAACTGCAGGGCGTAAGTCTATGACGACAGAACTTGGAAAATCCACGGGCCCGTCTTTTTCACTCTTGAGTATTGGCAGGTATCATAAGAGCAGTTACCAGGTTTGGTAAGCAGGAAGATCCGACATGACGATTAAACAGAATCCGTTAGACGCGGTATATACGGAGGGTGCCGTCACTGACGCAGCTGAGCTTTACGACAACTGGGCCGAAGAATATGAGGCGGATCTGAGAGCTGTCGGCTACGCGGCGGCAGGGCGATGTGCGAGAGCGCTGGCGAGTGCCGATCCGATGCTTTCCTCACCCATTCTTGATCTTGGCTGCGGCACGGGGCTCTCGGGAGAAGCATTGCAAGGGGTTGGTTTTAAAGAGATCGACGGCTACGATTGTTCTGAGGGCATGTTGGCGCTCGCCCGGAAAAAAGACTGCTATCGGGAACTTTTTCGCGTCGACCTTGCGCAGCCAGATTCAATTCCAGATCGAGGGTACCGCCATGCTGTTCTGGCAGGCGTTCTGCATCATACCCATGCGCCCCCTGAAACACTGGCACAGACGCTAGCCCGTCTCCCGCAGGAGGGTTGTATCGTATTTTCCCTCAACGATGAGACACTGCGTTTTCCCGAGTACACAGATTACATTTCCGATCTCGTTGAGTCGGGACAGGTTGCGGTGGTTTCAGAGGAGTATGGTCCACACCTTCCTGGCCGTGATGTCGGTGCGCGCGTATATGTTTTGAGAAAGTGCTGAAAGGCGCTGCTCTAACCAAATGGGAATCGAACCAATTCGATTGCGGTGGGCATTGGGCCGGCCGCGGTAATTAAGGAGGGGAATGTTATGCCTTGCTATCTTTATCAGGCGTCTTATACCGGCGCCGCAATTAAGACTTTGGTTGGCAATCCGCAGGACCGTACTGGACCGGCCAAAGCGGCGATTGAAGCAAACGGGGGTACGATGATCGGGGCGTGGATGGCTTTTGGGAGTGACGACCTCGTGGTCGTTGCGGATATGCCTGACGATGCTTCCATGGCGGGTGTTGCACTGGCGGTGTCTGCAACCGGTGCTATTGAAGGAGGTAAAACCACCAAGCTGCTCGATATGCCCACCGCCGTCGAGGGCATGAAAAAAGCAAAAGCCGTTCTGGACGTGTATCAGCCGCCTAGTTAAAGGGCGGTCAAGCCCCTGGGGTGGCACCACGCCAGGGGCTCGGCAGCAAAAGGAAGCGGCGGGTCAATGGAAGTTGAAGGAAGGAGACAAAAGGGAAGGATTCCATCGTAACGATGCCGCCGCACACCGCTTAAGTTTTTCGCTTAACACTTCCCCTGAGAATCGGTGGTTCGGCGGGGGCACTGGAGGAGTGCCCGGGGGTTGCCCCCGCCGTCTCGGTGCCACCGTGCACCGCTAACCCACCCCCGGGTGGATATTTCATTGAATTTTTGTGTTCTCCGGTTACGTTTGCCTATAACGAGGATTTAAGAACCGTCTCTACCGCGGAAAGATACGTCTGAACCGCTTTCTTTCCCTTGCCTGTACAGTGATAGGTTGTCCGGGTTTTTCTGCCGATGAAGGCCTTTTTTATAATGACCAGGCCATCGTCCTCGAGTTTTTTCATGTGCGTCGACAGGTTTCCCCGCGTGAGTTCAAGCTCTGCGAGCAAGGTGTTGAAGTCGACTGCGCCCTTGGCAAGTGACAGGTGCGCCATGATCGCGAGGCGAACCCGATCAAATAACGCCGGGTGAACATTGAGCAGTTCGCTTGAAGCCATGACACCCGTTGCATTAAACAGATGCGTTAGCCTGCCGGCGATGCAGTCGAATCAGTCGTCCTATTGAAATCATGGCGACCGTCGTGAAGACAATCAACGGCGGCAGCAGTGTCTGGATCTCTGCCAGAAACTGGTAGAGCCCGGCCGCAATACAGAGCGCGCCGAGCAGGACTGCCAGTTTGGTCGGCAGCGTAAAGAGCCGGCCCTGGACCAGATAGTCGCCCGTAAACGCAAGCAGTAGCGGTGGAATCCACTCCGGGCGACCCGCGAGCATGACGAGGGCGACAGCCGCGAATTTCAGTAATAGGTCGGAAAGGTACGACAAAAGACGGGCGTAGCGAAAGTTGCGAATGATATAAGCGTTCAACTCTTCGCCGCTGTTTCGGGCAGCCCGCCAGATTACAAAATAGAGCAGGATAACGAGACTCACCAGAATGCCCGCTATGAGTCCGATACCGACCAGGCGAATGTCCGGGAAGGCTGCACCCAGCATCAAATACTCAGTAAGGGCTCCGCGGCTCAGCAGTTCGATCAGCAGCAGTAGTGTGGAGACACTGAGCGCTATGCCTTGAAGAATGATGTTAGCCGTCAGGGTGACGCCAAACAGTTCCATGGTCTGTGCGGGAGACTCATGTTGTTCCGCTTGATCGAGAACCCGGCGGATGAGTTCAACGTCGGCGATGGCTTTGCGCACATTCAGTTCTTCTGGCGACATGGCGTTCCTCAGTACAAACCAGTTTGTAATACAAACATTATGAAAGAAGGATTTCCGCCTGTCAATACGGGTTTTCAAGGATGAGGCAGGCCTTTCGCAACAATTCGTCCTTAGGTTCTTCTCCCGATAGAATCCGGTCTTCCAGCATGTAATCCGCTCCACCTCGACCGCTTCCCAGTCCGATGAAGTACAGCACCGATTTTGAGTACGACTTGCCGGAGGGCTTGATTGCCCAGTCGCCCCTGGCCGAACGCGCCGGGAGTCGGTTGTTAATTGTTCCGCCAGCTAACGGTGCCTTGATCGATAGCGTGTTCTCTGATCTTGATCAGCGCCTTCGCCCGGACGATTTATTGGTGGTCAATGAGACCAAGGTGCTGCCCGCCCGCCTGTATGGCCAAAAAGCGCAGACCGGCGGCAAGTTCGAATTACTGATCGAACGCTTACTGGATGAAAGCACTGCTCTGGTCCAGCTCAAGGCAAGCAAGGCGCCGGGTGTCGGGACGGAACTCACTACCGGGGGAGGGGCGCCTCTTCGAGTGCTGGGCAGGGACGGACTGTTTTTTGTTGTGGCCTGCAACGCAGATGAGCGGTTCTCGGACTTGTTACATCGCGAAGGTGAAACGCCGCTGCCGCCCTACATCGTGCGGCCAGTGGATGGTGCAGATAAGGAACGCTACCAGACGGTATACGCAAAACATCCAGGTGCGGTCGCGGCGCCAACGGCGGGTCTGCACTTTGATGAGCCACTGTTTAAGAGGCTTGCCGCGAAAGGTGTCCAACTTGCGAAACTCACTTTGCACGTCGGAGCGGGGACCTTTTCACCGATGAAGTCCGAGATCCTGGAGCGCCACGAGATGCATGCAGAAGAGATCATTGTCGACGACGCGTTAGTAGAAGCCGTATGCCAGACGCGGGATCGGGGAGGGCGCGTGGTCGCGGTCGGGACGACGGTGGTTCGAGCGCTGGAGGCGGCCGCTCAGAGTGGAGTGTTGGCGCCGATACAGGGCCCCACGACGCTCTTCATTCGCCCGGGTTTTCGGTTTCGTGTCGTGGATATGCTCATCACCAATTTTCATCTGCCCCGTTCTACCCTGATCGTGATGGTGAGCGCTTTTGCGGGCGTCGAGCGGATTCGTGAGGCCTATAA
>JAERSQ010000040.1 GCA_016845525.1 Pseudomonadota bacterium
AGACCGGCTGCGAGCATCATCAGCGACAGCAACAGCCACCAGATCCAGGAAATCCGGCGCGGGAATCCCCGTTGGGTTTTCTTCGGGGCGATAGCGCTCACCGGCCCGAGAGGAGGGTGTCTCTTGCCTCGTTGATCAGCGCGGCGAGATAGTCGGTACCGCCACGATCGGTGTGCAGTTTCTGGATAAGCCGGCGGTGTGCTGCGGTGATCTCCTCATCCGAGGCCTCGGCCGGCACGCCCAGAATCTCGGCGGCCTGGTTTACGGACATGCCGTCCGGCGGGCTGGGCCGCGCGCCTTGCGATCCCGCGTCATCGGTATCTGAATCACGCCAGCTGTCGCCGCGGGTTCGATCCAGATACGCTTCCAGCAGGGCCGCGGACTGGGGATCACGTTCCCGGCTATCGCGCAGCACTTCCAGCAGTTCCGATTCCGAGAGTGACTGCAGCGCCCGACCAGCGAAGGGGCCGCTGATGACCTCGCCGTCGAGGTCGCCGCTGTCATGGTCAAGCGTCATCCGGAGCATCAGGGTTTGGACTGTGGATTGCTTGCCGGCGCTCGGGCCGCGGCTCGACTTGAACATGTTCCAGGCCTGGCGCGCCATCATGAAGCGCTGCAGCCAGGGCACGACCGCACCGATGAGGGCAAACATCCAGGGGATTCGCCCCGTCACCACCAACAACAGCAGGGCGCCGGCGATCCCATAAAGCACGATGAGTTTGAGCGCCCGGGTGCGCTGCTCCGGGGTGGCCTTGCCCAGCCAGGACGCCAGCCACATCAGTCCGACCAGCGCGACCAGCGCCAGGAATACTCTCGCCAAGGCTAGCCCCTGCTGTCCAGTTGCGCGATCAGGCGAAGCACTTCGCCGCCGCGCTGTTTCCCGTGGTCGGCCAGCGCTTTGCGGCCGCCGGCGGCATAGACCGCCACCGCACACAGCAGATCCCGAAGCTGGGCGGCGCTGCTGCCGTCGAATCGGCAATGCGCCCCCCGGGTGAGCCTCGCAAGCGTGGAAAAGGTTTTTGCCGCAATAGGATCAGCGCCATCCTGAAAGAGAAAGACCGGTACCGACAGGATGCCGAGTTCACCGGCGAGTTGGGCCAGAGAATCAGGGTCCTCCTCCATGCAGTCGCCTACAAAGACCAGCGCGCTGACGGCACCCTGCTTGCTGCGCGCCTGTTCAAGCGCATGTTTCAGCAGCCTGCGGATCTGGGTCTGTCCTGCCGCACAGCGTATCGACGTCATGCGCTTTTGCAGAACATCTGCTTCGGCTGCCCAGGGTGCTGCCTTGAATTCGCCGAAACCGCGGTAGTAGGCAAGTTGGATCTCGATCCCGCCCATCGACGCGGTCGCTTCAAACATCTGCGCCTGGATATGGCAGGCCCGGTCCCATAGGGGTTCCCGGCTGGCGGTCGCGTCCATCCCGAAGATGAGACGAGCACGCCCGTCACGTTTCGCCGGTAACGCAGTGCTGCGGACTTGCTGCAAAAACCGGTTTACGTCTTCCTGGCTGGAGGGCTGCAGGACGTTTTTTCTTGATGAAGCCACGGGATAAAGGATTCAGCGGAACACAAAACAATCTTATCATTGCGCAGTCGAATATCTTGTGGGGATACCGCTTTGAAACTGCTGGCGTTATGGGAGGGGCTTGCCCTGGGCAGTGCTCTCATTATTGCGATTGGCCCGCAGAACGCTCTGGTTCTGCGCCAGGGTCTTGTGCGCCAGCATGTGTTTGCCGTGTGTACCGTATGCTTTCTGGCTGATGCCCTGCTGATTGCGCTCGGGGCCGGCGGTCTGGGGACAGCCTTTCGGGCCGACCCGCTGATCCTGAAAACCGTGGCCTGGGCCGGAACGGCGTTCCTGCTGTTTTTTTCCTTTCAGGCTTTTTCCCGGGCGGCGCATCCGCAGGCGCTGACCGCGGGTGCGGGAGGAGATACCGCCAAGTCTTTAGGCGCCGTGATCAGCACGACGCTCGCGGTGACTTTCCTTAATCCCCATGTGTATCTGGACACCGTTTTGCTGCTTGGCGGGGTGGCAGCCCGTTTTGACGGCACCGAACGGATCATGTTTGCCGGCGGCGCAGCCTTGGCCTCACTGTTGTGGTTTTACGGGCTGGGCTACGGGGCGGCCCGCTGGTCGCGGTTTATTTCCCGCCCGCAGACCTGGCGGGCGATTGATATCGGCATCGGCCTGATCATGGGGCTGCTGGCGCTATCGCTCGGCTACTGGGCCTGGACCGGCAGTTAGCGCCGGCGTTTAAGTATCGGCGAGGGCGCGGCTCTTGTTGGGATGTGCCTGCTGGCAGCAGGCGTGCTGGGTGAGCGTCTTGACCCGGCTGAGGGTGCCCTCGCAGCAGGACACGGCCCGATAAGTACCGCTGCCGGTCCGGACGTTCCCGGGTATCAAAGGAAGCCAATAGCGAGGGTGGCGAGGCCAAGTGCGCTGATCACGCCAATTATGGGAACCGCCATCGGTACCAGGGTGGCATCCGGGGCGCTGGGACGTTTGAGCTTGATTGCGATCAGCGATGCGTTCACCAGGGTGAAAACCAGCAGGACCAGCAGACTGGTAATCGTGGCCAGGGACACCAGGGGCAGGAACAGGGCAAATCCCAGTATCAGAAACAACACCAGAACCGTTGCCCGGGCGGGGGTACGAAAACGCTGATGGATCGCACCGAGGCCTGGCGGGATCCAGTTCTTGCGCGCCATCCCGTAGATGATGCGGGATACCATGATCAACTGGATCAATACGCCGTTAACAATGGCGAATAAGCCGAGCACGCCGATAAAAACCGGCGGCGAGCCGGTGGCGCGCTCATAGATCAACGCCAGCGGAGCGGGGGATCCGGCGAGTTCGCCCGGCCCAACCTGCAGCACCGCAACCAGGGAGATACTGCCGTAAAGAATGGTGCAGATGACCAGCGCAAGCAGGATCGCCCGGGGCAGGGTCTTCCTGGGATTCTTGACCTCCTCGGCAACGTTTACCATGTCTTCAAAGCCGATGAAGGCAAAGAACGAAAGAAAGGCGCCGGAAAAAATAGCAATCCATGCGCCAGCCTCAAAACCCGGCACCAGGTCAGGCAACTCGGTTGGCAGGGTGGCGAGGGAGTCTCTCCCGACCCAGATGATCAACAGCAACCCCCCCGCTTCGAGCAGCGTGAAAAGGGCGGCGACGCCAACCGACTCGACGATGCCGATGATGGCCACGGCACCCAGCACCGCGAGCAAAACCAGAATCACCAGGGGCGCCGGTATATCGAGAAAGATTTGAAGGTAACCGACGAATCCACGGGCCAGGGTGGCTGAGGAAATGGTGCCGCTGGCACACACCAGGAGCCCGACCAGGGCCGACAACCTGCGACGACCGAATCCCTCGTCCACGTACACCGCTTCCCCGGCGCTGAGGGGATAGCGGGATGAAAGCTCGACGTAGGTCACGCCGGTAATCCCGGCAATCACCGCTGCAGCGAGGAAAGCGATGGGTGCATAGTAGCCGGCGATGGCGGTCACTTCTCCGACCAGCACATAGATTCCGGCACCGAGTATATTGCCGACGCCGTATAACAGCAGCAGGGGCAGGTTCAGACCGCGGCGAAGGGCGGGGCCGGATCTGCTGTCGCTTTGACGGGTTGGTGGCGAGGGGTGACTCACGTTCAAGGCAAACTGGTTAACAGCCTGCCTATCTTAGTTTATTGAAACTTTCCTGGCGTTGGACCTGGATCAGTTTTCGTCGTGTCATTGCCTCACGGCTGGTTTTTCACCAGTACAATAAGCGTCACGTTTGTGCGGCGGTAACGGCTCATGTCCGACGCCTTCATTGAAGATCTCATCGCCGCGGGCGTTTTCCCCTCCCAAGCCCCGGTCGAACATATCGAGACGCACATATCCCATGTGCTGTTGACCGATGATCTGGCCTACAAAATCAAGAAACCGGTCAATCTCGGATTTGTCGACTTCTCAAGTTTGCAGCGCCGCAGGTTTTTTTGCGAAGAGGAACTGCGCCTGAACCGGCGCCTGGCGCCCGAACTCTACCTGGCTGTGGCAACCCTCAACCGGCAGGGAAGCCGGTATGCCCTTGATGCCCCGGGGCAGGTGGTTGAGTATGTGCTGGTCATGGCCCGCTTCGACCGGCAGCAGGAACTTCACCGACTGGTGGGCAGCAGCAGCGTGACCCGGGAAATGATGCAGCGCTTCGCCCATGATCTGGCCGACTTTCATGCACGCGCACAGCGGGCGGGCGAGCAGGATGAGTTCGGCGAGTGTGAGACCGTCCGTGCTGAGACTTTGGATAATTTTCGCGTCATACGAAAGCTCGGGGCTGGCGTACAAATGAGTACCCGTCTGGATGAGATCGAAAACTGGTCGAGACAGGCACTGGGTAATCTCGAAGTACTGATGCATTCTCGGAAACCGGCGGGGATGGTCCGGGAATGTCATGGCGATCTGCACCTTCGTAACCTGGTGGTGATCAAAGGCCGGATAACTGCATTTGACTGCCTCGAGTTCAATCCCGGCTTTCGCTGGATCGATGTCTGCAGCGAAGTTGCTTTTTTCCTGATGGATCTGGTTGAGCATCGCCGCCGGGACCTGGCACGGGTGTTTCTGAATGCCTATCTCGATCATGCCGGCGATTTTGTGATGCTGAGACTTTTACGGTTCTACCTTGTTTACAGGGCGATGGTGCGTGCCAAGGTCGCGATGTTTGCAGCAAGAGACGGGATCGACGGCGAACAGTCTGAACAGGAGTGTCTGAACTACCTGGCATATGCCCACGCTGTGATTCACGAACAACGGAATCCGGTGCTGGTGATCACCTGCGGATTATCGGGTTCCGGTAAGACCTATATCACTGATTCCCTGCTGTCACTGGTTGACGTGGTGCGGGTGCGATCCGATCTGGTGAGAAAACGGCTGTTCGAAATCGCTCCTATGGATCGTTCCGCCATGGGGGACGACGAAGGCGTGTACTCAGGGCAATCCAGCGAACAGGTCTACCGTCTGCTGACGGCCCACGCTGAAGACGTAATCGAGGCAGGTTACCCGGTGATTGTGGATGCGACGTTCATACAAGCCAGGCATCGTCAGACGATGCGGAATCTTGCGAAAAGGCTCGATGTTCCGTTCCGGATCGCACATTTTGAGGCGGGGACGGATGTATTGCGCCAGCGGATAACACAACGACTTGATGCCAACGCCGATGCATCTGACGCCGATCTGCGGGTGCTGGAAAAACAGCTGGCTTCATTCGAACCATTGACGACAACTGAAGCACCACATGTTGTGAATGCAGCCTCAGACTCTGAATGGGATCAGAGCCGGGCGAGCCAACTTTGTGTTGAGCTGGGATTGATACAGCAGCTTCGAAAATAGGGACTTAGCCTGAGGCCTGGTAAATCGCCTTGAGGATATCCGCGCGACTCACCTGGCCGATCAAGACGCCTTTTTTGATCACTGGAAATCGGCGGTAGCGGGAATGAACGAATCGGTCCGCGGCCTGCACGATATCGGTGCCGGATTCCATGGTTTCAGGATCAGGGCTCATGTATTCAGCGACGGTGCCCGACCAGTCCTGGTGGTAACTCGACTGGTAAGCGATCTTGAGACAGTCTTTTTTCGAAAGAACGCCTACCAAGCGACCTGCTTCGTCTACCACCGGAGCGCCTGAAAAGCCGTTGTCGAGCAGTGATCTTACTGCCGTGTGAATGTTGTCCGCCGGTTTGAAGGTCACAAGTCGGGTGGCCATGCAGTCGTCTATGGTGGGTATTTGAGTCATTGGGTTTTTCTCCGGCACAGGCAGGCGGTGGCGCCGCCGCAACTTCCCTTGAGCGGGCAGCGCCGGAAAAGCACGCCAAGCCCAAGACCCGCCACCGCAAGTATGAATATGGAAACGGTCAGCATGATGGTTGCCATCAGATATTTTTCACCTCAAATGATTCGAATCCGGGAGTCCTGAACTCGCGAAAGCCGTGCGTGTCACGTACCACGAACAAGGCCGCGATATCCTGTTCCCGTGCCAGCTGCCATCCGGCATGCGGTCCCATGACCATCAGCGCGGTGGACCAGGCATCAGCCAGCATGGCGCCGGACATGATAGTGCTCACCAGGGCCAGCCGGTGTTTGACCGGTTCACCGCTCGCGGGGTTCAACAGGTGGCTGTAACGGCGATTGTTGTACAAGAAAAACTGAAGATGATCGCCGGAGGTTGCGACCGCAGCGTTGCCCGGCCTGACCAGGGTGGTCAATTTTTGTCGGGGTCCCAAGATGCCGATACGCCAGGGTGCCGGTTGTCCGGCCGGGCTGCCACAAATCACCTCGCCCCCGAGTTCGAACATGTAACTTTCAATACCCCGCGCACGCAACATTCCGGCAACCTGATCGACGGCGTACCCCTTGGCGATGGCATTCAAATCGACACCCAGGTCGGGGCGTGATTTCCTGGCCGCGAACTCATTCAGTTCAAGCCGTCCCTTTGCAACTCCCCGGATAACTTCGATTTCCGGAGAAACGGGTCGTGGCAACAGGGGTTCAGCATCGGCGCCGAAGCCCCAGTGCTTGAGCAGCGGTCTGACCAGGGGATTGAATGCGCCGCCGCTAATCCGCTGGATGTGCAGGGCACGGTCCAGTACCTGCCGGGTGTCAGCGGATAACGCCTGCCAGCCGGTGGAGCGGTGGTTATTGAATCGGGACAACTCGCTGTCTTCGCGGTACAGGGACATGCGTGAGTCCACCCGGGCAAGAATACTGTCGACGTCCATCTTGAGATCATCCAGCGATACGCTCTGGGCGGTGTGCAGTTTCAGCAGATAGCGGGTGCCCATGCTCTGACCGCTGACTTCCAGGTTCTGGCTTTGGCTGATGCCCGGCATGAAACCCCCGAGTATCATCAGGCCAGTGGATTTGAGTATGTCTCGTCGTTTCGGGTTCATTTCATCACGCGCCAAAATCGTCAAAGTGGATATTGCCCGGATCCACTCCCAGGGAATCCAGCGCCCCGCGTACCGCGCTGATCATGAGAGGCGGACCACACAAGTAGTATTCGCAGTCTTCCGGTGCCGGGTGCTGGTTGAGATATTCCTCCATGATTACCTGGTGGATAAAGCCGGTCGATCCCGGCCAGTGATCCTTGGGATCCGGATCCGACAATGCGGGATGCCAGCTGAAGTTCTCGTGATCATCCTGTAACTGTTCGAATACGTCGGCGTAATAGATTTCCTTTCTGGTGCGCGATCCGTACCAGAAACTCAGTTTTCTCTGGCTGTGCTGCACCAGCAACAGGTCCAGTATCTGGGCATACAACGGGGCCATGCCCACGCCGCCGCCGATGAACACGGCCTCGCGCTCAGTGTCTTCTACAAAAAACACGCCGAAGGGTCCGGAAACTGCGACCTGCTCGCCTGCTTTCAGGGAAAACAGCCAACTCGAGACGATACCCGGAGGGATACCCGGGTTCCCGGGGGGCGGCAGGGCAATCCGGATATTGAGATTGATGATGTCTTTTTCCTCGGGATGATTGGCCATCGAGTAGGCGCGGGTCACCGGCACGCGGGTTTCAGCCTTCAGGCCAAGCACACCCAAAGCATGCCAGCTGGGATGATATTCCTCGTCTATCTCGATTTCGGAATAATTCAGTTGATAGGCGGGGCAGGTGATCTGCACGAAGCTGCCGGGGCGGCTATCAAGGGTTTCCCCCGGCGGCAGTTGCAGCTTGATCTCACGAATCAGTGTGGCAACGTTCCTGACACTGACAACTTCGCAATGCCATTCCCGGACGGCGAAATAGACCTCGTCGACTACCACCTTTGCCGAACCGGTGATCGGTACCTGGCAGGCGAGGCGCATGCCCTGGTTGACTTCGCGCCTGGATAACACGGCTTTTTCCTGGGGCAGAGCTTCGCCACCCCCCGACAACACCTGGACCTTGCACAGGCCGCAGGTGCCGGCACCGCCACAGGCAGTGGGCAGGTGAATATCGGCACTGCCCAATGCCTCCAGCAGTCGTTGTCCGACGCCAACCTGAACAGGCGGCTTCTGGTTGATGGTGAGCCCGCATTCTCCCCGGGGCACCAGGTAGTGCCTGGCAACGAGCACCGCCGTTGCCAGCAGAACAACGACCAGCGTAAAGGCAGCAACACCGAGCAGGATCTCAACCATGACCGAGACCCGCGAAACCCATGAACCCCAGGGACATCAGGCCGACCACAACGAAGGTGATACCGAGTCCTTCCAGTCCGCGCGGCAGATCGGCATATTTGAGGCGTTCCCGTATTGCCGCGAGCATGACAATGGCAAGAGCCCAGCCGGTGCCGGTACCGATGCCGTACACCACGCTCTGGGGGAAACTGTAGGCGCGCTCGACCATGAACAGGCTGCCGCCGAGAATCGCGCAATTCACGGTTAAGAGCGGCAGAAAAATACCAAGGGCCCGATGCAGGCGGGGCAGGTGGAATTCCAGGGTCATCTCCAGTATCTGCACCATTGCCGCAATAACACCGATGAATGCAATCAGGCTTAAGAAGGAGAGATCGACATCAGCCAGCCCGGCCCAGGACAGTGCGCCGGGCGCAAGCAGATATTTGTAGATCAGGTTGTTGACCGGAACCGTAACCGCCTGCACCACGATCATGGCGAAACCCACACCTGCGGCGGTCTCCACCCGTTTTGACACCGCGAGAAAGGTGCACATGCCAAGGAAGAAGGACAACGCCAGGTTCTCCAAAAATACCGCCCGCCAGAACAGGTCCGCAAGCCCGCTCATGAGCCCTGCCCCTCCTGCTGATTGGGTGCGTGGTATTCAGACTCTTCCACCTGTTCCGGACGCCTGTGGCGGATGTACCAGATGATGCCGGCGATGATAAAAAAGGCGCTGGGGGGCAGAAGCATCAGGTGCAACGGTTCGAATCCACCGCCCCGGGTCACCGGCAGGAATACCGGGGCCCCAAACAGGCTGCCGTGTCCGGCAAGTTCCCTTATGGCGCCAACGATCATCAGTATCATGCCGTAGCCAAGACCATTGCCGAGTCCGTCCAGCAGGCTCGGCAGAGGCCCATTGCGCATCGCAAATCCTTCCGCCCGGCCAAGCACGATACAGTTGGTGACGATAAGGCCAACGAACACCGAAAGACGTTTGCCAAGTTCGAACAGGTAAGCTTTCAGAATCAGATCGACCAGGATGACCAGGGATGCGATGATGGTGATCTGCACAATGATCCTGATCGAACGCGGCAGCCAGGTGCGAATCAGGCTGACGCTCAGGCCTGAAATACCAAGTACCGCGGTCACCGCGATGGTCATGACCAGGGCGGTATCGAGGGAGGTGGTCACTGCCAGCGCAGAACAGATGCCGAGAATCTGTAACGTGACAGGATTGTCGCTCACCAGCGGATTGGTCAGGGATTGCCAGAACTTGGCCGCCATCAGTTGTCTCCGTCACGCACGCGTTCAAGGTAGGGGCCGAAGCCGAGGTCTCCCAGCCAAAAACGAATCAAGGTGTTAACCCCCTGGGTCGTGCGGGTGGCGCCGGAAATACCATCCACGCGGCTGACATCACGGCTGTGGCCGCTGCCACCCACTTCAATCTGTACCTCGCGATTCGCGTTGTAGGGTTGTTTGCCTGGCCACTTGGCTTCCCACTCGGCATTCTGGATGCGGCTGCCGAGGCCCGGGGTTTCTCCCTGTTCATAAAACTTGAGGGCATGGATCCTCTCGGCCTTGCCGTCGAGGGCAAGAAAACCCCGCAGTGCGGACTGGTAGCCCACACCCCACACTGGAAGGATGATCAGTTCCGGTTTGCCGGCGTCATCACCGGAGAGGTAGACCACGGCGTGATTGGCCCGCCGCTTGAGCCCGGCAGGATCCGACTCAGGCGGAATCGATGTGCTCGTGGCCGGATCCAGACCCGCCTTGACTGCATCGAACAGATTCGCATCGATGCTGTCGTCGTAAGCACCTGTATCCAGTTCCACTACCCGTGCCTGAATGTCTAAGCCGCCGGCCGTGCCAACGGTACTCTCGAGGGCCTCGAGAATGGACGCCAGACGTGCTTCCCGCTCGGCCTTGAGATTCGCCTGGTATAGCGGACGCAGCGTCACCGCAGCGACGGAAACCACCAGGGCACAGACCACCGCAATCACCAGCGCGACGGTCAGCGCGTAGCGCGGCTTCTGCTTGAGCTGCTCAGCCGGTCCCATGTTTCTTCCGTCGTTGAATGTTGAACCAGGTAACACCCTGGTCGATCAGCGGCGACAGCAATGAAACCAGCAGCACAACCTGGAATACGCTGTCGGGGTGCGAGGGATTTGCAATCCTGAGGAAAACCACCAGTGCGCCGATCAGCAATCCCTGGATCAGCCGGCCGGACTGGGTGGAGGCGGATGAAGCGGGGTCGGTGGCGACAAAAACCGCAGCGAAGACGAGATTTCCCGCGAACAGGTGTCCAACCCAGGGCAGTGCGGCGAGTCCTTCGGCGGATAGGTTGGCATAGAGACCCGCGATCAGTACACCGGCAAGCACTCCGCCCAGCAACCTCACCGAAGCGAGTCCGGCATAACTTAGAACGGCAGCGCCGACCAGGATCGGGAACAGCGGATTGGTTCCGATCAATCCTGATACGCCACCGAACAGGGCGTGTCCGATCGTAGGCATCCCGGTTTCCGCACCGCTGGCCTGCAGGGCAGCGTACTCGGCGAATTCCAGGGTACCGGCATAACCGTTCAGCACCGGCCACAGGGGGTCGCCGACCAGGGCCGAGGGAAAGGAGACCTGCATGATCACGATGGCCAGAAGCGCGGGGTTCACGATGGTCTTGCCCTCGCCGCCGAACACGCCATAGCCGAACACCATGGCGAAAGACAGCGCAAACAACAGGTGATAGAGGGATGTCGCCGGGTGGGACATCAGCACACATAAACCGGCGATATAAACAAAACCAAAGTCGAATCGTTGCGCCCGGTTAACCGCGAATAGACGCTGCCAAACCGCGCATACCAGAATCGCTGGAATCAATAACGGCAGAATATGCAGCGCACCAGCGAGCACAGAATCGATCACACCAGACTCGAGCTTTAACTCCAGGAAATCCGCCAGACGGTCCCGCCATCCCTGTGCCGGATAATCCGGCAACTCCGCACGCGCCCCGAGATAGCGAAAACCGGTGGTGAAAAGCGCGTAGAGATAGACCGGCAATATGGCAAGCAGACGCATCAAGTGGATGCGCTCGAGTCGGTTGCCGCCGGTCCAGTGACTTGTGGAATACGCTGCCACTTCAGTTCTCCCGGTTTTCTTGCCGGTGCTGATCGAGCATCGGCCGCAGCAGAGCGCCGTAGTCCGCCCCGGAACTGCAGGCAGCACTGACAAGCGCCATGTCTTCCTCCACCAGTTCCAGCGCACCGAGGGCCAGTGCCTGTTCGTAATCCCCGTTCAACAACGCACGCAGCAGGGGTACGGTGAGAAACGCCGGCGGCAGCAGGCTTTCCAGGGTGGTCAAGGGCAGCATCGGGCCCGGTGGTGACGGTTCCGCCGCTGATGACGCGGCGGGGAGAAATGTGAGTTGCCGTTGCCAATGACCCAGGTAAGCATTCCCTCCCGGATTCAGGCGGGCGTTTAGTACTGAGCCCGGCACAATCTGCCCGCGGAAGTCCGGGCAGGCGGCGTTCACGAGGTCATGGATCCACGCGCCTGCTGTCACCGTAACAAGTTCAGCGCGGTCAATGGCGGGCCCGGCCATGGATATCACCCGCTCGTCCCAGGGCACACCTTCAAGCAACAGGTGACCCAGTGCGATCACGGACTGGTAATCGATATGCCAGGCTTCGTGCTTGCCATGACCGACCGCACACAGGCGGTTGATATGGGTTCCCGGCAGTCCCGCGGGATGGGGTCCCGTAAATTCGCAGATAACCAGGTTGTCTGCTCGGATTGACGTGACCGTATTGCCGGGGCGCTGACACAGGTAGAGCGGACAGGAGACCAGCGTCGCCAGGGCTTCGACGCCCTTGTCGAAGCATGCCTGGTAGCGGGCAATGATCACCGCCGGATCGGGTGCGAGCGGCTGACTGTCGATGGCAGTAATCAACAGACCCTGCGGGTCCCGTTCAGGATCGGGTATGCAGCCATAAGGCCGGCGTCGCAGACTCGTCCAGATGCCGCTATCGAGCATCAAGTTGCGCAGATTCTCGCGCCCGGCCTTGCCGGGGATAGCGAACTGCGCAGTCGGCGCGCTTTGATCGACCTCGATTTCGACTGACATCAGGGCCCGGCGGGCGCCTCGGCGTATTGCACAGACGGTACCGCCGGCAGGTGTGCAGAACTTGATTCGGGACTGATGCCGGGATTGCAGCAGCACGCTGTTCTTCGCGACCCTGTCGCCCTCGCTAACCATTAACTCGAAGCGGTCGCCGGGAAAGTCGCTGCCGAGGATGGCCACTTTCGTGACCGGCAGCCTACGGCTGCTGATTTCCCGTGAGCCTTCCCCTAACGGGATGTCCCGTCCGTTTGTCATGCGGAAACGCTGGTGCTGAACATCGGCGGGCTGTGCCTGCGGGGAACGACTCATGGCGTTTCCGCCCCCGTTTTGTCGCTCACCAGATGCTCGGCGACAAGCTCTGTCAGGCCAAGCACCTCGACGTCCATTTCGTAGTGTTCCAGACCTTCCTCGAGGACATTGCGGCAATTGGCGCAGGCAGTGACCACCGCTGACACCCCGAGTTCCTCGAACTGGGATTTCTTGCGCCGGAATGCCGCCAGGCGCAGACCCTCCGCCCGTTCGTTGGCGCTGACGCCACCGCCACCACCGCAGCACCAGTTGGTCACGCCGCAATCGGGGCTTTCCACGAAATCGTCGGCAACACGGTTCAGTATCCTGCGCGGCTCTTCCACGACGCCACCCTTGCGTACCAGGTTGCAGGGATCGTGGAAGGTCAAATGGGCGTCGGTTTTGCCTTCGGTATGCAAACGTCCCTCGCGCTGGAGCTGGTCGAGCAGTTCAACGATGTGAACGATTTCGAAGGGAAACTCGTGGCCGAGCAGGTTTGCGCTTTCCCAGCGAATCGCGGTGTAGGCGTGGCCGCACTCGGGGCTGATGATGTGGCTCACCCCAAGTTCAGCAGCGGTGTCGAAGACGCGCTGCAGCAATTCCCGGGCAACATCGTCGTCGCCGATCTGGACGCCGCTGTTGGTGGCCTCGAAGGCCCGGCTGCTGAGCGTCCAGGCGATACCGGCATGGTCGAATATGCGGGCGACCGATGCCAGGTATTCGGGAAAGCCCATGATCTCCAGGGAAGAGAGCATCACCAGGTACTGCGCATCGGTCTGGTCCACGGGTATGGGCAAGCCCGTTTCAGCCTCAATATGTCTGATCTGGGCGGACAGGGCTTTCCACGTCACTGACATTGGGCTGCCCGTCTCCACTGCGCGTTTGGTCGCGCCCTTCAATCCTTCGGGGGCGTAGCCGGCGGCGTTGAAGCCGGTGCGCTGCATGCGTAACAGAGCCGGAATGTCGACCCCGAGAGGGCAGGCAAGGCCGCAGCGTCCGCACAAGGTACAGCTGTCGTAGACCAGGGTTTCCCAATCAGCGAAATCTGCTTCTTCCAGTGCTTCACCCAGTCCCAGCCACGCACTGATTTTGCCGGCCAGGGTGTGCTCGCGTTGCCACAGCTTGCGCAATGGCCGAAGTTTGTAGATTGGGGTGTAACGCGGATCGCCGGTTTCCGTGTAGAAATGACAGGCGTCCGCGCACAGGCCGCAATGAACGCAACTGGTAAACGCGCTGGAAACCTGGGCGTCAATACGTTGGCGCAGGGCCTGCCAGCCCTTTTCCACCGACGTATCCGGATTGTACTGATCGAAACGCTTCATATGCCCGCACCACGGCGGCCGGCGAGTGCACCGCTTGAACCGCGGCTCATGAAAATTGTGAAAGTGTGCATCAGGCTGCTGAAGGGGAAATAGAGCATCAGCAGCTCAATCGCGAATACATGCAATACCCGCAAGGCTTCGAAATATTCAAGCAGGGCCAGGCAGCCCGTCAGCATGGCAAAAAAAGTCAGACCGGCGGCGATATGGTTATCCCGGGTCGAAAGCAGCCGCACCACCGGGTGCACGAAACGGCGCAGCCACAGCAGCAGCAGGCCGGCAAAGGCAAATTCGGCCGCGAGGATGAAAGCCCAGTGCGGAACCGCAGGCCAGCCGAAGCCGAGAATGTGCTGTTCAATGAAAACCGCGTGAGGCTCGGCAAAAAATAGCAATACCAGCAATCCCAGATGAAACATGTAGCCGCTGATCAGAACAAAGGCCCCGGCTTGCCTGAACTGCGGCCTCTGCCAGTTACGGCGGACGATGGCCGCGATGCTTCCAGACAGTGCGCTGTTTCGCGCCCGGGCGTGATCACGGCTGAATCCACGGACAACAATAGCAATCATGCGCCCGGTGATGCCGAGACAGAATACCCAGACCGAGAGCGTCCACAACGGGCCGAGTATGAGTTCAGCCATTTCCGGACTCCGGCTTGCCTTCATCGGCCGGGACATCTGAACTGGTGAGCCACAGATCGTGGTGTTGCCGTGCCCAGTTGAGATCAACATCACCCCGGGTCATGCCTTCAAGCGTACCTTCGGTTCCCACGCTGCCCAGATATATATGCCCGAGACTCGCGGCGATCAGAACCAGGGCCGAACCGGCATGAACCAGATGAGCAAATTCCAGGAATGGCCGGGTCCAGCCAATACTCCACATCACCAGCATTAAGCCGGTAATACACAAACCGAATCCGAGAAGCGTCAGCAACCAGAACCAGATTTTTTCCCCGGCATTGTATCGGTGGGAGGAGACCTGGCTGCCAAGCAGGCCTCCGGCGCGGCGCAGCCAGCGCAGGTCGGTGTGTTTGAACAGATTGTCCCGGCCATATTCAATCAGCAGCAGAACCAGGGCTAACAGGAAGATCGGGCCAAACAGGTTGTGTGCTTCCTTGCAGGCGGACGCAATGAAGGCAAAACTCTTGGGACCGAACAGGGGGATCAGCAGCATGCGTCCGTACAACAGCACCAGGCCTGTCAGGGCCAGCAGCAGAAAAATGATCGCCGTAAACCAGTGAACGATTCGCTGGTAGGGGGAGAACCGGGTGACGCGTTGGCCACTGGCGCCATGACGCAGACGGTTTGGGCCGGCAAAACCATAGAACGCGGCAATGAGCCCTATCGCAATGGCGACCAGAATCAATCCCGCCGGCACGAGCCAATGCATGCGCAGGTACTGCCAGGTAATGCCCAGGGTATTGATCAGGGTGCCGGATTCCAATCCGGATACACTTGAGGTGCCGGATTTTCCAAGGCGAATCCCTTGCCACCGATGAGCACTGTTAGCGGCGTCGACGGTCTGGGCGATGTGGCCGCCGCCGGATCTTGGTAATTCGACGAAAAAAGGCGCGAGTGGAATTCCCACGACCAGGGCCGCGAGGATAAAACCGACGAAGACTTGGACCAGCCGGCGGCCAGCGTTTCTCGTTGATTCCGGGTGCATCCTGTCGCCATACCTGAGGTGGACTCAATGGGGCGCGTAAACACAATAAACCGGTTTACAACACTATCCCATCGCTCAGGCTGAAACTGGATTCTATCGCATACCGATCCCTGGCAGTATCGCTCGGCTACTGGGCGTGGACCCGCAGTGAGCACCGGCGTTTAAGTATCGGCGAGGGCGCGTTCTACAATTTCACCGACATCGCGTGAGAGATTGGGCGCATCGCTGATCTGTACAAGGGCATCGCGCATCTTCTCTCGCCGACCCGGTTCGTAGCGCTTCCAGAGATTAAAGGCAGAGGCGAGCCGCGCCGCGACCTGGGGGTTCTTGGGATCGGTAGCGAGCAACTGCTCGGTGACAAACTGATATCCGCTGGCGTCAGGCGCGTGAAAGTGCAGCGGGTTGGCGTGCGCAAAGGCGCCAATCAAGGCGCGGATTTTGTTGGGATTCTCCTGCTGGTAACAGGCGTGCTGGGTGAGCGTCTTGACCCGGCTGAGGGTGTCCTCGCAGCGGGACACGGCCTGCGCCCTGAGCCATTTGTCCATGACCAGGGGGTACTCACCCCAGCGTTGCTCAAAGAAAACGAGCGCTTCATCCCTGGTAGGCCGCGCCTGATTGGCGAGCGGCACCAGGGCGGCAAGCGCGTCGGTCATGTTGTCGGCTGTCGTCAGTTGCTCGAGCGCCAGATTGGTAACGTCTTCGGAATCAAGGATCATGAGATAGCCAAGGCAGGTGTTGCGCAAGGCGCGCCGCGCGGCGTCTGCCGCATCGCGCTGATAGGGCCCGCTGGCCTGAAGGGCGTGATAGCGTTCAAGCAGGGGATCCCGATAACGCCCGGCGAGCGCCTGCATCACTGACCATCTCGCCCGGTGAATGCCCGCGGGATCAATCTCTTCAGCAAATTCCCCAAGGTCGTTCTCCTCCGGGAGGGTGAGTGCCAGGGCCTGAAAGGCCTGGTCCGACAGGTCAGCGGTCAGCGTCTTGCCAAAGGACTCCGAAAAGTTGGTGTCCAGCGCGTCAACAGAGGGGTCATTGAGCCAGCGGAGGATTTCCTGGCGGGCAAGGGTCTGGCCTGCGTCCCAGCGGCAGAAGGGATCGTTATCGTGGCCTGCCAGCACGGCGAGATCGCGGCCGGTGAGTTCCGTCTGGACCATGACCGGAGCCGAAAAGCCGCGCAACAGCGAGGGGATCGGCCGGCTGGTGAGACCCGTGAACACGAACTCCTGAACCGCGTCCGTCAGCACCAGCGTGTACTCGTGCTGTTTTGGACTTTTGGTTTGCAGTTCGGTCTCAACCGGGCGGCCTTCGGTATCGAAAAGCGCGACGACGATCGGAATCTGCAACGGGGGCTGGCGCTCGCCCGAGGCATCGGGATTGTCCTGGCCCATCCGAAGCCGATACTGACCTGTTGTCGTGTCAAAACTGCCCGAGACCTGCAGCTGCGGCGTACCGGCTTGCTCATACCAGCGGCGAAACTGGGTGAGGTCTATGTCACAGGCCGTCTCGATTGCCCTGACGAAGTGGTCGGTGGTGACTGCCTCGCCGTCGTGTTGTGCAAAGTAGTGCCGGCAGCCTTTGAGAAAACCCTCGGATCCCACCAGCAGGCTCAGCATCCGGACGACTTCAGCCCCCTTGATGTAAACCGTCAGGGTGTAGAAG
>JAERSQ010000041.1 GCA_016845525.1 Pseudomonadota bacterium
ATGATCAGGGACGTGATCTGCTCTCCGCGATTATTTTTGGTCTCAGGGTCTCCCTATTCGTCGGTTTGACGGCGGTGATCCTGGCGATGGTCCTGGGCGTCAGTCTTGGACTGATCGCCGGATACCGAGGCGGCTGGGTCGACTCCCTGATCATGCGGGCAGCAGATATTCAGGTGACCTTTCCCTCGATTCTGATCGCCATGCTGATTTTTGGAATCGCCCGAGGCCTGCTGCCGCCTCACATGCGCGACGAACTGGCCATAACGGTGCTGATTATTGCCATTGGACTCTCGGAGTGGGTTCCCTTTGCCCGTACGGTTCGCGGCACAACCATGGTGGAGAAAGAAAAAGAATATGTTCAGGCGGCGCGGCTTATCGGTCTGGGCAGCGGCCAGATCATGCTGCGGCACATTCTGCCCAATGTTCTATCGCCGGTCCTTGTCATTGCAACCATTACCCTGGCGCTTGCCATCATCGCCGAAGCCACGTTGTCGTTTCTTGGGGTCGGCGCGCCCCCTACGGAACCCAGCCTCGGTACGTTGATTCGAATCGGTCAGGATTTTCTTTTTTCTGGTGAGTGGTGGATTCTTCTATTTCCCGCCGCCACACTGCTGGCGCTCGCACTGTCTGTAAATCTGCTGGGTGACTGGCTGCGCGACATATTGAACCCGAGACTCAAATGAGCGAAGCGATTCTCTCTGTCCGGAACCTGCGCGTGGTCTTCCCCCACCGTCACGGAGTACTGGTGCCCATTGACGACATCTCTTTTGATGTCAAAAAAGGAGAGATTATCGGGTTCGTAGGAGAATCCGGTGCTGGCAAATCCATGACTGGGGCGGCGATTATTGGCCTGATCGATCCGCCCGGATATATCGAGCGTGGGGAGATCTGGCTGAAGAACCAACGCATTGATCAATTGGGTATCAGTGCGGCCAACCGGATCCGCGGGCGCCGCATCAGCATGGTATTCCAGGACCCCCTCACAAGCCTCAACCCTCTGCGCACCATCGGCGATCAATTGGTAGAGACTATCCTGACGCATCTGCCGGTCACTGCCGATGAGGCAAAGCGCAAGGCCATTGCCGGACTGGAGGAGGTCGACATTGATCCCGAGCGGTTTAATGCCTACCCACATGAGTTTTCTGGCGGTATGCGTCAGCGCGTGGTCATTGCACTCGCCCTTTCCGCCGAACCCGAACTGATTATCGCGGATGAACCCACAACCGCGCTCGACGTCTCTGTGCAGGCACAGGTCTTGGAGTTGCTTAAGAAACTCTGCCGGGAACACGGCGCATCGGTCATTCTGATTACCCATGATATGGGTGTCATCGCCGAAACCACAGATCGGGTCGCCGTCCTCTATGCTGGGCGGCTTGCAGAGGTTGGCGACACGCAAACTCTTCTCCGGGATCCGCAACACCCCTATACGAAGGGCTTAATCGCCTCCACACCGTCTGTGGAATACGGCGATATCTCCACAGAACTCTTTCAGATCACCGGCGCCATGCCGCGACTCGACGCCCTGCCCGACGGCTGTGCATTCCATCCACGCTGCGGACAGGCGTTAGCGCATTGCGCCACGAAACGGCCGCACATGGAGCGAAATCGCGTCGCATGCTGGCTTTACAACGATGTCTGACTTTATTCGGGTCGAGCAACTCTCCCGGCGCTTTGATCTATCGGAGCCATGGCTGGTTCGCATGATCTATCGCAAACCACGGCGTTTCCTGGACGCCGTGGACAATGTCTCATTCGCCATTGAGCGGGGCAAGACCTACGCGCTGGTGGGCGAAAGCGGCTCAGGAAAATCGACCATTGCCCGAATCGCGGTGGGACTGCTCGGGCCGAGCAGCGGACGGATTCTGATCGACGGTCATAATCTGCACGATCGAGGACTCTCGCAAGCCGAGCATCGGCGAATTCGCCAGCGTCTTCAGATGGTTTTTCAGTCACCTTACGCTTCTTTGAATCCCCGATGGCGCGTGGGCAATATTCTTGCTGAACCCCTTCGAACCTTTTCACTTGTAGATGATCGCCAGGCAGAGCAAAAGCGTGTCAACGAACTGCTCGAGCAGGTTGGCTTGTCGGCGTCAGATGCCCGACGCTTTCCGCATGAGTTCTCTGGTGGTCAGCGCCAGCGGATCTCGATCGCTCGGGCACTTGCGTCGCGGCCAGACTTCATTGTCTGCGACGAGCCCACCTCAGCTCTGGACGTCTCAGTTCAGGCACAGGTACTGAACCTGTTGAAAGAACTGCAACGCGATCTTGGTCTCACCTACCTGTTTATCACGCACGACCTGGCTGTCGTTCGGGTAATGGCACACACAATCGGTGTGCTCAAATCGGGTCAGCTCGTCGAAGAACAGGATACGGCAACCCTTATCGAGTCTCCGGAGTCTGACTACACAAAAATGCTGATTCGATCCGCCCCACGCATCCGGGATGATCGGCCTGTTATCAACTAGGCCGGCAAGAGATCATCCGGAACATCGCGCTCAACGGCTTTTTCAACATTATCGAAGCTCATTAACGCAATCAGTCGAGGAGTCTCTCCTTCGATTTCGGTAACACGATGCAGGCTGTGCCGGCCCCGGAACAGCACCATATCCCCTGGTGCAAAATCCACATTCGTCCGGTGATGATCCTTGCCTCCCAGGACTGAAGCCACGGCCGGGAATTTCTCATCGTCCGCTGTTCGCACCGCCGGTATGTACTGAAACAGTCCCCCCGCCTCTGCCGGGCGCAGCAGAATCGATGCCACGAGTTCGCAGGCATCAAAGTGCCAGCCCAACTCGTCCCCTTGCGCCATGACGGTGTAGTTGAGTGAGCCTCGGGCATCGCTGTACCGATACAACGGCTCGTCCGGCAGCAACGCATGGAAAAAACTCAAAAGTCTGCTGTCCTCAAAAAGATAGCGGAGCGGTGACTCTTCAGACAGCAGGGTGCGCGAGACATAGCGCACGGAAAAATGCACGGCTGAATTGAGGGGATGCCCAGCAGGATAACTGGAGTCGGGTCGGCCATAGTAAGGGGTGTACCAGTTGTCGCTGGCATGCGCTGACGACTCTAAGGCCTGCGCTTCTGCAAGCAGATGATCTAAACCCGTGTCGCTCAGAAAACCCCCGAAATGACAGGCACCCGTCGATTTCAATTGCTGCTTTGCCCGGGCGATAACCTCCAGCGACTCCGGCCGGCCGAGGTCATCGATGGGGTAAGCATCAACATTAAC
>JAERSQ010000042.1 GCA_016845525.1 Pseudomonadota bacterium
GTTAGGACTGGCTCTGCATAGTCCACACGGGCATCGCTGCCCTTGAAATCGAATCGGTTGCTTATCTCACGGTTCGCCTGATCAATCGCATTGGCAAGTTCGTGCTCATCCACTTCGCTGACTACATCAAAAGAGGGCATGATCTTTCTCCTCGTAACTTTCTCAGGCCGCAGCGTACCCACCGTCAGCCATATAGACGCCGCCGGTACAGTAGGCAGAGGCATCCCCTGCCAGATAGACCGCCAGGCCGGCAATATCTTCCGCAACCCCCAGTCGACCCAAAGGAATCTTGCTCAGAAAACGCGTAAGGTTTTCCTCATCGCTCCATAAGGCCTCACTGAATTTCGTTTTGATCAGTCCCGGACAAATGGCATTGACGCGGATCCCATCAGGACCCCAGTCCTGCGCCATCGCCTTCGTCAGATTAATGAGTGCTGCTTTGCTCACGCTGTACATTCCAATACCAGCCTCAGGGGTCAGCCCGCCTATCGAACTCAAATGGAGGATGGAGCCACCACCGCGCTCCTTCAGGACCGGATAGGCCCGTTGGCAGAGCGAAAGAGGCCCCTTGAGGTTGACATCAATAATCTTGTCGAAGGCGCGCTCGTCCGTCTTCTGGATCGGACCGTATACCGGGTTGGTCGCTGCGTTGTTGACGATGATATCCAGACCGCCATACGCCGCGACAGACTGATCCACGAGATGCTCGATATCCTCCATTCGCCCCATGTTGGCCGCAATAGCCGTCGCTTCGAGTCCATCAGCCCTGAAAGCTTGCGCCACTTGACCTACCGCTTCGGCATTGCGACTGCTGACGATCACGCTTGCACCAAATTCCGCCATCCCTCTGGCGATTGCCTCACCGATCCCCTTGCTGGCTCCGGTAATAAGGGCCACCTTGCCCTCAAGCTCGAAGAGTCGACGCATTCTTGATTCACTTCGCATACTGGTACTTTCCCAAAGGTCACTCACCACAAGCCTGCGGGCACCCGAAATTGGGGCCGATGGCGCAACCGCGGTGCGGATTCAGGTTCTGAGTCTAAATCAGAAACTACGACTTCGCTTAGATCCCATCATCTACCGAGAGGCCTCTTGGCAGCTCCTTTTGCTTGTCGAAAAAGGGCAACGTGACGATCTGACAGTCATGGTCGTTGCCTTCGACATCACGAAGTGTCAGAACGCGACCGACCCATTCAGTACCGTCCTCTGCCGCGTGGTCAAACACCACATAGCCGATCCCCTTTTCCAGCGTCGGGGACCAGCCGCTGCTCTTAGTGATGCCCACTCTTTTCCCATTTTCAAGAATCTCAAGTCCTGAATTGACCTTGCCTTGCTCACAGACATAGCCGAACAGGCGGCAGTTCCTGTTCGCACTTTGGAGGGCCTGCTTGCCAACGAATTCTTCCTTGTCGAAATCCACAAAGGCGCCCAAACCCGCATCGAACGGCGTCATCGTCAGATCAATGTCTGACTGATAGTCCAGGATACCCGCCTCAATCCGGCGAAGACCCAGCGATGCGCTCCCCGACCGCTCCAGATCGAACGCCGTGCCTATCGAAAACAGGTAATCCCACAACGCCGAGTGATCAAGGCCGGCATTCCCGTAAATCTCAATTCCGATCTCTCCGGTCCATCCCGTTCGGGAGACCAACACCTCCTGCCCATCGAGATTGAACATCGCTGCATGAAAGTAGCCGAAATTCTCGGGCACCTGGCCAGGTGCCGCTGCTTTGAGAAACTCAAGTGAGTTCGGACCCTGGACCTGTAATACGCGCGACTGCGGATCTGAGACCGTCACGTCCATCCCGTCCGATAGGGCGAGGAACCACTTGGCGGTATCGCCATTGGCCTCTACGTACCAAAAGCGATCTTCTGCAAGCCGGATCAGAACCCCATCCATGACCAGTCCACCGTGTGGCGCGCAGATCAGCGCATAACGGGCCCGCCATAACGGCAGGTCCGTGATACGGCGACAAAACGCCTTTTCCAGAAGACGCACAGCATCGCGGCCCACAACTTCCACGGGCCGTTCCGGAATGTCATACAGCATGATGTTGCGCCGCAACTTCCAGTACTTCTCCAGGGGATCATCCTGATCAGTCCCGACCGCCGAAAGCCGGCCGGCATAAACCGAATACATGATGCCGTCTGTCAGCCATTTATCGGCATAAGGCGACTGCTCGATCCCGCGACGGAAGATTTGTACAGTGGAAGAGGCACCCGCGTGGGCTCCGCGGTAAACCATGTGAATGAGTTCTTCTTTATTCATGATGCATGTTCTCGATCGACGTTGGTGCGAACCAGTGTAAGAGGTTCAATTTACAGGTGGGTTCGGAAAGACAGAGTCCAGATTGTATTCGCCCGGCGGTATACTGCTTTCATGCGCGCGACCCGAATTCTCGACCAGCCCATCATTCAACCCGGCATGGATGACCGCATCGGCACCAACATCAACGGTCCGAGTCTGATCCGGGTGCCGGCCTGGGTAACGCAACCGCTCGGACGCTACTATCTTTACTTTTCGCATCACAAGGG
>JAERSQ010000043.1 GCA_016845525.1 Pseudomonadota bacterium
GGTGCCGGTCAGTCGCGCATTGAGGCTGTCCTGCATATAACCTTTGAGTATCCCGTTTTCTATCAGCACCGTGTTCTGACTCGGCGTACCCTCGTCATCCACGCTTAAAGAACCCCTCCGGTCAGCGATAGTGCCGTCATCAACTATCGTACAACTCGCCGAAGCGACCTGATCGCCCACTCGCCCGGCGAACGCGGAGGTGCCTTTGCGGTTGAAGTCGCCCTCAAGCCCATGGCCGATGGCCTCATGCAGGAGGATTCCCGGCCAACCCGGCCCCAGCACCACGGTCATCGTTCCCGCAGGAGAATCAACTGCCTCCAGATTGACAAGAGCCTGGCGCACCGCCTCACGGGCATATGAGCCTGCTCGGTCTTCCTCTTTCAGCCAGCTGTAGCCAAAGCGCCCACCGCCACCATAACTGCCCTGCTCGCGTCGACCGTTCTGTTCCACGATCACCGTGACGTTAAGCCGCACCAGTGGACGAACGTCTGCCACCATCTGGCCGTCGCTACGAGCCACCAATACGATGTCGTGCACCGCGGCGAGACTGGCCATCACCTGGCTCACTCGGGGATCACAGGACCGGGCCGCGACTTCCACTTCCTGAAGCAGTGATACCTTGTCTTCATCAGAAAGGCTCGACAGCGGATCTGCTGCAGAATAAAGGGCTGGCACATCATTGCCGGTCCATTTCACCGGAGCGGCACTAACCCCTGATCGTGCAATAGCCCCTGCGGCATCTGCCGCTTGCGTCAAAACAGGCAGCAGGAATTCATCAGAGTAGGCAAATCCCGTCTTCTCACCGCTTACGGCACGAACACCGACGCCCTGATCGGTACTTCGGCTTCCGGACTTAACTGCTCCGTCCTCTAAAGACCACCCCTCCTGGCGGGAGTACTGAAAGTACAGGTCTGCGTAATCGATGTGCTGACTGAGGAGTCGACTCATGATTGAATCTATGTCCGCCCGCCCAAGGCCGACTGGCTCCAGCATGACCTCCGTCGCCATTTTTAGTGGACTTTTCATAATTCTTTGCCTTTTCGAAAACTAGTTCTAACCAAATCAACCGAAGGCCCGAGACAAGTGGGCCTGTTGACAGCTGAATCGCCCCCGATTTGCTAGACACCTTGTAGCCGTTCTTGGTACTGCTGTTCGTAGTCTACTGGAGACAGCAGGTTGTTGGCGCTATGACGGCGCCGTTGGTTATAAAACACCTCGATGTAATCGAAGAGATCGGCCCGCGCTTCATCACGGGTGTTGTAAATCCTTCGCTTGACCCGTTCTCGTTTCAGAAGCTGAAAAAAGCTTTCGACCACGGCATTGTCATGGCAATTACCCCGCCGGCTCATGCTGCCTTCCAGACCATGATCCTTAAGGAAGATGCTCCAGTCATGGCTGGTGTACTGACTGCCTTGGTCAGAATGGATCATCACTTTTCCTTCCGGCTTGCGTCGCCAGACTGCCATCAGCAAGGCATCGAGCACCAACTCCTTGGTGATTCTGGGCTGCATGGACCAGCCAATAACCCGACGGGAAAACAGGTCTATCACCACGGCTAGATACAGCCAGCCCTCATGAGTATGAATGTAGGTGATGTCTGTGACCCAGCGCTCATTGGGAGAGGCAGGATTGAATTTCCGCTGTAGATGATTGGGAGTGAGCGCATGGGCAATCCCCGCCTTGTGGCGAGGCCGTCTCCGGTACCCGACCTGAGCGCGCAACCCGGATTGGCGCATCAGGCGATAGACCCGATTCCGGCCACAGGATTCACCGTGCGCCCGCAGATCTGTGTGGACCTTGCGGTAGCCATACACCGTACCGGACTCCAACCAGAATTGCTTGATCAAGCCAGTGATCCGCACATCTTCCTGCGCCCTTGCGGAGTTGGGTGTACGCCGCCAGGCGTAAAAGCCGCTGGGATGGACGTCCAGCAGACGACATAGCCAACGAACCGGCCAATGTGTTCGGTGCTCTGCAATAAAGGCGTACCTCACCCGGACTCCTTGGCGAAGTACGCCGCGGCTTTTTTTAGGATGTCGCGCTCCTCTGTGACCCGCTTGAGCTCCTTTTGCAGGCGCCGGATCTCAGCTTGATCTTCGGCCTTAGCCTGATGGGTCTCGGCATCTGGCCCAAAGCGTTTCAACCAGGCATACAAGCTATGGGTCGTAACGCCAAGTCGGGTGGCAACCTCTGCCACGCTATAGCCTCGATCCGTAACCTGACGGACCGCCTCAATCTTGAATTCTTCTGGATATCGTTTGCTGCTCATAAACACCTCCCTGATCGCCATTTTGTGAGGCTGAAAGGTGTCTAGCAAGGTGGGGGCGATTCACATGAGATGATATCTTTGACTACATCGAACGATCTTACAATCGAAGGAAAACAGGTAAGCTAACTCAAACCAATCAAACTGCTTTAACTGAGTGTCCGGAGAGTCTGAGTGGAACCAGAGCGCATCTAAGATAACACGCGATAGAGCGAAGCGGTTCTATTTGCAATTGTGCTCCAATTAAATTCATTTTGCTTTGCCTCTGCGTCCCTTAACAGTTCTGTGTAGAGACTCTCACCAGAGAGAATTTCTATCATCTTTCTAGCAAGCTCTGCAACCATCTCCTCACGACTGCTAGCATAAACCAGGCACTGGTCATGCATGACCAAGTCTGACAATCCTCCGTGGTCAGTTGCGATAATCGGCAAGCCATAGCATAGCGGAATTCTTCCCGGCCCACTCTGAGCATCAAAATGTGTGTAGGGAAGCAACAATAGAACCGCCGCACAAAAGTAATTTCTAATTTGCTCTGTTGGGACA
>JAERSQ010000044.1 GCA_016845525.1 Pseudomonadota bacterium
GGCGATTCCATCGGCAGCGTCAGGCCCAGCACGCCACCCCAGTCCTGCACTACCAGGGTCAGCCCGGCAAGTTTCAACCGATCCAGAAACGCCAGCAGCATGTTGCGATGAAAATCAAACGTGTAAACGCCCTGTTCCCCAGGCTTATCCGAACGACCGAAGCCGAAGAAGTCCGGCACAATGACTCGGGCTCCAGACGCCAGAAATACCGGAATCATTCGGCGGAAAAGAAAAGCCCAAGTGGGTTCTCCATGCAGACACAGAAATGTTTCCTCGGCATCAGGCGGGCCGACATCAAGATAGTGACAGCGCAGCCCTTCATACCCCCTAAGGTCATCAAGGTACCTGGGGGAATACGCAAAATCGGGCAGCACCTCAAAGCGCTCTTCGGGTGTTCTCAGAACTTCTTGCAAAAGCGTCTCTCCAAGCGTTGGCGCACGTAACACAGTAATTTAGTTGCCGGGCAGCATCACCTCGGAGCATGCCTTCGCGACTACAATATCACTATCTCAATCAAGGAGTCTTCCATGTCAAAACACAACGCCCTGACCACCTTTGGCCGCTCAGGAAATCCCATGTTCCGGGGAGAGGCGTTCAAGCCTGATGCCACGTTTGTCGAAACGGAAGCATCTGGCCGCATGACACTTGCAGGCACCGTCAACAAAACCGGTATCCTGCTTGTTCTGTGCCTGGTCACGGCGTCTTTTACGTGGAACATCTTTTTCGGCACAGGGGATCCCGCTGCCGTCAGCGGATTCCTCTGGATCGGACTCATTGGCGGCCTGATTCTCGCATTCATCACGATCTTCAAGCGACAGTGGGCAGGCGTGACCGCACCTCTTTATGCACTGGCGCAGGGTCTTGCACTCGGTGGCATCTCCGCCATGTTCGAAGCGCAGTATCCGGGAATCGTGATTCAAGCCATGGGCCTCACTTTCGGCACACTCGGCGTATTGCTGCTTGCCTACAAGAGCGGTCTGATCAAACCGACTGAAAATTTTCGACTGATGATCGTGGCGGCCACGGGGGGGATTGCGCTGTTATATCTCGTCAGTTTTGTAATGGGGTTTTTTGGTTCTAGTATCGGCTTCATTCACAGCAACGGATTGTTTGGTATCGGCTTTAGTCTTTTTGTTGTCGCCATTGCCGCTCTCAATCTGGTGCTTGACTTTGACTTCATCGAGGAAGCCGCCGAACAGGGTGCACCGAAATATCTGGAATGGTACGGCGCGTTCAGTCTGATGGTGACGCTGATCTGGCTCTATCTTGAAATCCTCCGCCTGCTGGCCAAACTGCGCAGCCGCAACTGATGGGCTGGAACGAGATATTCTTCGGCAGCATGATCGTGATCGGTCTGGGCGCCTTTTTGTTCTTCGGGCGTTTCCGGGCAGGCAAAGCCCAACGTGAACGGCAGAGCAAGATTCGCTGGCGCAAACACTAATTAGCCTCCAATGAAGATTCTCGCAGCAGCCCTCATTGCCGTGGTGCTTTGGGGTGCCTCACCGGTTGCCGCCAAGATCGCAGTATCCAGTCTCTCACCCATGATGGTGGCTATCCTGCGCACGGTCATTGGCGGACTGGTCGCACTGCCGCTGGCGATGCTGCTCCGGATTCCCCTTCCCGCTGACCGGGCACAGCGGCGTCTGCTCGTTTTATCCGGATTCTGTGGCTTCGTGGCCTTCCCGGTGCTTTTCACGCTGGGCATCCTGCACACTTCGGCCAATCACGCGTCCATGATTCTTGCGGGCCTGCCGGTCTTCACGGGACTGATCGCCATGACCTGGGACCGAAAACGTCCCGCGGTTGCGTGGTGGATCGGCTGCACCATCGCGATGGCCGGCGAGGCGCTGCTGATTTTCGGTCATGGTCTCGATGAGGCAACCGGGGCCAGCATTGGCGGAGACCTGCTGGTGCTGGCCTCCAATGTGTTTGCCTCACTGGGCTATGTTGCGGGCGGCCGTCTCGAACGCGGAGGCTATTCGGCAATGGGCACCACATTTTACGGCGTGGGTCTTTATGCGCTGGTGCTGTGGCCGCTGCTGTTTATCGTTGAGCCGGGAACGGCACCGCTGGCCGTTCCCACGGGCATCTGGCTTTCGATTGCCTATCTTGCTGTCGGCGTGACGATTGTCGGCTATGTGCTCTGGTACTGGGCGTTGGGACAGGGCGGCATCGCCCGCATTGCGCTGCTGCAGTTCCTGCAACCGGTGTCCGGTGTGATCCTGGCTGCCATCTTGCTCGGGGAGGAGTTTGGAGCAATCTTTATCACTGCCTCGGGGGTGATCCTCTTCGGCGTGTGGTACTCACTGCGAGTCAAAGCATGAGTGCGATGCATTGACTGGGGACGAGGAAAAACGCAATACTTGCGTCGTTGACAACAATCATTGAACGCTCGGATAGTACCGTATGGAAAACGACTCAGAAAAACGAAACAGTCCGTGGCGGGGAAAGTTGCCGGGAGTGGTTCTGGTATTCCTTGGCCTGGGATTTCTCCTCAACAACTACGGGTTTACCTCGTTTGATATCGGCAAGTTGTGGCCGGTGTTTCTTATCGTCCCCGGTGTGCTCCTGCTGACCCGCAATCACCGCAGGAGCTGAACTCAAGGCCCTTCGAGGACAAACTGCAGAGCTTGCCGGGCTTCTTCGTGAAAAGCCGGATCGGCCTGATAGGCTGGAGAACTGATCCAGAACCCAGTCCGGTACAAGGCGCGTAGTCTTGCCAGTACCCGCCACGCCGACGGCACATCGCCGTAGCGTTCCCAGAAAGCACCGCGGGATTCTGCCGGGAGAAGCAGATAAGGAATTTCCAGATCGATCGCCGGGTGGCCCAGACTGGCATCTGCCCAATCGACTATCCCCTTAAGCGAGTCAGTGAAGAGCATGTTCTTCGCCGTCAGGTCGCGGTGCACTATTGAGACTCTGGCATCGAGACGACACCCTCTTGCTGCCGAGATTATGCTCAGTCGGTCCGACGGATCCTGCACAACACCCGCGCTGACCAGCCCTTTAATACGCGATTCTATCTCGTCGATCCAGTCGTCCAGATCGTCGTGGCCGAAACGATCTTCAGGCAGTGCCTGCCGATCTTCTGCAGTGGGCTCGACGGCATGCAGTGCACGCAGGAAATCAGCCAGCAACACGCCCGTTTGCGTACGCTGCCGACGATCAAGGCCGCTCCGGTAGCCCGGCACTCCGGGGATAACCCGGTAGCCGATATAAGGCCACTCGCGGCGAATGAACCCTGCATATTTGACCCGCGGCACTGCTATCGGGAACGACTCCCGTGCGAGCCTTTCAAGCACATACGATTCTGCTGATGCATATGGGATAGCCTCCCGGCGGCGGGTAAACTTGAAGATCCACGTCTGGTTGACGAGAAAGGCAACCGAATCCGTTCCCGCGCCGAGCGGCTCCATCGCGCTGACGCTCAGTCCTGCCTCTTTCTTGAGGAACGCACTGACCTGCTGTTCGGTGTAATCGATGTCGCTGGAAAACCCCGCCAGCGCATTGGGATCGCTCCATTGCGGAGGCGATTCAGTTCCCAAGTTTTTGCTCAATCTGATCGAGCAATTGATCCGGCAGACTGACCGGGGCCGGGACAGTGATCAGACGCTTGCGAAGACCCTCACACACAGGCGTTGGATTGCGCTGCAACTGGCCTTTATAGCCAGGCCAGGAAAAGATCGGCTGATCCTGCAATAGCGGATCATAATGGTTTTTCTCCAGCGGGACCCCCGCTGCCGTTAATCTCTGTGAGATCTCCTTAACATGTGCCGCTGTCCGGCCGTAGGCCACGATGCGCCACCACACCCGCTGGCTCGGCCAGCGGGTGCGCAAGGGTTCAGCACCCGCACGGCTTAGCAGGTGTTCGATCCGACCGGCGGTCTCTGTCAGCAGTCTTTGCTTTTCCGCGAAGCGATCGAGTTGTCCCAGAGCCAGCATAAGAGCCGCGGGGTGCGGGCGGCCTTTCAATCCGACGGCATTATGAGCCCATTCGTCAGCCTGGAGTGCTCCGGGTACCCGGTTGATATGACCAAAAACGAGCAGTCGATCCCGATAACGCGGATCATCGGTCACCACACAACCGAGTTCGCCACCGGAGATCAGCTTGGTCAGGCCCAGCGAGTATGCACATAAGTCAGCCCATGCTCCCAGCGGCTTGCCTTTGTAGGTGGCACCATGTGCATGCGAGGCATCTGCAATGACAGGCACATCCTGCGCGCTCATGCGGATGGCGCTGTAATCGGCCGGCACGCCCCAGGGGTTGTGCACCAGAACCGCCTTGGTATCTGCCGTTCTGAAGCGGGCGATATCGGCTGGGCTGATGGTCAGCGCCTCAGCATCACAGTCACAGATGACGACGCGGGCGCCGAGTGTCAGCACTGCTGCCGCCATCGCGTGAAAACCGTAATTTCCGATCAGCACTTCATCGCCCGGCCCCACACCGACGGCACGCAATGCACAGTGAATGGCCATCGTGCCATTATGGAACGCTACCCCATGCTGACCGCCGGCAAAGGACGCAAAGCGCTCCTCAAAACCGGTCAGAATGCTGCCATCGACTATGGATAGCCCCCCGGCGCTGAGCAGCTTGCCGACTCTGGCAATATCCTGCTCACGCACATCTTCCCAGATATCGTGCCACCGCAGCGGGTCATTCTGCAAAGCGGGTTACCTTATCCGGCAAGGCTGCTCGGGCAACAATACAGAAGCATTATGATGACTTGTCCCTTAAGGTCGTCGAATTCGATACATCCGCTTCGCTGATCTCGTCATCGTCCATGGCAATCAGTCCCTCGGCAGCAATACCCACATCTTCCCCCAGATCGGCCAATTGTCTGAACAATTGCATTAGACCCAAGACCAAGACGCCATGATGCGCTCCGACTGCAAACTCTCCGGTACCAAGCAGTTTATGAATATCCTGTATGATTTCGACACTCGCGCTCACAATCAGAATAACAGCCACTGCCATCTTGAACGCCGGCTTAGCCGCAAAGCCGAAGTACCTCGTCAGTTTTTTCTTCATCTTCATGATACTTTGTCTTTATCGCACATTCATGTTCTGGCCATTCGAATCGGGGAGATGCTGTGCGGGTAAATCTTTGCGCGATTAATGAGCCCTCACCAACACATTACAGCGCCCGGTAAAACCGCTTTTCGTTCTGCCACCTGCTCCCGAAGTGCCGGCATCGGGCTTTCTATTTGACTTTCTTGATATGGTGCAGAATCGTCATCACCACAATGATGACGCAGGCAAAATGGATCAAACTGGCGAGCGCCTTCCCCCACATCAGCTTGACACTGCCCATAACCAGAACATCCGTCTCCCATGCTCCTTCCCGAAACAAGGGAAACAAAATCGGCATCAGCAAATCCTCGATTAGACTTTCAAGAAAGCCTGCACCCGAATGGGCAATCAGAAACGCCGCCCCAAGCTGTATCAGTCTTTCTTCGTGAAATACACCAAAAAACCCGCCGCTACTTGATGATTCCTGCTTCGCCATAGACCCCGCCCTCTCAGTCATGTCCGCTCCAATGATTAACCCGGCCTTCGCGATGCGCTAGCCGCCATCGGCTTCCGTCGGTGAATCAAGCCTGCCCATCCACACCGCGGCAGATAAAGGCCGTCGGGCCGCCGCACGCATGGACTAGGTCTGCCTTCTCTCTATCTCGAAAATATCACAATGAGTGATCGCAGCAATGGGGTGATTCGCCAAACCCTGCTCCAGCAGTTGACGGGTGGGCGCGTTGATAATAAATGCCGACCCGCCGCCCTCCAGGGTATAAACATCTTCTATGATGCCCTCATCTTTGTAGATCTGAAGTATCTCGTGACTTCGCTGCAATTTCTCGCGATCGATCTGCGCCTCGGTCCGCTCATCTCTTGGACGAAACATGATGAGAAACTTCAACTCTCTATCTCCAGTGCCTCACGGGATAACAGAAATCCAGTGTTAAGAAAAAGCTCGCAGCAATAGTCGAGCTGTATCTTCGGGTAATGCGTCGGAAACAACTGTTTGAGTATCCCCTGCTCTGATTCACTCGCCGTTGCAACCGGGTCGGTCACCGCTGCCAGGGAGAAGAACTCGGCACAATAGTCAGTCTTCCCGATCCAGAGCCCGCCGTTCAGGTATCTGTACTCACTGCCCGCCTTTTGTGCCAGCGGCTCCTCAAAGCGTGCGAACTGCCTTTCCGGCGGCCAGTTGATCCGGTCCGCCCCGAAGAGCAGGTCACAGGAGAAACGCTCCTTGAAACGCTCCAGCACAAGCGCTGGATCACCGATGATAATAGCGTCTCTTGAGTCGGCATAGAGAACATAAGCGGTATCGATCGATCTTAACCCATCTGCCAGAACTGCTGGTTTCGCCCGGCTGTTGACCCAGGGCTCGACGCCCTGGCCGAACACACGGTATGGGATGCCCAGGTAGTCCAGACTTCGTTCAAACATGCCCATAGACTGATGGCCATTATTGCAGGTAACGATAGTCAGTTCAGCCGGTATGGTACAGACCGCAGGAGGAGCAGAGAAAAACGCGGACTTGATAGGCTCCCACCAGTACTGGTAGTCATGCCTGCCATGGCCGTGCACCACACACGGATGCGTATTGAATTCCCTAACCAGAATATCCATTGTCGAGACCTGGCCGCTGACACCGCACGCTACCGCCACAAAAAACGGTACGCGGTTCTGTAGTAGCGGTTGCTGCTTGGGCCAGAAAAATAAACCCCGACACTGACTGCGTGTCGGGGTTATCCTGTCTACCGGGCGGGCCGCCCCAATCGAAAGCGGCAGACGCTAGACGCTCGCCTTGACAGCAGTAACGCTGCCTGCCGAGGTGCTACAGAAATGACCGCCGCCTAGCCGGGCAGGTGCTCCTTGCCCGTAAAGTGCTCGGCGCCTGCATGGTAGGCATTGAGGAACTTGCTTGCATCCTCAATCGGGATAATCTCGGTATCAGATGCCTTAAACAGCGGGTTAATACGGACCAGCTTTGCCAGCTCAGCTGTGTTCTCGCACTCGGCAATGATGATGTGGCCACCTGAAAGGAGTACATAACAGGCTTCGATATGCCCCTTTGCCAGGGCGTTTTCCATAACCACCTGGCCGTGTTTGCTGTGATCCAGATCGCCATCGCCATAACTGGCACCGCGGGAACGATTGATAATCATGAACTTCATCTTAAGTCTCCTTGTCTTTAGCTGTAAAAAGAGAAACTCTTATCGCCAACACCGTCACCGGACACCTTGTCCTTTAGTGAACAGACCGCTGGTGAGGCCGGTCGCCTTTTTTGCCGTTGCGGATATAGAGATAATCGCCACAATCTCTGTAATGGTTGTGGCGATTGCAGCGCCAAGGATACCATATCTTGGCAGCAATAATGCCAGCAACGCGATCTGTACCACGACTGACAACGAGTAGACCTTCACCAGTTGGGTCTGCTTGCCTGTCATGATGAGCAGCAGCCCTGGAACCCCTGATGATGCACGCAGTAGCTGCATCACGAGCAGGATCAGCAAAGCCTGGTACCCCGCGGTGAACTCACTGCCGAATACGCCAAGCAGCTGCTTGCCGAAAACCGCGATAAGGCCGGCACCGGCCAGGGTGCAAGCAAACGCCAGCCGGGACAGATATCCGCCCAGTGCCTTGATGAGTCCGTATTCCTTCTTGTAAAAAAGTGGCCCGATAATGGAGGGAATGACCGTCTTTCCGGCATTCTTGAACAATGAGACGAGCTCTGCGGTAAACAGCGCCACCGCGTAGATTCCCGCTTCATGGTGTCCGGCAATAATGCCGACCAGAATCAAATCCGCCCGGTTAACAATCACCCCGAACAGCATCACGACCAGAGTAGGCAGCGATGCATGCAGCCATTTCTTTCTATCCTCCAGCGCTTTCGCCTGCTTGACCTCTTTCAGGCTCTTGGTCTGAAAAAATAACCACTCGAGCCCGACCGATACAGCGGTTGCAAACAGCAGCGCCACCATCATGTGACCGGCTGTCAGATCACCCAGTCTCTGATGCATCACCCAGGCTGAAGCAAGGAGCAGCGCGGGCGCGAGCAGCATTTTCGGCAGAAACGTCTCCAGCCAGAGCTTCTGCGACTTAAGGGCCGGCCCGACGACATCGCCGAGGGCGGACAACGGGACAAGTGCCAGAGCAAACCACATCACATGTACTTCGGCGCTCGGCATACCGGTATAGGTCAGAAAAGGAAACGCGATGGCGCATAACAGCACACTGGTCAGCAGTGCCATCCGTGTGGCATAACCGAATAGACCTTTAAAGTACCCGTAACTCTTCTCCCCGAGATACTGGGGCATAAAACGGCCCATGCTCATGGGAAAGCCCAATGAACCCAGCATGGAGAGCAGAATCCCTACGGTAGCCGCCATCGAGTAATAGCCGAAGTATTTCGGCCCCAGCCAGCGCGCGAGGAAAATCTGTGTGAGATACGCCAAGGCAATCGCACCGACGCTGGTCAGAATGTAACGACCGACCCCTGAGAGAAATGTCGATTTGAGGCCCGATACATCCTTGCCCCGAATCTTGGCCGCCCCGGCGTGCAGCGCGGCGACCGCATGCCGGGCTGAAAGCACGATACCGCCGGCATCGGTAATCCGCTCCCTGACCAGATGATTCTCTATGGCGTCGTGCAGAAGTCGGCGTGTGTGGCCAGGAGTCACTTTAAGGTGCTGGGCAAGATCCTCTATTGCGCATTCTCCCTTTTCACAAAGATGCGCGATAGCGCTGCGGGCTTCGTCGTTAAGCTTGTGATGTTCGCCGCTATCCCAGACATGCTCGCTGTCCTGGGATACCATTACTTCTGCAGCGTTCTGATTGATTGATCTTGTCATAGCTTTAGCAATCTCCTCTCTCGGGATGCACCGAAAACCTCCTCAGCCCGCTCTCTTGGCCGGCGGACGGCGCCAAGCTCGGCGGTTCAACTGTCGCATCGGGAAAACGATTGATTTCTAACATCGGCTGACTTAAGAGTCCAGTTGCCTTGAACTTGATATCTCTCCTTTTCCCCGGCCCAGCATCAGCAGTCCCAAATCGAACAGAATATCCAGTGACAGTGCCGGGGTCGAATCCCAGGGGCCTTCTCCTGCAATCACTTCCACATCTGCGCTTGGACCGCGTCGGATTTCATCCAGCAGAAACCCGGTTCCCGCACCCTCACTGATCGGGATAATTCCAGCGGTTCGAAACTTTTCGAGTGCCCGCTCCGAGGCCATTCCGGAGCCAGCCCAGGGACCCCAGCAGATACTGATGACCCGCGCCTTTGGGAATTTCTCGCGCCAGCGCCAGGCAAAGCGATTCAGCGTTTCATTAGCGGCCGCGTAATCGCTCTGGCCTGCATTGCCAAAACGGCCGGCGGTTGAGGAGAACAAGAGCAGCAGCTTAAGGCTTTTCGGATCCAGATAACGCTCTATCAGATAGGCTGCATCCACCTTGGTATCGAACACCCGGCTGAACGATGCCATATCTTTACGCTCCAGGTAGGCATCCTCAATAAGCCCCGCGCCGTGAATAAGAGCATCAATCGGTCCATAGCGGAAATTCGTGAACTCAAAGAAGCGCTGCATAGCGTTTTCGTCACGTACATCAACCGAGTGGTATTCGGCGTTGACCCCCTGGCGTTCCAGTTCTGTAATCGCTTGCTGAATCTGCCGTCCTCGCATGACATCGCGTACCTGACGCTCTATCTCAGCCGGCGTGACCGAACTGCCTTTCTTCAGGCCTTTCGCCAGAAACATGGCGCGCAAGGCCTCGGCAGAATTACAGCGGACCACGTCTTCAGACTCCGAATCGGGAGGCACTGGCGACATGCCTAAAAGCAGCATGGTCATGCCCGGACAGGCTATCTTCTTCACAGCCTGTGCGGTAATTCCGCGCGCGCCGCCCGTAACCACCACCGTCCACGATCCGTCAGGCTCCGGCTTATCCACCAGCGCATGCGAAGGCAGCGGTCCTGGAACGGCACGGTAGGCAAAACGCTCACCGCCGATGTAACCGACCTCAGCGTGGCCGGCCGGCACAAACAGCTCGGACAACAGCCGCTCTGCTATCGAGGGCGCGTCACTACGATCAAAATCCACCGCCCGTACCGATATCTCAGGGGACTCATAGCGCAATGACTTCAATAACCCCACGGCAGCGCCGGCGACCGGCAGCCCGGGCATGGGATTGGCGCCGCGGCCAAAATCGCCGCCCAAGACCGAAGCGGAAATCACCCGGGACCGCTGGTGTCCGGGGCGTCTCAAATCAGCAGCGCAGAATTTGAGAATAAAGGCGAGACTCTTCAACTGGATCTCGGTCTCTTGTCGCCACAGCGACAGTTCCGAGGGCATATCCGAGACTCCCAGGCCGCCGAGGTGAAGTACGCCTCGTACCGGCCCATGCTCGGCCCGCAAGGTTTCGATCTGTTGGCCAAGACCGGCTTGATCAAGAAGCAAGTCCCTGGCAATCAATCCTGCTTTACCGCCTGACTGACGCAACAGTCCGGCCAGGGTTTTGCCGATCCCCAGATCGTCTTCTGTTATCAGATAAAGACCGGAGAAGCGGGCGTCCGCACCGCTATCTGCCGCGCCCGGGAGCGGCTCCGAGACACCTTTAATGAGGTAGCGTGGGCAGAAATCGACCGGGTTGGAGTCCGCGGAATTGTCCGTTTCTGCCTCGCCGAGGGCTTCTGCCGCGGCGGCAGGCGGAACGCTGAGGGAGCCTTCCCCGGGTTCACCAACGGCGTTCTCCAGCTCTTCGGCAAGCTGGGCAATCGTCTTCAACCGAATCAGTTCGTCAAGCCGCCGGCGCAGATCCTCAGAAACTGCTTCGGGAAGCAGTTTCAGGGCAGATTCGATGACTTCTACCCGCTTTATCGAATCGACTCCAAGCTCGGCTTCTAGATCCTGATCCGCCTTCAGCATTTCTTCAGGGTAACCGGTGATCTCACTGACCAGGCCGGTCAGGGTCTCGCGGATATCGATGCCGGGTGTAGTTGCGCTGTCCACGGCTTCTGCCGCGGCGGCAGGCGGAACGCTGAGGGAGCCTTCCCCGGGTTCACCAACGGCGTTCTCCAGCTCTTCGGCAAGCTGGGCAATCGTCTTCAACCGAATCAGTTCGTCAAGCCGCCGGCGCAACTCCTCAGAGACTGCTTCGGGCAGCAGCTTCAGCACGGATTCGATAACTTCCACCCGCTTTATCGAATCAACCCCAAGCTCGGCTTCTAGATCCTGATCCGCCTTGAGCATTTCTTCTGGGTAGCCGGTGATCTCACTGACCAGACTGCTCAGGGTCTGACGGAGATCCATGCCGGCTGCGGTTGCGCCGCCCACCGTTTCTTCCGCGGCGGCAGGCGGCGTGGAAAGGAGATCACCAGACGGCTGAGGGGCACCAGAACCAGCCGCATCTGTCAGGCCGGCCGGAACATCCTCTGGTCCTTGTCCGGTGTCAACCCTGCCGGCATCGCTCATCTGCGGACTTCGACTGAAGGACCCGTCGGCAAACCCGTTCTCGCTGAGCCTGAGCAGTGATTCACCCGGGACTGCATCCTCTCTCAGGAAAGCGTTCATCACCGATTCCTGAACGGCGAGAAACCGGCGCATGGTCTTGTGATATTCCCGGTAGACCTCCATCGCTCCGCTGCTGTCGCTCAAATCCGCTCCCGACTGACCTGCCGCATGACGCGCGGTTCCGGCCTCGACGATGCGCTCAGGCTGGATCTCGGTGACTTTTCTGCCCTCACTGACAGCGGTCATACGCGAACGCTCTTCGCTGTCTGCGGTCAGAAAAGGTGCTTTGCCGTATTGTCCCCGTGCCTGATTGTCGCGGCGGCAGAATGCCCCATTGAGGTACCAGAGAAAATCCGGGTCAACATCCTCGCTGCGGTCATTCAAATCGAGCAAGCCCGGCGCGCGGTCACGGTACAAGGCGCGGATATTCTCCAGAACACCATGGGCTGCCAGTTTTCCGATGGTTAACAGGAAGCCCTGCATGCCTCTGCCATCACCCTCAACCGCGACCGCGGTATGATCCCGATCCTTAAGGATCTGTCCGGTCAGCCCGGTTAGCGAACGGCCGGGGCCGACCTCCAGAAACACCCGGGCGCCGTCGGCATACATCTGCTCTATCTGTGCGGCAAACCGCACGGGCTGCAATAAATGTTCACTGAGTTGACGCTTGATCCGAAGCGGATCACTCGGATAGGGCGCTCCATCCAGATTCGCATAAACCGGGATCGCCGGTGATGAGATCTCGGCCACCTGGATAGCCTCGCTCAGCGGCTTTGCTGCCGCTCTCATAAGACGCGAGTGAAAGGCTCCGCCCACCGGCAGCCGGACTGCCCGGATACCCTGTTGGTCAAGCAGTTCAACAGCCTGATCTACCGCGTTAAGGGTGCCGGAGATGACAACCTGTCCCGGCCCGTTGTCATTAGCCAATACCAGATCGGGGACCTGCTGTAGGACCGGCTCAAGCTGTTCTGACGAGGCAAAAACTGCGGCCATTGTCCCTGGATCACCATTATCGCCCTGACAGTGCGCCATCGCCTGACCCCGGCTCAAAGAAAGATCAAACAGATCCTCCACGGCCAATACGCCAGCTGAAGCCAGTGCCGGGTACTCGCCATAGGAGTGGCCTGCGACCATGTCAGATCGCAGTCCCAGACGCTGCAACAATCTGAAATAGGCAAACTCTATGACGCCCAATGCCGGCTGCGCGATCTCTGTACGCTTGAGCGCATCAGCCGCACTCCGTTGATCCTGATCGGACCAAAGGGATGGCGGGAGTACAAATCTGGATATCTTTTCACCAAGTACCGACTGACTCGATACATCAGCAATTTCGAGCAGCCCCCGGAACTCCTCAAAGTACACAGCCGGACCCCCAGCCATTCCTGGATATTGCGAACCCTGACCAGGGAACAAGCAAGCTACTTTGGCTGAACTCGACGCACCTTCAACAATACACGCATTAGTCGGCAACAATACCGGTCCATCATCGGTTAATGCCAAAGCCACGCTCTCAAGGTCTTTCCCCAGATCTGTTATGGATGATGCAACAATTGCCAGCATCACGCTCTGCTCTGACTGGCGTCGGGCCTGCTTATCGAAATCTGTCGCAAGGGTATAGGACAGGTCACGCGGATTCAGGTCTGGGTTCAACCTGATCAGTTCGGCCAGATTCCGACAGGTCGCGACCGCAGCAGAGCGGTCGCGGGCAGCAACAAGATATAGTTCCGACGGCCAGTGAGCCGCCCCGTACGCCACTGGCTGTCCGGACTGTTCGGCCGGGTATTCCTCCAGTACAACATGCGCATTGGTTCCACCAAAACCGAAAGCCGACACACCCGCGCGACGCCGGTTCGCGGATGACAGCCATGGTCTCGGCACATGAGGCAGATAAGCGGGGGAACCGGTTTTGCTGAAAGCCGCTATGGGATGGTCGATGCCGGCATGTGGCGGCACTGTCCTGTGATAAAGAGCCAGTGATGCCTTGATCAGCCCAACCATGCCGGCCGCGTTCTTGGTATGACCGGTGAGGCTCTTCACTGAACCGACTGCGCACTCCGGCTGCCGTTCACTTGCCTGATCCAGCAGGGTGAACAAAGTCTCGGCTTCCGCTTTATCGCCAACCGGCGTTCCCGTCCCGTGGGCCTCATAAAGGCCGATGGTCGACATGTCGAAACCGGCCTGTGCATAGGCTCGGTTTAGAGCGCGCACCTGACCGGCAGGCTGCGGCGCGGTCATCCCAAGCCCTTTGCCGTCGCTGGAGGTGCCTATTCCCTTGATCACTGAATAAATCCGATCCCCGTCTTCTTCGGCATCCGCGAGACGTTTCAAAACCACGAAGGTGATGGCTTCACCCATGACCGTTCCATCAGCCCCCTGACCAAACGGCTGCAGCTTTCCGCTGGGCGAAAGCGCCCGGGTATTACTGAATCCCAGAAACTGAAAAGGCACCTGGCCGACGTCAATTGCCCCGGCGAGAGCCATGTTGGCAGTGCCATCAACCAGTTCACCGACAGCCATATCAACAGACATCAGTCCGGATGCACAGGCCGCATCAAGCGTCACATTGGTGCCGCCCAGATCGAAACGGTTGGCCACCCTGCCGGCCGAGATATTGGTAAGCACACCGGCAAAAGCATCCTCGCTCCACTCGGGTAACCGGTCCCACGCCTCGCTGTCCGGATCAATCAGATTCAGATGTGCACGGGCTATGAGGGAATCGCCGAGCAATCCCCCGCCATCGGCTGAGCCAATGATGACGGAAGTGTTTTCCCGGTCGAATTCTCTATCCTCATACCCGGCATCAGTTAGTGCCCGGCGGGCGACCTCCAGAGACAAGAGCTGGGGCACCCCAATATGGGGCATCACCTTTGGGGGGATCCCGTAGCGTCTCGGATCAAAGGCAATCTCGGGAAAAAACCCGCCCCACTTTGACAATGCGGAGTCTTTTCCGGATCCCGTATCATCGAAGAACAGCCGCCAGTCCCATCGGTCCTCCGGGACTTCCATGATGGCGCAGTGCCGGTTCAGAATATTCTGCCAGAAAGGGTCGTGATGGGTCGCACCGGGCACCAGAGCAGCAACACCGATAACCGCGATATCAGCCGGCGGCCGGCGGATCACCCCACCGCGTCCCGGAATCTGTTTCTCCTTAGCCCGGACCGCGACATCCTCTGACCCAAGCGCCACTGATTCGTGTAATTCACTCATAGAAGTAGCCCTATTACAACATGCGGCTATCTCGCCGACCATATACATGCCTTCCTGACGCTGGGTCGGTTCCGCGACCCGATGCCAGGTCCCCTTGTCATCGCGCTGCTCACCCTTGGTGGCGATACGTGACCGCCCGAGCCCGAACAAATCCAGTTCGTCACCTAACTGATCACCCGACACGCCTTCACTGATCAGCCGGGACCGCAAACGCTCAAACTGCTCTGCCATCGGTGTCTTCGCGACCCGATAGACATGTCCGGGACGACTCTCCAGAAGCGCGGTCTCGGTACACCCGGCAATGACCTGCTGACACTCAGCGACCAGGGCGCCGGACTCGACCGCCTCACGGGTCATCAGATAGGCACTGCCCATGAGCACCCCGGTACGCATTCCGCGTGCGGCAAGTGGTGCAGCCATCACCGCAGCCCCGGATGCTGAGCGCTTGTCGTGAATGCCCCCGGCAAACAACACATGGACATCTTCCGCATCCTCAGCCGACACGTGATCGAGCAGGACATCGCCGAGTTCCTCCCACAGCCGCAAAGATCCGAAACGGCCAACATGGCCGCCGCATTCACGCCCTTCAAAGACAAATCGGCGTGATCCGGCATCCAGGAAGCGCTCCAGCAGGCCGGCCGTCGGCACATGCAGGTAGGCGTTGATGCCCTGATCTTCAAACTCGCGTGCCTGATCCGGCCTTCCTCCGGAAATGATCACGGTATCCGGCCGAATCGCCAGAATCTCGGCTATCTGTGCGTCTCTGATGTCCCGCGGAGCAAACGCCAAGACGCCAATTCCCCAGGGGCGCCCCGCCATCAGTGCGGCCGTGGCTTTAAACAACGCCCTGGAATCCTCACCGGACATGAGTCCGAGAGCGAGCATCGGCAGCGCCCCGGCATCGCAGACGGCAGCCGCAAACTCCGGCACATCTGACACCCGGGTCATGGGCCCCTGTACGATCGGGAAACGGGTCCCGTGGCTCTCGGCCAAGGCCGACCCCGGTGCAAAAGGATCAATAAGCGAACCGGTTTGGTCCAGAGGCGGTACCCAGCCCTTTTGAACCGCAGCGACGAGTCGGCCGGTCGATGCATAATGTTTCGTAAGATAAGTCGGCGGTGGTGCTATCGGATCGGGGCCACGCGGAACCCGTCGGGCGGCGCCTCGCCGGCTGAACTCATCGACCGTCTGTTCCTGCGACTGAAACAAGCCAGGCGCCTGCGGCATCCGGGCTAATACATCATCGAGAATTGCGCCTGCTGCCCCCATGGCCCTCAACGCCTGCGTCGCACGCGGGCCCAGACCGCCTTGTACAAAGACAGGCTGATCTGTATTGGCCAACGCCCGTTGGGCTTCGACAAACACGCTGTTACCCGAATCGGACCCGCGGGTCTCATTCCCTGCAACCACCCATCCATCCACCTGCACGCTACCGGCGCGGCACGCTTCCCCATAACGACACAAATCGGCAATGGACCCGGGCTGCAACAGCAGCACCCGGTCCGGGCAAGTGAATAGATGCTGACAGTCGTCCCACGGTGTCCCAACCGGCAACCGCACCAGCAACACATGATCAATTACCTGAAGCCGGTCAGCTTCGGGCAGTTCCTCTGTATCCGACAAGTCGACCGCGAGGCCAGGCAGGCCAGCCGCTCCAGAGGCTCTGTCAACCAACTCTTCAATAACAGCTTGCGGCGAATCCGAAGCATCGAGGCCATGTCCCGCGTCGAGCAGTCCCCAGCCACCGGCCCTCACTGTAGCCACCGCATCTCCCAGAGACGTCCATACCGCCGGAGCAAGCGTTACACATCGAAAACCTGTTGCCGTTCCTGCCATCGTTCCTGTTTCCTTCGCTTTATCGCCCCGCACGGCTACATTGCCCGCGGCTCAAGATCCAATTGATCGTTATAGTGTTCCACCACATATGCCGTGATTTCCCGTGGTGTCAGTTCCTGCACATACTCTCCTTCAGACATCAGCAGCGCCTCATAGCGAAGACGCCGGCCAAGATGCACATCAATTGCTGCGAGCAGATTCATCGTGTCTACCGATGACAGACCCAGTTCACCGCCGAGACAGGTATCAGGAGTCACCGCCACCATCAAACCCATGTCTTCGGCTGTCTGTGCCAGATAGTCGAGAATTATCTTTTCAATCGATCTTGGATCGGCGCTTTGCATGTCCCTGCCTTTTCCCTGAATGTTGTGCCTGGTTTCCGGATACTGCGGGTTGGTTCTCAGCATAATCCCTGTCACCGATGAGCAACTCCGCACCTGCAGCACCATCCTCACCGAATGCCTTGACTGGCGGGATCGATCCGAATTCAGGATCACAAATATACCGGGCACGGTACAGACCATCTTTCTCGGTCAGTTCAAGATCAGCGGGTGCCAGCCGCAGGTCATGCTCACGCTCAAACCAGTCACGAAGAACGTCCTTTACTGCAATCCGCCGCAACAGCCAGACTTCACGGCCGGCCTCCGACCCTTCCGGGTAAGACAAGAAAGTTTCCCGTTCTCTCATGCCGAGGCAGGTGTAGGCCAGCACCCTGAGCCAGATCTGGGCGCTCTGGGAGAAATACCGCTGCGGAAAGTGCTTCAGGATTCGCCCGTAGGAGGATCCACCGCTGGCAAGAGCATTGTCAGCAGGCACGGTGAGCCGTTTTCCTCCCCCCGGCCAACTGACAGCAGCATAATAATCGTTTGGAAAGTCAAAGAACCGGCTGATCAAACCGCGCACCCGGGCTACCACAGCGCCTTCGGTATTGGCGAAATCGAAGTCTGCCGAGATCTCCTCACCCTTGCGATGGCAGCGCGCGAAACACTGCAGCGTCTTGCCCGGCGCAGGCGGCGGACCGAACCACTCCATGGAGGTTATCTGTGAGGGATAACTGCCGAAAGAGACCGCACCCTGCTCCAGCAGCCAGACAGCGGCCATTTGTCCTATGCTGTCCATGAGGTACGGCCAAGTCTGGGATATTTCATTGTCGGCCGTATCAGCGCTGTCAGTATCAGCCTCCTTACCCGGATCAGATGATGCAATGGTCATGCAAAGATCAGAATCACCGACATAAACGTGGTCCTTGAGAATCTGGAATGCCGGCCCATGGAACAGGCAGTACCGGTACAGTTCATTCACACTGAAAAGGGGTGTACGCGAGGGCGAACCGGGCGCCCCTTCAGAGCGGGGAGGCCGGGCACTGGGGAAATGCCGTGCCGTTCGGATCCGGGCGGTGATTGCAGGGCGGGACGATTCCTTAAGCCCCGCGGCAGAAGCGACCGTGTATAACTCGCACTCGAACACCCGTTCTTCGGGCTGCAGTTCAACCACCTTAGCCCGACGCTTCTGTTCCCGCACCACAACACGAAGTCGCAACTGACCGGTATCAGCGGTAATCCACTGCAGACTGCTGACGTTTTCCGCCGAAACCGCCCGGTACGGATGTCCGGCTACCTCAACCGCTGAGCGCGCCATATATTCGACTGATGCCGTGAACGGAAGCACCGGCAGTGGCCTGAGTTGAGGTTGACGCTCCGATACCACCCTGCCGAAAGAGTGATCCCGCAGAAACCGGTGTGAAGCGGCGTCCAGTTGCCACTCGACTGCAGTCTGCCCGCCATTCTGCTGCAGCCTGATAGGCGCATCAGGATACTTCTGCCCGGCCGGTACTGACGATGCTGCTGAATCCGCCGACTGTCTGACCACGGCACTTTGGGTCCGCGCGCCGATTTGCTGTGTGAATTTCAGCATCAGGCGCTGTTGCTGGCCGAGAAACTCCCGCATCAGGGAGAAGTGCCCGCTCAGCGCATTCGCCTGGGACCGGCTTTGGTCCGGTCTTTCGGGCATTGAGACCGCCTCAGGTAAAGATGATGACAGAGCAAGCCGCTTTCTCAGGCCATCCGGCCGAACCGGCGCACCGCGAAGAAAAAATTCAGCCAGCACAGTCTGCAGCTGGCGTACCGGCTCCACACCTTGTTTATCTGTCGCGACAGCGAGGGCTTTGCCGCGTCCTACGGTATCCGTAACAAACCCGGTCAGCATTGCTCCTGGACCCACCTCAACAAAAGAACGCACCCCCTCCCGGGTCAAACGGGTAAGCGCCTCGTGGAATCGAACCGTGTGGGTCCACTGATGCCCCGCCCGCTCCAGAATCACCCGCTTGTGACCGACCGGGAAAAAATCGAGCAAGGTTCCGGACAGCAGCGGTACATTGCCCGGCACCACAGCAAGGTCCGCCAAGGTGATCGCTAGCTGTTCCGCCTGCCCTTGATACCAGGAGGTATGCAGCGGCTCCATGTAAGGCAAGGCCATGGTCACAATGCCGGCTTCCCGATTCAACTGATCGGCTGCTGCCTCTATCGCCTGCGGCTTACCATAAAGAATGGCATTGTGCGTACTGTTGTCGAACTGCAATGACAATCTTCCAGAGAAAGCCTCTAGCACCTGCTTGAGTGCGCCGCGGAACTCACCATTGACTGCAATACGCCGGAAGGCTTTTTTTGTGTTTATATCATCGGCCCAAAGTGGGCAATGGCCAAACCGCTGGAGGAGCGAAAGCAGTTCCGCCCGGTCATCCCACTTGATGTATCCTCCGCAGATCAGGGCTGCAAGTTCTCCTACGCTGTAACCCATTGCCATATCGCAAGATACGCCGAGTTCCTTCAGGGTCTCCTGAAGCAGCACGCTGGAGAGCAAGCACGCTGGAATACGCCGAATCTGTTCTTCAGGGGTCATAGTCTGAGACGCTCCGCCGCGACCGGTTTCGCCGCTGCGGTCAAGCGGCTGACCGGACCCGATACCGTAAGCGCCCGCCAGACTGTCCAGCTCAGCAAAGAAACTGTCGAAGCCGCTGATCTGGCGGCGCCATCTGCCGAGCATGCCCGGATACTGAGAACCGAATCCTGGAAACAAAAACGCCGTCTTGCCGATCCCGCCTGCGCGGCGCATATCGCCGAAGTAAACACCCGAGGGGGTGCGAAAGTCTGCGGGGCCATTGGCATCGCTACCGAGCCGCTCCCTGAGTTGTGAAATCTTCGCAGCCAGTTCGTCGGAGGAATCGGCGATGATCCCGGCTCGAAGCGGGTTTCCGGCGGCCTGCCTGACCGTATCATCAGTAGCCTGGGCTTGAGCAAAATCCTCCTGCCCGAGAGCTGCAAGAGACCGCAGTAACTCTGTCCGGTCAGCGCCGGAAGACAGGAAAAGGGTCGGGGACTGGGACACGGGCATTGGTCGGGTTATCCGGCTGCCCAACTTATACAACGTCTGCCTAGATTGGCATCGCAACAATACTTGGGGCACTATGGGCTTTTACTGCTTACAAATCTGCTATATGGTTCCGCTTATTCCATCCGCTTACCATGAAGGTTTGCATCTTGCGTTAACTCACATGCTGTCGCGGTCATCTTATCATATGCCCCGGCATCCCTTTAGCCTGTAATTACAACATTCTGTGGCATCCAATCAACGCATCTGGTGTCTGTCCCGCAACAGCAGGGATTCACTCCTGGACGCCCTCCAGGCCAGGGACTTTAATCTAACCGAGGGCACCGTCTGGGAGGATTACCGTTTAGCCATATTGGCGGGATCCGGCGAGGAGCTCCGTGACCGCTGCGATCAGGCCGTTTCCCTGGTGCTGGAGACCAGCGCTGACCAGTTCAATGCAGGCAACCGGATCTTCTTTGGCCACCGCCGGGATTCCCGGCCTGCCGGCAGGCTTGCTCTGGTCTTTCCAGGCTACGGGGCGCACTACGCCAACATGCTCTCAGAGCCTTATCAGGCCTTTGCCGTTGTTAAAGACTGGTTTGACAATCTTTCTGCAGCACATCAGGAGACCTTTCGCGCAAACCCTTTTCTTTTCTCCAGCAGCAGCCGGTCTGAGACTGCCCCGACAGGCGGAGAACTGGTTACCGCAACTCTGGTTATGAACCTGGCCATGTCAAAACTGATCAAGGCACTGGAGATCAGGGCTGACTATGCGGTCGGCCACAGTCACGGCGAAAACGCCGCGCTGGCGGCAGCCGGGATGCTGGTTGACCCGGGCAGTCTGTTTGACACCGTGCGCCAGATCATTGCTGAAGCGGCTGGGCGCGCTGCACCGCGGCAGATGTTGGCCATGCGCCGAATGCCAGGACTTGAACTCAAACCGCCGCTGCATCTTGCTCTGGATAATTGTCCATCGCAGATCATAGCCAGCGGTCCTGCTAAAGCTATCGCCGAGCAGGAAGAACAACTCAGGGATACCGGTGAGCTTTGTTTTCGCCTCGACCAGGTTTCAGAACCGGTGCATACGCCCGACTTTCCCGTTACGGTAGATAGGCTCACCGAGTTGTACCGCACCATCGAATTCCGCACGCCAGCATTCCCGGTGTATTGCTGCCAGACCACGCGGCCTTTCTCTGTCCATTCCGCGGAGTTGGTGGATCTGCTTGCACGTCAGTGGCATGAACCCGTTCGCTTCCGCGAGACCATCGAAGCTATGTACCGTGATGGTGTACGGACCTTTCTGGAGGTGGGACCGGCCGGCCGGCTGGGCGGATTCATCAGGGATACGCTGCGCGGCCGTGATGTCGTTACGCTCGCGACAGATCTGGAGAAGCAGCCGGCGATAAGTCAGATTCAGCTTGTTGTGGCGCGGCTTTTCAGCATGGGCTACCCGGTAAACCCCGCTCATGGGATGCTGAATCCGGCTGTTAAAGATACCAGCGGAAAGTTCGCCCGCGCCAGAACAAAGCGCTCTGCCGTGAAAGAAGTCCCAAGCGGCACGGATATCCAGCGCCAGATCGTACAACTCGTTGGCGATTTGCTGGAGATATCCGGCCCGGCCCCGATCGACCCGGACTTGGGCTTTTTTTCTCTTGGTCTGAGCTCTGTTGATGTGATCGCTCTGACGGATCGCCTCTCAGAACGTTTAGGGAAGGCCGTTGCGCCGATAACGGCTTTTGACTATCCGACACCGCGCTTGCTCGCCCAATTCCTCGATAACCGGACCGATGCTCCGGCCATAGCCGAGGCAGAGCCGCTGATGGCCGACCACTCAGATGACGCTATTGCCATTATTGGTATGGCCTGCCGGCTCCCGGGTGGCGTCCATACCCCAGAACAGTTCTGGGATCTGCTTGTACACGGTGTGGATGCGATCGGTCCAGCGCCTGCCGACCGCTGGGACGATCACCGCTACAGCAATGGAATGCAAGACAGCGTGGCCCGGCACGGGGGATTTCTGGGCGATGTGAAAACCTTTGATGCGGCTTTCTTCAATCTCGCGCCACGTGAAGCGATCACACTGGATCCGCAACAACGGCTGCTGTTAGAAGTCACCTGGGAGGCGCTCGAAAATGCCGCGATCCCGCCGTCTGATCTTAACGGGGGATCAACCGGTGTATTTGTCGGCATCAGCAGCCGCGATTATGCCGAACGCCTGAGTCCTGCCGAACGTATCCGCCAGACAGGGTATATCGCGACCGGCAATGCGCCCAGCGCTGCAGCGGGACGAATCTCGCATTTCCTCGGCACGACAGGACCGAGTCTGTCTGTTGATACCGCGTGCTCATCCTCCCTGGTTGCGGTGGATCTTGCCTGCAGGTCACTTGCGGACGGTGACAGTGATCTCGCTATCGCCGGGGGAGTCAATCTGATTCTTTCCCCTGAGCTCACCACTTACCTGACCTCAGCGAATGCGCTGGCGGCAGATGATCGCTGCAAAACATTTGATTCCCGCGCCGACGGCTATGTGCGCTCGGAAGGCTGCGGCGTCGTGGTGCTGAGAAAACTGGGGACAGCGGTCAAACAAGGCGACACCATACTCGCAGTCATCCGCGGCAGCGCCACCAGCCATACCGGCCACTCCAGCGGCCTCACCGTGCCCAACAGCCGCTCCCAGGAGAAACTGATCAGACATACGCTGAAACGATCAGGCGTCGCAGCAGAAGAGGTCGGCTGCATCGAAGCCCATGGCACCGGGACCCAACTTGGAGATCCTATCGAACTGAACGCTCTGGCGGAAGTCTTTGCCGGTCTGGCTTCGCTACCGGTCGCGTCTGTCAAAACCAATATCGGCCACCTCGAAGCCGCGGCCGGTGTGGCCGGCCTGATAAAACTGGTGCTTCAGATACAGCACGGGAAGATCACTCCCCATCTGCATTTTGATACCCCGAATCCAGCACTGGACTGGGATCGAACCCCATTCACCGTCCCCAGAGAACTTGTACCGTGGCCGGAGCGCCCGGGTGTCCGCATCGGCGCGGTCAGTTCCTTTGGCATCAGCGGAACCAACGCCCATGTGGTCGTCGCCGAAGCACCGGGATCGTCCGCCGGCACCTCCCCGGTAGAGCCAGATTCACATCCCATCCTGACCGTTAGCGCCCGCGATGGGGCAGCGCTGAACGCGCTGACCGGGGGCTACCGGAAAGTCCTGCTGAAGCTGCCGGATAGCCGTCTTGCAGACTTCTGTTGCGCCAGCAATATCGGGCGACAACATTTCTCCCACCGTATTGCGGTTACCGCCCAAACCGCCCGCGATATGGCCGACCAGCTGGTGGAGCCGGGTTCCGCAGCCGCCGAGCCTCTCAATGGCTGTGCATTCCTTTTTTCCGGGCAAGGTACCCAGTACCCCGGTATGGGTCATGAGCTGTATCGGTCTGAACCGGTTTTTCGCAACACATTTGATGAATGTGCAGAGCACTTTGATCCGTGCCTGAAAAAGCGACTGGCCAAAGTGGTTTTCGGTCAGGACGCTGATGAGCTCGGCCAGACCGGTTACAGCCAACCGGCGATCTTTTCTCTGCAGACCGCTCTGAGCGCATTATGGGCCGACTGGGGTATAGAAGCAGCTGCGGTTATTGGCCACAGCATTGGCGAATACGCCGCGGCCGTCACAGCAAAGGCGCTTACTTTAACGGAGGCTGCCACTCTGGTCGGTGCCCGCGCCAGACTGATGCAGTCTCTTCCGGACACCGGACCCGACCGCGGTGGAATGCTGGCGCTTCGCACGAGTGAAGCTGCGGCTGACCAACTGCTTTCCGAGACCTCCGTTGAGCTTTCGCTGGCAGCAGTAAACGGGCCTCAAAGCATCGTCTTTTCCGGGCGGAAGACCGATATTGATGCAATGCAAAAAGCGGCGGCCCAGCGTGGAATCGCCTGCACAGCACTGTCGGTATCACATGCCTTTCATTCATCTCTGATGACTCCGGTTCTTCACCAATTCCGGGAAATTGCCGAATCTGTGACTCTGGAATTACCCGCTATACCGTTCGTCTCTACCGTAAGCGGGGAGATCGAGAGTCAAGCCCTGCTCGACCCGGATCTCTGGACTAAGCAGATCAGCGCAACCGTGCGGTTTGCCGATGGTCTCGAAGAGATCAAGCAGACCGGGCTCAACTGCCACCTGGAAATCGGGCCTGGCATTACCCTGAGTGCGCTGAGCCAGGAGGCAATACCATCGCCCGGTATTCGCCGGCTTTCCTCGCTGCACCCAAAACGAGACGCCTACCAACAGATGCACCAAACCCTTGCTGCACTCTACTCCGGCAGGGCATCAGTCGACTGGGTCGCCTTCCATCATGGCAGGAAGCCAAAACGTCTGGCCCTGCCCAATTATCCCTTTCAGCGGCAAACCTTCTGGATCGACGATCAAATCACCGCCGAGGGCCGGGCTAGCCCCGCCGGAACCACGGAACCGGGTGCGGACAAGGCGCTATCAATGCAGCCGGCGGCGGCAACACCAGAAGGGCCTGACACGTTGCGGACCTCCCTGCGCAAGAACTCCGACGCCTTGGCTGCCTATCTCCGCGAACAGGTCTGCTTGACAATAGGCCTAGCTAAAAACGCCGCATTCGAACCCACCGCCTCGTTCGCTGAACTCGGAATGGACTCGATGATGGCTGCCATGCTGGCGCATCAGGTCGGCAATACCCTGGGAGCACCGCTGGCTGTCGCAGCTGTCGCACACTGTCAGTCCTTCGGCGAATTCCTTTCACAGGTCCGTGCAGCCATGACCGGCCAAACCGGGAAAGCAATTGTTCAGGAGGACGGTCCGGATACAGCGGGACCAATGCCGTTGTCTGAAGGACAGCGGGCTTTGTGGTACCTGTGGCGGCTCGCCCCTGAAAGTACTGCCTATAACCAGTCCTTACCCATCGTGTTAGCCGCAGACCCGGGGGCCGAAGCATTATCGGCTGCGTGGCACACACTGATCCGACGGCACGAAATGCTGCGGTGCTGTTTTCCGGCCCTGGATGGAGCGCCTGTCGCAACCGTATTGGACAAAGACAGTCAAGTCGACTGTCAGTCGATTGACACAGGCGAAAGCCCCGATGAGGTCCTGCAGCTGCTGCTGACGCATCATCACCGACCTTTTGACATTGCATCTGTGCCACCGGTGCGGATTCGGTCTTTTCACAGCGATCAGGGGGTCACCTCTCTGATAACCATGCACCACATTGTCTGTGACGGCTGGTCACTGGAAATCCTGTATCGGGAGATAACCCAACTGCTCCGGGGGCAGCCATTAAGCAAGCTGGCGAACCACTACCGGAACTATGTTGCCTGGGAGAGCACCATGTTGTCCGGGCCTGCGGGAAAAGCCTTGGCAAACTACTGGCAGGATGCACTTCGGCCACCCTTAGCGGTGACAGAACTGCCTACAGATTTCGCGCGTCCCACTGTACAGACCTACGCGGGAGAACTGCACAGTAGAAAGCTTGAGCCTGAACTTATCAACAATCTCAAAGCACTTGCACGAGCGCGCCACACGACACTTTTCACTGTGACCCTCGCCGGCTGGTTTCTGCTGTTGTACCAGTACAGCGGCAACTCCGACCTGATGGTGTCAACACCGACTGCGGGCCGTTCACAGTCAGACCAGGCAGATGTCGTGGGTTATTTCGTTAATCCCGTACTCATCCGTATAGAGATAGATCCCGAGCACCGCGTCACCGAGTTTCTCGACCTCATCAGTGAGCGCTCACGTGACGCCATGGCGCACGCGGACTTTCCTTTTCCACTGCTTGCCCAACTCATCAACCCCGTTCGCGACCCGGGCCGCTCGCCGCTGACGAATATCTCGTTCAATTATGTCGCTGATCTGGAAGCGATCCGGACGGATCACACCGCCGAGTGTTCTGTCGTCGATATCCCGCAAGCCGCTGGCAAATTTGACCTTACCGCGAACATTGTCGAACACCTCCGACAACCTATGATGTCTTTGGGATACAACCGGGATCTGTTCCGGGAAGAGACGATTGCGCAGATGGCGGCGGATCTCGAAACGATTCTTTCCGGATTTGTCAGCAGCCCCGAAAAGACAATTGCAAGCCTGCCGCTCGGCCGAAACACTGCAAAACCCGTGCCGATCGGCGCAATGCCGGAAACAGCACGCCTGCCAACCGTGGTGCAGTTGTTGCGTCAGCAGGCGCAAAAAACGCCTGAAATGCCTGCCGTATGCTCCCAGGATGGGGCTCTGACCTATCAGCAGCTGGATCATCGATCCGATACCCTCGCGTTGTTATTGTGCCAGGGTAAATTTGACCGGTCACCACCAGTCGCCCTGATGGCGCCGCGCAGTACTCAGGCACTCATCGCCCTATTCGGAATCCTGAAATCGGGAGCGCCCTACCTCGCCATAGACCCCGACACACCGCCCGATCTGGTGTACAGCATGCTTGATGAATGTGGAGTGCAAACGCTGATCGGCAACCCCGGGCTACCGGCACCCATTGCCGGGCTTAAGACTATTGATCTCGGCCGTCTTCCCGTCACATTGACCGACCAGCCGCTTCTGCCTGATGCAACAGAGGATCCCGCAAGCCTGGCTTATGTGATGTACACCTCGGGCTCATCCGGCCGGCCCAAGGGCGTTGAGATCTCGCACGGCGCCTTGAGCAACTATGTTGCCGGAATCAGCGGAGTGCTCAATATTGCTCCGGGCGATGGTTTCGCCCACGTTTCAACACTTGCCGCAGACCTCGGCAATACCGCACTTTTTCCGACTTTGGCAGCGGGCGGCTGCATTCATATGCTCAACCAGGAATTGGTTACCAATATCAACGCCGTTGCCGACTATTTTTCAGCGCACCGTATCGACCATCTAAAGATTGTGCCGAGTCACCTGGAGACATTGCTGCAGGCAGGATTAAAGGCTCCCCCTCTGCCTCAGAAGAAACTGATACTCGGAGGTGAATCAGCGCCGCCCGCATTAATCGACAAAGTGCGTGACCTCGCCCCGGATCTGACCATTATCAACCACTACGGTCCGACCGAGGCCACTATCGGAGTACTGTCCCACACCCTTGGTCCCGGGATGCCATACCAGGGACCCGAGGATCTGCCACTGGGCAAACCCCTGCCCGGCTGCTCTGTTTACCTGCTCAGTCGGGATCAGCACGCAGTGCCTCGCGGCGCTGTTGGCGAGGTGGTCATCGGCGGCCGGTGTCTGGCAAACGGCTACCGTAACCAGGAAGCTTTGACCCGGGAGTCATTCGCTTTTCTTTCTCTGGATGAAAACAGCGAGCCGGAACGGTTCTACCGCACAGGCGACCTCGCACGGCTGGATATCGATGGAAGACTGCATTTCATCGGCCGGGCCGACCGGCAGTGCAAAATCCGTGGCTACCGTGTCGAACCGCGTCAAGTTGAACAGTTAATCCTCGCCTTTGGCGAGATCGACCAGTGCCGGGTACTGGCTATAGACGACAACCTTGCGGCTTTCGTTGTCTCAACGCAGAAGACGCGATTCGACGCATTGCGCTCTTTCCTGGCATCCAGACTGCCTGGGTATATGGTGCCAAGCCGGTTTGTTGCGCTCCCGGGGCTCCCGCTGACAACGAATGGCAAGATAGACGACCGCGTCCTGACAAAAACACTGGAATCTGAACACACCACGCAAAGTGCAAGACAAGTGCGTGACCTGACGGAACTCAAGTTAACCCGGATATGGCAGGATATCCTTGATCAGCCAGTAACCGGCATCCGGCAGAACTTCTTTGAGTTGGGCGGCCATTCCCTGCTTGCGGTGCGCCTTGCATGGCATATTGAGCAGGAATTTGCGGTCAGCATTCCGCTCGCTGCATTGTATTCCAGCACGACGATTGAATCGCAGGCAGAACTGCTTCGCCGATCTGATACGCTGCAGCACCCCATCCTGGTAGGCTTGGCCGAGACGGTTGACGATGATCCGGCAATACTGATCCCGGGTGCTGGCGGCAACACTTTTTATCTCGCAGGACTGGCCGGGCACATGGCTGAAAACCATAAAGTCTGGGGTCTGCAGGCTGCAGGGCAATACGGCAACGATACCGGTTTACTGACTTCTATTCCTGATATCGCAGCCTATTATCTCGACACTCTCAACGACGCCGGCATCGGCGGCCCCTACCGATTGATCGGCCATTCCTTCGGCGCCTTGGTTGCCTTTGAGATGGCATCACAACTGTGTGCCAGACAGGAATCCGTAGCGATGGTGGGGATCATAGACAATCCTCCACCCGATGGCACACAAGACACCAGTTACCAGAGCTGGGTCAACGCCGACTGGCTAATACACATTGCGATTCGGATGCAGAAGATATTTCACGCCGATATACACCTCGACGCAGACATACTGAAAGCAATGACCGACGATGAGCAGAGCCGGTGGTTTGCCCAATCGCTGGTGCAGGCCGGGCTGTTACCGAAAGATACGCCGGCAGACTACCTTAGCCGCTTTGTCGAGCTCTACCGTAGTAACGCTATTGCCGGGATGTGCTACCGCCCGGGCCGACTCCCATCAGACGTGCCCCTGGCGGTCTTCTGTGCCGAAGAACAGGATGCCGACCTTACCGGGCCGATGGCCGGCAACGACACCGCGGCAGGGTGGTCCCGGCACACTGATGGCACCCCGCTGGTAAACCCCGTTCCGGGAACTCACATCACTATGCTGCATGAGCCAAATGTCGGCGTTCTGGCCAAGCAGATTACGGCGCTGCTCGCCGAGGCCCACGGCAATGTCTGACGCTTCCCGCCGCACTTTGTTTCAATATATTTACGGTAACTGGGCAACCATGGTGACCTTTGTTTACGCCGAGCTCGGCATTGCTGATCACATTAAATCCGGCGCCGTCCGGGCGGATGATCTCGCCGTTGCGACCGGCACTGAGGTTCAGGCGCTAACCCGAGTGCTCGACTGTGCCCGGATCTTGGGCCTGCACTCGGTCGATCCGAATGGCACATTGTGTTTGGGCGCAACCGGGGAACTGTTGCGAAGCGATGCACCTGGGTCGCTCCGAGATGTCGCGCGCCTCAATGGTGCAGACTTTCGCTACCAGCCCTGGGGGCGGTTACTGGACTACGTTCGCACAGGAAGCGGCCAAGGCCTATCGCCAACCTGGCAGAACGGGACCATACCGTACCTCGATGACAAGCCGGACACCCTGGCGATGTTTGAAGCGGCGATGAGTCAGCTCGCGACCCACATGGATGAAGACCAGCTCATTGCAAGACAGCTCGATTGGGGACAGTTTTCCACCATCCTGGATCTCGGATCAGGCAACGGCACCCTGCTCGAGGCAATTGTTGAGCGACATCCCGATACCGAAGGGACCCTATTTGATGTGCCGGAAGTCATCACCCGGCTCCCCCGGCAATCCGCAACAGATTCACAGCAATCGCGTCTTCAGTCAATCGCCGGAAATTTCTTTGAAAGGGTGCCGGGCGGTTTTGATGCTTACCTGATGAAAAACATCATCCATAATCATCCGCCGACGCGATGTCTTCAGTTGCTTCAAAACATCGCCGATAGTATGGCCGGCCGTGATGCACGTCTATTCCTTATTGAGTTTGCCAGAACCACCGGGAACGGCGCCGACACACTTGGATGCTTTACCGACCTGAATCTCAACCTGCTGGTCGGCGGCTCGGTCCGATCCATCGGAGCATACCGGACACTGCTGCAGGATGCGGGCCTAGAACTTGGCCAGATAAGGAGTATTCCTGGAACCGAGCGCGTTATTCTGGAGTGCCGCACGCTTCGAGGTGAGTCCGTCTAGCCTGCTGCCGGTCCCCCGGTCGCCGCCGTTTGTCACGGCTTGGAGAATTCCTATGCCACACTGTGCTCAAGGAGAAAGACGATTAGTAAAAGAGCGGTTCCACTGACAATGCCAGCCAGAAACGCACCAAATCTGGAATCACTGACTTCTGACAACTCATAGTGAAAAACATTCAGCAATACGGAACCCGCCAGCAACGACGAAAGAAAAGCCGCTGCCACCGCACTGTGCTCACCGACGGTAACCCCAAGGCCCCACCCTACCAACAACGATCCCGCCAGAACATAGCGGCCCCAACGATTGAACAATGCAGATTCGTGAGCCTCATGCTCTGCGTCGATAATGGCAAAATGTAGGCCAATAGCGAGGGTAAACACCAAAGCAGTAACCAGATCGACCGTTAACCGCTCTGGCATCGTAAAGGTAATCACCGCGTTATAGATGCTGAACGACCCGATCGAGATCACAAATGACCGGCGGACATTCTCGGCACTTTTACCCCGCTCTTTCCGACACCAGCGCTTAAGCCCATAGAAGACTGTGAATCCCAGGAGCGCAAGCAGGAAAACACCCGCATCAACAAGATGAGATTCGGCGAAATGGGCATGCAGCACCGCGCCCACAGAGTCTTTGCTCTCAACCAGTCCCGGCAGCATGTGAAGAAAAACAAAGGAGACCGCAAAACCACCACTGAAGGAAGTAAATCCCGCTTGAGCCATAAACTGCACTCGCCGGAACCGAGGTGCAAGCAGATGCAATGCGACCAGAACGGCCGTTAGCAAAAGAGAGGGGAGGAGCAGACCTCCGCCCATCGACTCTTCGTTCATATTAATCAATCCTTGGGGCTTTGACTGGCCGAAGAAAAGTCAGTTCTGCTGACCTGTGAAGATAGCCCACCCGACATTACGGCGATGCCGTCATGGTGGGATTCAGCGGGCATTGTACAGTCGAATCGGCGCAGGTAACAGGCAGGCACGGGCCTGCGAAGCCGTGGCTTTTTTTTGCCGCCCCATTCATACTCCGGCGTCGCAAGGATGATTTCCGTAGCGGTTCACCGCAACTCACCGGGGATTTTCAATGATAAGAGTGGCTATTGCAGGGCAAGGCCGGAGCGGGCATCCGATTCACTACGGCGTTTTGACGAATCGCTTTCGTGACCAATTCCAGGTCGTCGCTGTGGCTGATCAGATTGAATCCCGGACCCGCGAGGCCGCCGATGAGGTGGGCGCCCAAACTTATACTGACTACCAGAGCATGATCAGCGCCGGAGGGTTCGATCTTCTGGTCAACGCCCTGCCGCCGATTCACCATGCGAGCGCAACCGTCCAGGCGCTCGCATCAGGATGTCATGTGGTTTGTGAAAAACCAATCGCGCCGACTGTTGCGGACCTTGACCTGATGGAGAAAGAGGCCATCAAGGCCGGTCGGCACCTGATTCCTGTTCAGAACAACCGACCGCAGCCGTTCTTCCGGAAGATCCGTGAAGTGCTGGATTCCGGGGTCTTGGGCAAGATTCTGCTGGTACAAAGCTACTGGGGCACGTTTCGCAGGCGATGGGATTGGCAGGTATTCCAGGCCAATCACGGTGGCACCATGTTCAACACAGGACCGCACGCCATTGATCACGCGTTAATGCTGTTTGGCGACGAATCGGAGCCGGAGGTTTTCTGTCGTATGGACTCGAATAACCCTTTTGGCGGCGATGCCGATGACCAGTGCCTGATTACCCTCTTCGATCGCGAACGAAGGGCTCCGACCGTCGAAGTCCTGATCAGTCAATACCTGGCGTATTCTCCCAACCGATATAACATTTGTGGCACCTATGGAGGCCTTTCTGGCGGTGAAACAGAACTCCACTGGAAATACTTCCTGCCTGAAGAAGCCCCAAAGCAGGCGCTTTGGGAGAAGTGGTCTGTTGATCGAGCCTACCCTGAAGAGACATTGCCCTGGCGGGAAGAAACCTGGTCGCCACCCACGCTCAACAACATGCCCGCAGTGGGGTACACACTGCAGTCATTTCTTAGCGGGGTTAAACTTTTTTATGATAACGTCTATGACGTTATTGTCCACGGTGCTGAACCCGAATTCACGGTAGCCCAGTCACGCCGTCAGCTCAGAATAATGGAAGAATGTCTGGAACAGAACCCGCTTCCGGTTAAACGGGATCAACCGACCCGATAATCGCGGCAAAATACCGGGATTCAGCGAAGTCACGCTGTTTGATCCTCTGACCCTATCTCCCGGGCTGCTCAGAACTTGGACGACACTCCGACGGTCCACTTAATATCTGCATCGTCAGTCGAGATAAATGATGGGCCAGAGTAGTGATTGATGATACTGGCTATCTCCAGACCCCACCGATGGCTCAGTTCGAGATCGAATTTGAACGTATTAACACCCTGAACCCGATCAACACCGTCGCTAAGATACACGACCAGATTATCGGTAATGATTGCCTTGTCGCCAAGTGCCATCTTGGCGTTCACTCCTGCCCGCAAGGCCACAAAACTGTCATCAGTAGTTTGATAGAAGTCTTCCGTCATCACCCCAATCCCTGCTTCAGCCTCAAACAGGGTCTCGGGTTTACGGACAAAGTTGTAACCCACAGATCCGCTGGTGACTGTACGCAGCCTGAGATCCGTTAACTTGTTGTGGTGTATCTCCTCAGCTACAGCGAGGTACATCCGGGGCCGGAAAAAATAATCGTACTTTGCGGTACCGCTCCAATTGTCCTCGACCACATCACCATTGGCTTCTGCGTAAGTCAACTGACTAAGGAATGTCAGACGGTTCTTTTCGGAATCCCGGGTTGAGGTTCCGGAGATGGAGAATCCAAGAACATCGCTGCTGCCGGTAGTTTGAGAACCGCCGATGGTCATCTTATTGTCCCACGCTGGGCGGATGTGATAGATGCCGTCGATAAATCCAAAATTGAGCTGTCGATCTTTGCCGCCCTCGTAAGGCTCAAGCACCATCTCGCCTTTCTGGTTGGTAGAAATCCTGCCGCGCCAGCGCTTGCCGTTATCGAGCACCACATCAACCTTACTGGTAGTCTTGATCGACTGAATCTTCCATACCGAGATCTTGACTGGATCGAAGGAGTCGGTCTCAAGAAGAAGTGAATCCTTTTCCACATAGACAATCTTGCCCCTGATAACGCTTCCGTTTTTCAGGATGACCTGGTCAGAGTAATCAGCGGCTGCTTGGCTGCTCTTGTCATCAGATGTACTGGTCGTTGATTGCGCCTCGACTGAACCTGCCAGACCTATAGCAATAAACGCCGCAATGAAAAAAACAGCCTGGGACATGCGTCCGTGCCTGTTCGCCGTGAAATTCGCCTGCATGATTGACTTCTCCAGAGAAATCAGAATGAAAAATGTTTATCAGCGTCCCAAAGAACGAAGATGGCCGGCTCTGTGCTTCGGGACTATCGAGGAACCCGTTACCTTTTACTCCTACCGTGTATGATCAGTGCCGACGTCACTTTGGTCAATGGCCTCCGACCGGTAGCGTGGCGCAGTAATCCGCGTAATGCTAATGTAAAGCAGAATGGACACCGGCGTATCTAGGGTATGAACCAATACCCACGTGTCGGTCGAAAAGTTACGCCGGGCGATCTCATTGACCAGGGCTCCCAGAACGGCAACGGCTACCCAGCGCCAAGTCAGTATGTGCCAACCGCGACGCGTCAAGTCGATCCGGGCGTCCAGAACCCGCTCAAGGAGCGACCGCTGCAGGAGAAGCCCAAGAGCCAACGCCCCGGCAAACAACAGGCTGCCTAAGGTTGGTCTGATTTTGATAAAAGCCTCGCTACCAAGCGCAAGTGTTGCGCCACCCAGGAACAGCACCAGACATAGCGTGACCAGCGGCAATACAGGGACAGACCGATTAAGGCGAAAACCCAGTATGGTCGTAATGGTGGTTGCTGCCATGACAGCGGCCGTGGCAACCATCAGACCACCAAAATAGTTTGATACGAAGAACACTACAGCTGGACTCACTTCCAGCAACATCTGTTGGTTCAGGTATCGTTCACGAAAACTCATAAAGAACCCAAAGAATTCGGGGATGCCGTGGATTATCTCAGAATCTTCCTCTTTGGCGTGTGGTACGCGCTGAAAGCCAACCGCTGATCTGGACGATTACGAGAGCTGCTTGCTGACCCAGTCCTCGGCATCCACCAGCCTGCCCTCTCCTTTGAGGTAACCGTCAATCAACTCATTCATCCGCTGTTTTCCGAAAGACCCAAAGTGTCCGCCGTGCACAGACTGGATCGGTAACGCTCGCAACCTCTCCAGACTCTCGCGGTACGCATCCGGATCGGAGTGATACAGCGTATCGTAAAGATCACCATCGTAAATGGTATCCCCGCTAAAAAGCGTGCCCGTGCTCTTTTCCCACAGTGCGATCGAATCAGGTGAGTGCCCAGGCAGGGAAAAGACCTGGAAAGACCGGTCCCCCAGATCCAGCACATCACCCTCATCAAGATATCCCGTGAGAGGCGCCGGGCGCACCGCATAGGACTCGAACGAAAAGCCTTCAAAAGGCAGTGCGCTGAACGTCTCAGCACGCACAAAGGCTTCGCCACCGATCTTCTTGAAGCAGGTCATCGGATCACGATAATCGTCACGACAGGCTCGATGACCCAACCGATCATCAAATTCGCAAAGTCCGCCTACATGATCGAAATGGCAGTGTGTCATGACTGCAGTCAGGGACGAACCGCCAAGCGCCAACAGGCGCGGCTTCAACGGCGACAACCCCATCCCGGAATCAATGACCAGGTTCCGGTCACGTCCCTTGATGAGCCAGACGTTGCAGCGCAGCCATTTGGCAACATATTTCTCGCGGATAAGAAAGAGATCATCGGAAATCTTCGTGGTTTCGTACCAGTCGTGGCCGATAACGTCATTCACGACAGCCGCCTTCACAAAGTCGGATCAGTCTTTCCCATGGCACCGTGCGCAGTCCGAACGAGATCGTCGCCCTTGGGCTTTGTCCCACAGTAACCCTCATGATCTGGTGTATTTTGCCTGTCGCGCCAATCTGCGAAAAAACGACACTGGGTCTTCTACCAAGAGGATCGTATCGTTCACAATAGCGTCCTGCCACGAGCAAGTATTGATGAGTACCTCCGAGAACACAACTTTCAGCATCCGGGTGTCTTCCACTGGAGACGTCTTCGAGGTGCCCGCCAACCGGACCATTTTGCATGTGCTTTATGAAAATGGCTACGAAGTGCCTCTCGACTGCTCCAATGGCCGCTGCGGAACCTGCCGTACGCGCTATCTCTCGGGTGAGGTCGACCACCGGGATACCGCGCTCAGTGACAGCGAGCGCTCGGACTACCTCACGGTCTGCGTCTCTCGCGCTCATGCCGGAGAGATCGTTCTTGATCTGCCGGCGCCACAATCCACTCAGCCCGTCGAACGACCCATCGCTGTGGTCGAGGCACCGGTCTGCGTCGCTTGCCTTAACTGTGTCCGGTTTTGCACCTTCGGCGCCGCCCGAATTGATAACGAACTGACCGGCGTTGGCGGGATTCAAGGTGCTGCGGTAATTGATGCGGATACGTGTACCGGCTGTGGACTCTGCGCAGCAGCGTGCCCAACAGGCGCTATTGAAATGAATATCAGTACTCACGATTCTGTGATTGGCACGATTCATTCCTTGAATACGGAATCTGTTCCTGAACTCAACACAGAAGTCGCCGAAGACGGCCCGGCAGAAGCGCCCCTGTCGGTCATGATATTCGCGTGTCCCCAGTGTCGGGACACCACGCATGAAGTTTGCGACGCCAAGAGCGGACAGGTCTCAGCGAACGTCCAAACCCGGGTGGTCGACGTCCCCTGCTCAGGTCGTGTTGATACGCTTCAGTTGATGCACGCATTTGAAAGCGGAGCAGACGCCGTCATGGTGGCAGGCTGTCAGCCGGGCGAGTGTTTTTTCAATACCGGCAACCTGCACGTGACCCAGCGGGTGAAGCGAATTGCCGATTGGCTCGACGGATGCGGTCTGGAGCGCGACCGAGTCCATATGATGCACCTCACGCCTGGCGACCATGACGGCCTCACCGAGGCGCTCAACGATCTGACCAAAAAAACCGGGATTTGTGGCCCTAGCCCTCTAAGGCGCACGGCCTCCTCAGCGACCCTAGCGTCAACATCCGGTTAACACAAAAAAGAGAGAATTCTGATGAGATCCCAACCCCACAACTGCCAAATCGCGAGAGGCTCAGCATGATCGTCGCAGAACAAAAACCGCTGAAAGATATCCAGCGAATGCTCAAGGGCAAAAAGAAAGTGCTCACCGTGGGATGCGGTACCTGCGTGTCTGTCTGTTTTGCCGGCGGCAAGAAAGAGTCCAGCGCCATGGCAGCGACTTTGCGAACCGCGGCTGCCGCTGAAGGCCAAGAGCTTGAAGTGGAAGAAGTCACGGTGCAGCGGCAATGTGTCCAGGAGTTTGTGGCACCGCTTGAGGAAAATATTGAAGAATATGATGCAGTCCTGTCGATGGCATGCGGTGTGGGTGTGCAGACACTGGCGGAAAAATACATGGACACGCCGATCCTGCCGGGTCTTGATACCAACTTTATGGGTCAGCCGACGGAGCCGGGCATCTGGGAAGAGCGCTGCGTGGGCTGTGGTAACTGTGTTCTGGAATACACGGGCGGTTTGTGCCCTATTACCCGATGCCCGAAGCAACTGCAGAACGGTCCCTGCGGCGGCTCCGAAGGGGGCATGTGCGAAGTAGATCCCAGCATCCCCTGTATCTGGTCCAAGATCTGGACGATTCTCGACCGTCAGGGAATTGCTGACTCGCTGATGGATATCCAACCTCCCAAGGACTGGTCAACCAGTCGAGGGGGCAGCATGCGCCGCGTGGTGGTGGGAGATGATCT
>JAERSQ010000045.1 GCA_016845525.1 Pseudomonadota bacterium
GTGATGCTGGACGGCTGTATGACCTGCCTTAACTGCGGTGACTCGAAGTGCGGCTGATCAACTAGCCCCCTGCCTCCAGGACATCTTTAGCAGCCTTGCTCCGAAGTGGGCGATCAGATCTACCTTAGCTGTAGGGCGATCAGCCTACTAACGCTTTGCTTTCGGTCGGGTGTTCATCCATCATTGCGGAATGCGAGTCACGCTTCTGGTCAAACAAGTCTGGGGCTGGTATATCCGGTTATTCCAGATCCGATCGATACCTTGCAGTATCACACCAGCGCATGATACTGCCCTTTCTCCAACTGGCTTTCTCGCAACAGGAGTAGACACTCAACTCAAGGTCACACCAACCGGACCGCTACTCGTCTCGGGCTGGCACAAACTGACCTACAATGCTGATCACACGAGCTGTGATGTTTTATTTGTACCCAAAATTTACCCTGGGTATTTGCTGGATGAGGATCCGACAGAGACTAGCAATAACTTCCTCCGTGTCTTTCCTGCCGGATCGGTAATTCATCTACACGCTCATTTACCGGGCTCAGCCACACACTTTTTCCACTACGAATTTGATCCCGAAGGTTTTCGCTTTGACCCCTTCGAATTACATTACCCCCGAACTCAAATCCCCTATCTTGATGAGTTTCAGTTACAGAAATTTGAACTAACGTATTACGGTAAAGCATCTTTTCTTGTTCTCTGCGCATATAACGGCCTGCGTAAGATTGGTAGTTGGCGACAGTTCCAAAGGGTCCGTACGGCTATTGGACTCTTCAAAAAGAAAGGCAGCGAGACTTTGATCCGATGGCTGGCTCACAAGGCATACATGAGCTTGCAACCCCCGTTTTCGCCCACCCTGTGGTACGAAAACTGGTCAAAGCGTTCAACAACTAAGGACGAGAAGGACATCGAATCGTCATTCGGTGTTGCCAGCGCCCCTTCCTTCACCGTATTTATCTTCACCGATGAGTCTGGACCAGAAAAACTAAACGTGACCGTAGAGAGTGCGCTTAACCAAAACTACAAGATCAATGAGTTGATCATAGTTACCTCCGGCAAGACCTCAGCCAAGACCCGTCAACAGGCCCAACGACTTTCAAGGCGTCACCGCTCACTGCAGTGCACCCTCTGCGAAATTCATGATTTCGAACGAGCAGCCAACTTTGCTACGAGCGATGTCGTCTGCCTTGCCCAATCGGGCGATCGCCTATTGCCGCACACGGCAGAGAAACTCTCCGAAACGCTGGTCGAGACGAATGCAGACATCGTCTATGCCGACGAGGTGGTCATGGAGGATACCGGGGGTCGGGTACACAAGATCGTGCTTCGTCCCGGATTCTGCCTGGATCATTTCCTCAATCATCCTTTCACGGGCATGATGACGGCGGTCAGGCGAAATCAATTAACCAATACGGGAACGTTTGCGCAGTGCCAGACCACCGAAGCCGTCAATGAGCGCCTCATTTTGAGCGCTCTTGGCACTGCCAAGAACATCGTACATGTGCCGAAGATACTGTACGAACGTCTTAAGCAGGACGAACCGACAGGCATGCGGCGCCTTCCTGTTCCACAGATTCAGGAATTTCTTCAATCCGGCGGGTTCAACCAGGCAACCGTCAAAGCAACTCCTACACCTGGCTTGTATTCGATCCGTTACAACCACCCGTTACCTGGGAAAACGGGTATTGTGATTCCAACCAAAAACAACCGCCACTTTCTTGAAATGGCAGTCGAATCTCTCGAGAGAACGGTCCCCAGTGATCTTTATAACCTTGTCATTGTCAACCACGAATCTGACGACCCAGCAACAATAGACCTTCTTCAGACACTCGCCGCCCGACACCGGATCATTGACTATAAGGGTCCATTTAATTTTTCTCGCATTAACAATACCGCTGTCAGGTGTTTTGACAAGGGGGTCGGCAGTTTCCTCTTTTTGAACAACGATATTGAAGCGATCAAAGATGGTTGGTTGGAGAACATGCGGGATCTGCTCGGCAGACAAGAAGTCGGTATTGTGGGCGCAACGCTCTTATACCCTCCCGATATGTTATCCAATTCAAATTCAGATATTTATCTGGCGGCCTCTATGGAAACCAAAGATTTATACAACACGGCAATTCGTGAAAGCGGCCGTAAAAGAACGGTATTTGACGAGCACTATCCTTACCTGATCCAACACGCGGGAGTGATGCTAAATATTGGCCTTGCGGAGCACTATCAAAAATTTGAGCGATATCGAGACACTTATTCCCAAAACGGTCCGGAGAACCCTGTGATACCGGGCCTCGTAACCCGCACATTCAGCGCGGTCACGGCAGCCTGTATGCTCATCCGGCGGGATGTCTTTGAAGGACTGAGCGGTTTTGATGACGCATTGGCTGTGGGCTACCAGGACGTTGACCTTTGTCTGCGGGCCCGCAATCAGGGTTATAGAATAATCTGCAGCGCCGAAGCAGTGCTGTTTCACCACGAGTCTGTCAGCCGGGGTGTTGTAGATCTTAAACATGAGATCCCCGCTCCGGCGCACCTCGACCTCACAGTGGTTGACGAAAAAGACCCTCACCCCGCGGATACAGTGACATTCTCCGAGAGGTATCGGCACATCATTGGAAACGATCCGTTTTATCCCCCGATGCTGTCCCGATTAGATACCTACTACCGCCCCATCCGTGTACCCGAGAGAAGTGATGACTTCGAGGATCAAGTGACCACCCACAAGAATCCCAGCCCCCACTGATGCGCTGACGCGAGGCTTTGGTATCCGGGATCCCCGTATCAGAGGGCATCTCGCGTGGGCTTCTTCCCTTCTCAGGCCTCGCAGCCGGCAACACCACCAAACCGGTTTTCATTGCCGTCCGACAGATTTAGACTTGACCGTCTTTAGCAACACCTGAACATTCTGCCGGCACCGTATCTATGAGCAAAGTAAAAACCTTCGGCTTTGACACCCTGAGTCTCCATGCAGGACAGCAGCCGGATCCTGCCACGGGTGCTCGGGCGACGCCGATCTATCAGACGGCTTCCTATGTTTTCAAAAGCCCTGACCATGCGGCCTCGCTGTTTAACGTTGAACGGGCAGGTCATGTTTATTCACGCATTACCAACCCGACGACGGCGGTGCTCGAAGAACGCATTGCGGCGCTTGAGGGCGGTATCGGTGCCATTGCTACCGCTAGCGGCCAGGCTGCCTGCCACCTCGCCATCGCCACATTGCTCGGCGCAGGTGAGCACATTGTGGCGTCGCGTTCACTTTACGGCGGCACCCATAACCTCCTTGAGTACACCCTTCCCCGCTTTGGCATCACGACGACTTTTGTCGATCCACGTGATCCCGATGCCTTCGCCGCGGCAATAACACCACAGACGCGGCTGCTTTTCGGCGAGACCTTGGGCAACCCGGGTCTTGAAGTGCTGAATATCCCTGCAATCAGCGAGGTGGCGCACGCACACGAGGTGCCGCTCATGATCGACTCCACCTTTACCACGCCCTATCTCTGTCAGCCCTTCTCCCTTGGCGCGGACATCATTTTTCATTCAGCAACGAAATTCTTGAGCGGCCATGGCGTCATCATCGGCGGCCTGGTCGTGGATAGTGGCACCTTCGACTGGACCGGCTCCGGAAAGTTTCCCACGCTGACCGAACCTTACGCCGGCTTTCACAACATGAACTTCGTTGAGGAATTCGGGCCCGCCGCCTTCATAACCCGAGCCCGCAAAGAGGGCGCGCGGGACTTTGGGGCCTGCATGAGTCCGACCACGGCTTTCCAGGTCCTGCAGGGAATGGAAACCCTGCCGCTGCGAATGCAGCGGCACGTCTCCAACACCCGGGCGATCGTTGCGTTTCTTTCCGAGCACGATGCGGTGGAATGGGTCAGCTACCCGGAGCGCGAGGACCATCCGGACCACGAGCTTGCGAAACAGCTGCTGCCCAAAGGATGCGGTGCGGTTTTCAGCTTCAGCATCAAAGGCGGGCGCGAAGCAGGTCAGCGTTTTATCAGCCGGGTCGAGTTGCTGTCTCATCTTGCCAATGTCGGAGACGCCAAATCACTGGTCATTCACCCTGCCAGCACGACACATCATCGGATGGATGCTGATGCCCTCGCCGCAGCCGGGATCTCTGAAGGCCTGATACGGCTGTCTGTCGGGTTAGAAGATCCCGATGACCTCATTGAAGATCTTGACCGGGCGCTGCGTGCCGCCCAGAAAGGCTGACCCAAATGGAACTCAATACACCTCAAGGGACGCTTTTTGCCTACACCGGTGCACGCGATCATCAGGCAGGACAGCAGGCGGTCGTCTTTATCCACGGTACCGGCATGGATCACACGGTGTGGGTGCTCCCTTCGCGGTACTTTGCGCGGCACGGCTACAACGTGATGGCTTTCGATCTGCCTGCCCATGGACGCTCAAAGGGCCAGCCGGCGCGCACCATAGACGCGATGGCAGATGCTGTCATCGAGGCCATGGCCGCGGCGGGCGTAGAAAGCGCGGCCCTTGTGGGTCATTCGCAAGGGTCCCTGGTGGCTTTGAGCACGGCAGCCCGCCATCCTGATCGGGCCCGCTCACTCGCGCTGATCGGCTCCACGGCACCTATGGGCGTTCACCCTGACATGCTGCAGTACGCCTCGGAAAATGACCACGGGGTCATCGACATGATCACCTACTGGGGCTACAGCAAGGCGGCCCAGTTGGGCGGCAATGAAAATCCGGGAATGTGGATGGCGGGCGGAACCTTGCGCCTTTTGGAACGGGCCGACGACGACATCATCCACATTGATCTCAATGCCTGTAAAACCTACGACCAGGGACTGGCCCACGCGGCTTCGGTGCAATGCCCCACCCTATTTATCCTGGGAGAGCGCGACATCATGACGCCGCCTCGCTCTGCGCAGAAACTGATTGGTGCCGTGCCGAACGCCCGGGTCTGCTTACTCGATGGCTCGGGCCATTCACTGATGATGGAGCGACCCAACGACGTGCTCGATGCTCTGATCAGCATCGTATAAACCAGAAACCAGTCCGAGATCACAGACCATGAGTGCTTTTCTGATTGCAGACGTTAGTCCTGCCGACATGCAAGCCTATCGGGACAGCGGCTACCTTGAGGCGGTACCGAAGATCGCTGCTGAATATGGCGGCGTCTATCGTGCCAGGGGCGGAAAGACCGAAGTGCTTGAGGGTGAATGGCAACCCAAGCGACTCGTCATCATCGAGTTCCCCAACTGGGATCAACTACAGGCGTTTTACCATTGCCAAGCCTATGCACCCTTTCGAGACATCCGCCAGCAACTCACGGAATCCCACATCATCGCCCTGGACGGAATAGAGCCCCCGCAGACCTGATTCGCGCCGGCGGGTTCGGGCGCGGCCCTGGCTGTCTTATTGGCCGACCTGGGTCTCAAGGTGAGAGAAGGCGCTCGGCGGGACGTGAGTCTCCTCACTGGAGTCGGGCGTTGTCCACACCATCTGCAGGGCAGAGGTTCCTTTCTTCTGGTAGTAGTTGATCCACAGCTCATACCAGCCCGGGACATCAATCACCACAGGGATCGGTGCCGACCATCGGTTGGGGTGGATCTCGGGATCCACCCAGATCTGACGGCCGCCTATCTTGGCCTTGACGCCATCGTTTGACTCGATCCGAAACACATACGTACCGGCCGCCTCAAAATGGATGAGTCCCCGAATATGGGCAGCGACCAGCATGGCCTGGGTTGAGGTCAGTACGTTTCCATCGATCGTCCGGTGCGCGATATTTTCAAGCGGCTTACCGATGACCGGATTGCGCAGGACTTCAATGTCGTCAACATGCACCTGGCGACCATAGGAATAGGTCACTGCAAGACCGGGGCGGCGTTCACCCGCCTCTGGCTGGGGCGTCCAGGGCGTGGCTCCGGTTACCGGATCAACGGGCGATAGCGCATAAACCGGGCCGGTGCCAAACGCCGCGATGACGGCCAGAATAACGGTCCGAGGCCGAAGTTGCTGTCGGGCATATTTCAGTATCCCCTTCAAAAACTTGATACCGTTCATCGTGTTTTCCTCTTTCTTGTCGCCGGCAGCCAACACCCGCGTTTCTGGTCTCAGACTTTTCCTTAAGGCGGGAAAATTCAGTCACCGGATCATTTTAACGCGTTGGACGAAACAACTCTTTGCCCGAGCGCAAAAAAAAGCCCCGCCTTGTGACGGGGCTTTTGATCGGCTCTTGGGCAAAAGCCAGGCGGGATTACATCATGCCGCCCATACCACCCATACCACCCATATCAGGCATCGCGGGGGCAGCCGGAGAATCATCCGGCATCTCAGCCACCATCGCTTCGGTCGTCACCATCATGCCGGCAATCGAGGCGGCATGCTGCAGGGCAACGCGGGTCACCTTGGTGGGATCAAGAATACCCATGCTGATCATGTCACCGTATTCTCCGGAACCAGCGTTATAACCATGGTTGCCGTCCTGACCCAGGACGTTATTGAGGACCACGGATCCTTCTTCGCCGGCGTTGGCGACGATCTGGCGCAGCGGCTCTTCAATCGCCCGCTGTACGATCTGGATACCGACATCCTGATCGTGGTTGGCGCCTTTCACGTTGCCGACGGAAGCAATGCAACGCACCAGCGCAACACCGCCGCCAGGCACAACACCCTCTTCCACTGCGGCTCGGGTAGCATGCAGTGCGTCTTCGACACGGGCCTTCTTCTCTTTCATCTCGACTTCGGTTGCAGCACCTACCTTGATAACCGCCACACCGCCGGCCAACTTGGCAACACGTTCCTGCATCTTTTCCTTGTCGTAATCAGAGGTCGCTTCCTCGATCTGCACCCGGATCTGGTTCACCCGCGCTTCGATGTCGCTGGCAGAACCCGCGCCGTCGATGACGGTAGTGTTCTCTTTGCTCACCTGCACGCGCTTGGCGGATCCGAGATCTTCGAGCGTCGCGCCCTCAAGACTCATGCCAACTTCCTCGGAGATCACTTGGCCGCCGGTCAGGATAGCAAGGTCCTGCAACATGGCTTTACGACGATCGCCGAATCCGGGGGCTTTCACCGCGCAGACCTTGACGATACCGCGGATGTTGTTGACCACCAGGGTTGCCAGCGCTTCGCCTTCGATATCCTCAGCGATCACGAGCAGCGGACGACCTGCTTTGGCCGTCGCCTCGAGCACCGGCAGCATCTCGCGGATGTTCGAGATTTTCTTGTCGTGGATCAGGATCAGCGGGTTATCCATATCAGTCTGCATGGCATCCTGATCATTGATGAAGTACGGTGACAGGTAACCGCGATCAAACTGCATGCCTTCAACAACATCCAGCTCGTTTTCGAGGCTTTTGCCTTCCTCGACCGTAATCACACCCTCTTTGCCGACCTTTTCCATCGCTTCGGCAATGATGCCGCCCACGGACTCGTCCGCATTGGCTGACACGGTACCGACCTGGGCAATTTCTTGGTGATCCGAACAGGGCTTGGAGATCTCAGCCAACTGTTCGACAGCGGCCTTCACAGCCTTGTCGATACCCCTTTTGAGATCCATCGGGTTCATGCCGGCGGCAACAGACTTCAGACCCTCACGCAGCATGGCCTGGGCCAGTACCGTCGCGGTGGTCGTGCCGTCGCCCGCTACGTCGGAAGTCTTGGAAGCAACTTCCTTGACCATCTGGGCGCCCATGTTTTCGAATTTATCTTTGAGCTCGATTTCCTTTGCAACAGAGACACCGTCTTTGGTGACGGTCGGCGCACCAAAAGACTTGTCGAGCACAACGTTACGGCCCTTGGGGCCCAGCGTAACTTTGACGGCGTCTGCAAGCACGTTGACGCCGCGGTTTGGCCGCACGAGCGGACTCGCCGAATTTGACTTCTTTAGCTGACATTATTTTGTTCCTTTAAAAATTTATGCGTGTCGGTGAGGGGAAAACTTTTACCGCCCTCAACCCTCAATGACGCCCATGATGTCGTCCTCGCGCATCACCAGGACTTCTTCACCTTCAACTTTGACCTCGGTGCCGGAATACTTTCCGAAAAGCACCTTGTCACCGACACTGACGTCGGGGTTCATACGCTCGCCATTGTCCTGACGCTTGCCGTTACCGACAGCCAGCACCTCACCCGTCATGGGCTTTTCGGTGGCTGAATCAGGTATGACGATTCCGCCGGCGCTGGTGCGCTCTTCGTCGAGGCGTCGCACCACAATACGGTCGTGCAGCGGTCGAATATTCATCTACTTTATCTCCTAAGGATTTGAGTAATGGAGGGATTTTGTGAGTCCAACATAGGTTAGCACTCACCCTATTTGAGTGCTAATAATAGGGCTTATCTAAGGAAAGTCAAGACTTGCGGGGAAAATCAGTCGTCGAGGCGCCGAAATTCGCCCTCAACGACGCCAGAATCACGTTTGCGCTGGGTCGCGCTTCCCATGCCCTCTATCCGGCCGGAAAACCAACGCCTGATCAAAATCTGGCGCAGCGGCGGCGTCAGGAGGACAAACCCGATCGCGTCGGTAAAAAACCCCGGCGTCAGCAGCAAAGCTCCAGCGACGAGCAGCGCCAGGCCTTCGATTATCGTTATTGCGGGCAACTCTCCGGCCTCGGTTGCCGAGCGAAAGCGGCCGAGCGCGGCGAGGCCCTGCCGGCGCACCAGCGCCGCCCCTACGACCGCGGTTCCAACCACGCCAGCGACCGTCCAAACTGCGCCGATGACGCTGCCTATCTCAATCAGGAGGTAGATCTCCAGCAGTGGGACCACCAAGAATGTCAGGAAGAGCAGCGGCATTGATCAGCAATAAGCAAAGGCGACGAATCGGGGGGCGCATTCTACCGAATGTCCCGGCAACCCTGTCCGAAGCGCGGCTGCCGTGCTCTGCACGCTGCCCCGGGAAGAACGTGCGAAAATAAGTCCTCACCCGCATCATTTCGTCCTCGCCAAGCAACATTTTCCTCACTAAACATGAATCAAAAGTCTTTCCTGTTTTCGGCTGCGGATCGGTTTAAATCATCCTTCGCACGATGGCTTGTGCTGTGCGGGCTTGTGATTGGCGCAGCCACAACCCCGCTAGGGGCCCAGGACAGTGAAGACCTGCTCGAACCTGACCAGGCGTTTGCTTTTTCTGCGCAGGTCATCTCGCCCGAAAAAGTTGCGGTGACCTGGAATATTGCGCCGGGGTATTACATGTACCTCGACAAATTCAGTTTTGACAGCGATGCGGCGGGCATCACAATCTCGGATATCAGCTATCCGCCGGCGCGGACCAAGCAAGATGAGTTTTTCGGAGACGTGCAGATACTGGAGGGCTCGGCCAGAATCATCCTGAACCTTTCCCGCAGCGCACCAGATTCAGGGCAATTACAACTCACCGCGCGCGGACAGGGCTGTAACGACCCTGTTGGCGTCTGTTACGCACCCATCGCCCATACGGTC
>JAERSQ010000046.1:0-2500 GCA_016845525.1 Pseudomonadota bacterium
TGTTAATACCAATACTCCGTGACATTACTTACAGAATAAGGACCGGCTAATTCCGTGCCAGCAGCCGCGGTAATACGGAAGGTCCAAGCGTTAATCGGAATTACTGGGCGTAAAGCGCGCGTAGGTGGTTTATTAAGTTGGATGTGAAATCCCCGGGCTCAACCTGGGAACTGCATCCAAAACTGATTCACTAGAGTACGATAGAGGGAGGTAGAATTCACAGTGTAGCGGTGGAATGCGTAGATATTGTGAAGAATACCAATGGCGAAGGCAGCCTCCTGGATCTGTACTGACACTGAGGTGCGAAAGCGTGGGTAGCGAACAGGATTAGATACCCTGGTAGTCCACGCCGTAAACGTTGGGCACTAGGTGTGGGATCTAGCTAACAGATTCCGTGCCGCAGCTAACGCATTAAGTGCCCCGCCTGGGGAGTACGGCCGCAAGGCTAAAACTCAAAGGAATTGACGGGGGCCCGCACAAGCGGCGGAGCATGTTGCTTAATTCGAGGCGACGCGAAGAACCTTACCTGGGTTTGACATGTAGGGAAAAGCCACAGAGATGTGGTGTCCGTAAGGGCCTTACACAGGTGGTGCATGGCTGTCGTCAGCTCGTGTCGTGAGATGTTGGGTTAAGTCCCGCAACGAGCGCAACCCTTGTCCTATGTTGCCAGCGGGTAATGCCGGGGACTCGTAGGAGACTGCCGGGGTCAACTCGGAGGAAGGTGGGGACGACGTCAAGTCATCATGCCCCTTATATCCAGGGCTGCAAACATGCTACAATGGCCGGTACAGAGGGCTGCGAGACCGCGAGGTTGAGCGAATCCCATAAAGCCGGTCTCAGTTCGGATTGGAGTCTGCAACTCGACTCCATGAAGGCGGAGTCGCTAGTAATCCCGGATCAGCAACGCCGGGGTGAATACGTTCCCGGGCCTTGTACACACCGCCCGTCACACCACGAAAGTCGGCAACACCCGAAGTCAGTGGCCTAACTCTTTGAGAAGGAGCTGCCGAAGGTGGGGTTGGCGATTGGGGTGAAGTCGTAACAAGGTAGCCGTACCGGAAGGTGCGGCTGGATCACCTCCTTTCTAAGGAGTACACACCGTCCCCGTTGTCGGCCGAATGCGCCGGCCGGAGACGGTCACTCCCAGTTAGCGCACTGGCTAGTTGGTCCCGGACCCAGGAGCTCGAGACACTCGAGGGCCTGGCCGGGACGTTCCGTCCTCTATCCCGCTTTGAGGGAGCGCCACGTGCGCCCATTCCCTCAGCGGACCGGTCCCACCGCCTGCGCCTCGAGCGTCGGTGGTGCCATCGGTCCGCAGGCCACGGCCGCTGCGTTGATCCCGTTCCACGGGCCGACCCACGCCGTCGCCGGCCCCAGGGGCCGGCAGGTGCCTCTTGAGAACTGCACAGCGAACACGAGCATCTTCATCAATTGTCGATGTATTTGTAATTTCCAAGCTACGAAGAGCCAACGGTGAATGCCTTGGCGACTACTACCGATGAAGGACGTGGGTGGCTGCGAAAAGCCACGGGGAGCTGCCGACCGAGCTTTGATCCGTGGATGTCCGAATGGGGAAACCCGGCACCTGTCATGGGGTGTCACTCCCGCCTGAACACATAGGGCGGGTAGAGGGAACTGGGTGAACTGAAACATCTCAGTAACCCGAGGAAAGGAAAGCAACAGCAACTCCCTGAGTAGCGGCGAGCGAAATGGGATGAGCCTAAACCAAACTGGTGCCAAGCCTGACGGCGTTGCCAGTTCGGGGTCGTGGGACCGAGTGGGAGGAGCGTCAGATCCTCCACGGAGTTACCAATCTGCCGGTTAGCAGAAGTGTCCTGGAAAGACACGCCATAGCGGGTAAGAGCCCCGTATGCGAAAACCGAGCAGACTCCGACTCGAGCTCCCGAGTAACACCGGATCCGGGAAAGCCGGTGTGAATCTGCGAGGACCACCTCGTAAGGCTAAGTATACGTAGTCGACCGATAGCGAACTAGTACCGTGAGGGAAAGGTGAAAAGTACCCCGGGAGGGGAGTGAAATAGTACCTGAAACCGTTGGTTTACAATCAGTCAAAGCGTCGTCTGGATTTATCCAGGCCGCAATGGCGTGCCTTTTGAAGAATGAGCCTACGAGTTACGGTGTGTGGCGAGGTTAACCCGTGAGGGGAAGCCGGAGCGAAAGCGAGTCTGAACAGGGCGTTCAGTCGCATGCCGTAGACCCGAAGCCGAGTGATCTATCCATGGGCAGTGTGAAGCGGGGGTAAGACCCCGTGGAGGCGCGAACCGACCTAGGTTGAAAACTGGGCGGATGACCTGTGGATAGGGGTGAAAGGCCAATCAAACTCGGTGATAGCTGGTTCTCCGCGAAATGCATTTAGGTGCAGCGTCGCATGTTCAGCCATGGAGGTAGAGCACTGGATGGGTTAGGGGGCCTACAAGCTTACCGACCCCAGCCAAACTCCGAATGCCATGGCTCCAGAGTGCGGCAGTGAGTCCTCGGGG
>JAERSQ010000047.1 GCA_016845525.1 Pseudomonadota bacterium
ATCTCGGCGCTGAGTGCTGCGGTCGCCTCCTGACGATCGACGACGGGGGGGCGAGGCAATCCCGCGGCGTCTGCAACCCTGAAGAAAAAATCGGACATGGTCGACGGGTGTCCGTCGCTGATGTTGTAGACCGGCAGAGGATCGGCGATTCGGGCGGCGGCAAGGCAGGCACTGATGAGATCCTCTACATGCACACGGTTACTCCATGGTGCCAGGTCGGGCGCCAACACCGGCAGACCCTCGCGCAGACGCTTGAGCGGCAACTTTCCCGCGCCGTAAATCCCCGGGACCCGAAGCGCCACCACCGGAACGTCGTACAACCCGCACCAATCCCGCATAGTGCGCTCCGCATCAACCCGTCGGCGCGCCCGCCCCGTGATGGGCGCCAGCGCACGATCCTCCGTCACCCAATCTCCCTGACAGTCCCCGTACACTCCCGTGGTGCTGATTAAGACCACCCTGGAGGGCCGCTCGCCTGTATCTTGCGCGCAGCCAACAAAGTAGCGCAGTCGCCGGTCCTGATCACTCTCAGGCTGGGGAGGCGCAAACCAGTAGAGCACGCGTCCGTCCAGAAATTTCTCCGGGGGACAATGGCTCTCTAGGTCCGCACTGACGGCCAGGATGCCCTCCTGATTGAGACGGTCGGCACTCTCAGCCGTTCGGACCATTGCCGACACACTGCCCCCATCGGCAAGCTCGCGCAGGGCGACCTGGCGTCCGACATAACCACATCCGGCAAATGCACTGTGCATCAGAGCTTAGCGATTGGCGGTGAGCGTGCCCGCAGTAGTCAGGGTAGCTACGGTCACTTCCGCTCTTTTGCATTTCAGCGTGCCGCTGACATTGGCCGTCATGTTGGGCGGCGTGATCACACCCTGGATACGGGCCGCCTTTGCCCCGAGGGAGCAGCCGGCGTCATTCAGGCGGGAGATATTCGTCTCGCTCAGCAGTGAACGCAGATCATCAATCGACGCCTGCAATCCCCAGTTGCCGGCATTGTCCACGACGCCGGTAATCGTCACCCCTCTTACAGACAGAAAGACCAACCCATCGTGGGTCACCGAGACAGACACGCTTTCTATACGCTGATCCGTTGCCGAACCCAGCGCAACGACATCGGCGGTTGAAGTGAGCGAAATCGTGCCGGCATAGGTTCCGGCGTAGGCACTGGTCGCATCCCCCCGGGAGACGCTCAACTCAATACCGCTGCTTGAGGAACTGGCGCAACCGATCAGGGTCAAGACCGATGCCAGGAGGCACGCCTTTGTGCTACTGATTCTCAGCATGGGGTTTGATGTTCTCTTTGAGACTGGCACAACGCTGCCGGACCAATGAGATCGCTCATCCGATAAACCTGCGAAAGGAAACGGTTGATTTCTCAATCAGTTTACTTGTCATCATAAGATTGTACCGGCGCTGTCAACGCGGTCGTACTTCGTTTCGAAAAGTGTGATCGACTGTTATCATTCTGGGTCAGATCAGCAGAGAGCCCGCGCGGAGTGCCCCGTATTGCCGTCCGCGCAGCCCCACACCATCCGGGAGCCGACATGGACGAATCCACCCGTACCCAACTCGAGGCAGCCGCTTTTCGCGGACTGGTCACACACCTTCGTGAGCGGACCGACGTGCAGAATATCGATTTGATGAATCTGGCCGGTTTCTGCCGAAACTGCCTGTCGAAGTGGTACATGGCAGCAGCGGATGAGCAAGGTGTTGAGATGAACTATGACGAGGCTCGTGAAATTGTCTACGGCATGACCTATGACGAATGGAAACGGGACTATCAAAAAGAGGCCAGCGAGGAGCAGAAAGCGGCTTTTGAAACGACCAAGCCGCTCCACGCCAAGATCAGCGGTCACCAAAAGGGATAAACCGATGAGCCGCCTTGAAGTCCACCAGTTTCCCTGCCTTTCAGATAACTACGGCTACCTGGTCCACGATCCCGATAGTGGCCTCACGGCCACGATTGATACCCCTGAAGTCGAACCCATCCATGCTGCACTCGATGCCAGAGGTTGGAAACTCAATTTTATTTTCAATACCCATCACCACGACGACCATGCTGGGGGGAACCTCGAGCTGAAATCACAAACCGGATGCCAGATCATCGGCCCGGCCGCGGATGTAGACCGCATCCCCGGGATCGACCGTGTGGTTGGGGAAGGCGATTCGGTGATGCTCGGCGCATGGGCTTTCACGGTTCACGACACGCCCGGACATACCCGTGGCCACATTGTTTACCACTGCCCTCAAGCCGGTATCGGCTTTGTGGGAGATACCCTTTTCGCGCTTGGCTGCGGACGACTGTTTGAAGGCACTCCCCAGCAAATGTGGACGTCCCTGCAGAAAATCCTTTCCTGGCCCAACGAGACGCTGATCTATTGTGCCCATGAGTACACTCAGGCCAACGCCCGCTTTGCCTTATCTGTGGAACCGGACAACGCAGATCTTTTGAGCCGCAACGACGACATTGACGCTGCCCGGCAACGAGGCGAACCCACTGTTCCCACTACCCTTGGCCTGGAAAAAAGAACCAATCCCTTTCTGCGCCCCGACAGCCCCCATCTGCAGGAAACCATTGGTCTGAGCGGGCATCCCCTGGTCGAAGTCTTTGCCCGAACCAGAGAACTCAAGGATCAGTTCTGATCCGTCATTGAGACCCTTCCCATCCTTACACCTTGATTAAGCCTTATGACCCGATCCACGGCCCCTTCCGCCCGCACTAAGGTCCGTCGCCTGCGTGAACTGGCGCGCTATGACCGATCGACCATCAATGCCATTCTCGATGAGGCAACGGTATGTCATGTGGGGTTTGTCGATGAAGGCCAGCCTTTCGTGATCCCGACCGCCATCGCCCGGATCAATGATCACGCCTATATCCATGGCAGCCGGGTCAGTCGGATGCTGAAGCTGCTGGCTGCGGGAAACCCGGCGTGT
>JAERSQ010000048.1 GCA_016845525.1 Pseudomonadota bacterium
ATCGCCACGAGGACGGCTTGTGGCATCTCTTCAAAATCCGATGGGAAGAGCACACCGGGCAACGACTAGAATCGAAATGAAACTGAATCAGCAAAAAGGGCTTCTGGCATACGCCGACGAGATCAGCCGCCAACCCGGCGAGGCTATTGAATTCAAGGTAAGTTCTTCCGCGCCGGGGGCGTTTGAGCTCAACATCGTTCAGATCCAGTGTGGCGATGATGGGCCGGGGGGACCCGGGCTTAAACAGACCCCGGTTAACGCTTCGGCCAATGGATCGTATCCCGCACGCTTTCAGAAAACCCAGGTTGGCTCCTTTATAAGAATTCCCTCCAGCGAGGCATTCTCGCCAAGCGCGTTCACCTTACAGGCGCTGATCTATCCAACGGCCCCTGAACTTGGCGAACAAGTCATTGTTAGCCATTGGTGCCCCGCAAAAAAACAAGGGTATGCCCTGCTTATTCAGGATCTTAGGCTTACGTTCAAGGTGACTGGATCTGATGGAATTTCCCACACACTGGCCTCTGATCGGCCTCTTGTTGCGGGTCGCTGGTATCTCGTCGCGGTATCGATTGATCCTGATGGAGGGGGGCTGACCCTATACCAACTCATCAAGGAAAAGGGTCTCGAGCTTGAAAAACAGAACTCGATCGTTTCATCTCATCTTGGCGTATCGCTTTCTAAGCTGGACGCCCAGTTCTTAATTGCCGGCTGCGCAGCGCTTGACGAAGACAACGACCTACTGATTTCTCAGATCTATAACGGAAAGATCGACAGCGTCCAGCTTCATGATGCAGCGCTGGATCTGCCTTCAATTGAGGCATCGGTTCTGTCCCCACAACAAAGTACGCTGGTCGCTGCATGGGACTTTAGTCAAAAGATAGAAAGTGATGAGGTCATAGATGTGAGCGGCAATAACCATCACGGTCGAACCCACAATCTGCCCACCAGAGCGGTTAAAGGCTGGCGGCACGACGGAACCGAGATGAACTGGACGCACAGACCGGAGCATTACGGCGCCATTCATTTCCACAATGACGACCTTCATGACCCGCAATGGCAAACCGATGTGTGCTGGAAAGTCCCTGAGGATCTCTCAAGCGGAGTTTATGCGGCACACCTGCAACAGGACTCAGAAGAGTTTTATGTCCCGTTTTATGTTCGACCCCCTCGCGGCAAACCCACCGCACGCCTATGCCTGCTCGTGCCCACTGCCAGCTACTACGCCTATGTAAATAACCACATGAATGTCGACTGGGGCTCACTAATCGAACAATCTTCCACCTGTTTTGCCACCCTGACCATGGCAGACCTTTATCTGCAGAACCAGGCCCTTTTCGGCCTAAGCATGTACGACGATCATAGCGATGGATCGGGCGTCTGTTATGCGTCTCGCCTTAGGCCGATGCTTCGAATGGGTCCCCACGAGGAGTTATGGCAATACAACGCAGACAGCCACATCACCGACTGGCTGGCTGAGAAAGGCTTTTCCTTCGACGTAGTGACGGATGATGATCTGCACGTTGAGGGCATAAGTCTCATTGAAGGGTACGACTGCCTGATGACGTGCACCCACCCTGAGTACTACTCGTTACCGATGATGAGCGCCCTGCTTTCCTATCAGTCTCGGGGCGGACATTTTATCTACATGGGAGGCAACGGTTTTTACTGGCGAGTCGCCTATAGTCCGAAATTTCCTGGCGCCATCGAAATGCGCCGGGCGGAAGATGGCATGCGCAGTTGGATCGCTGAACCCGGCGAATATCACATGAGCTTCTCGGGGGAACTGTCGGGACTGTGGTCCCGATCTGGAATCACCCCTCACCAGCTAAGTGGCGTGGGGTTCTCTGCACAGGGATTTAACTTCAGCCGCCCGTATCGCCGAACCGCAGCGAGTCTCGATCCCCGATGCGCGTGGATGTTCGACGGCATCGCTGAAGATGAGGCCATTGGCGATTTTGGGCTGGTGTTTGGCGGCGCAGCAGGCAGTGAGATTGACAGCGCGGATGTCCGTAAAGGCACCCCTTCCCACGCACTGGTTGTGGCCACAGCAGACAATTTTGGCGCTGACTTTCACTGGGTGGTTGAGGATTATCATCACGCCCATTCGGCCATCAACGGAGAGACTTGCCCTCACGTGCGCTGCGATATGGTCTTCTATGAAACACCAAACGGGGGCGCCGTCTTTTCGACGGGATCAATTGCCTTTGCAGGCTCCCTATCGCACAACCATTACACCAACAACGTCAGTCGACTGCTTGAGAATATTGTCAACCGGTTTCTCGACTCGGAGCCTATTGAATAACCCACATTTTCTCCGATCAAAATTCTTCAGAATTAGCTCGTCAAGATTTTGTTCAACCCGGCCCGCAAACCCGGGTAACATATGCACGCGGGCCTATATAGTTCAATTCAAATAGCCAAGCCCAGTTAGCTCAAAAACGCTCCCTTCGTCTAGCGGTCAGGACGCTGGCCTCTCACGCCGGAAACAGGGGTTCGATTCCCCTAGGGAGCGCCATCCAATCCCCCGCTCGGTCTCGCCCACCTTGGCGGCTCAGGGAAAACCAGCAACGGCTCGGTTAAAGTGTCTGCACCTGGTTTCGACCGCCTTCTTTTGCTTGGTATAAAGCTTGGTCAGCGCGGTTCAGCGTCTCACCTGGTTCTTCTCCCTTCAGGTGGGTGGTCACCCCGGCACTTACAGTCAGCGGGATCACTTGGCCGTCAAAATTGAGAGGATTCTCTTCAACGGCGCGACGAACGCGTTCGGCAAGCTGTTCGAA
>JAERSQ010000049.1 GCA_016845525.1 Pseudomonadota bacterium
AACCTGGAAAATGAGTTGGTCGATTATCGGCTTGCCCTGGAACTCGACCAGCCTGACGTGGTCAAGATGCTGCCGCCCCCGCTAAACGCCGTTGGCCTGATCCTTCCCCTGCGGGTAAACGGCAGATGGGATAATCCCGGCATCATGATCGATATGCCCACACTGATTCAGATGCAGATCCAGCGCGCGATGGGGGCGCGCAGTCAACTCAATCCGCCTGCCATAGATGCGCGCGCACAAAGTGCGCGTCAGGCCTTGAACGAGCAGATCAACGAAAGACTGGCTCTGATTGCGAGCGGAGCAGCCCAGTAGTGAGGCTCGTCAGGTTTGGAAACCGGGGTCAAGAGCGGCCAGGCCTGCTTGATTTAGAAGGTGCGGTCAGGGATTTGAGCGGCGCTATTGATGACCTGACTCCGGACACCTTGGGTAGTGAGAGCCTGCAGAGGTTAAAGGACATCGATCCGCAGTCACTGCCGTTGGCGCCAGCGGGGGACCGGATTGGTCCATGCGTAGCAAAGCCGGGCAAGTTCGTCTGTATCGGCCTGAACTATCATGACCATGCCGTTGAGACTGGGTTGACTCCCCCAAGTGAGCCCGTGGTTTTTATGAAGGCGGTCAGCGCGATCGGCGGACCCTATGATGACATTACCCTTTTGCGCGGCTCGAGCAAAAGCGACTGGGAAGTCGAACTCGGTGTTGTGATCGGAAAAAGGGCGCACTACATTACGCCCGATCAGGCGCTGGATGCCGTTGCCGGATTTTGCCTCATTAATGATCTGTCAGAGCGCGAGTGGCAGATCGAACGCGGCGGGAACTGGTCAAAAGGCAAGTCGGCAGACGGCTATGGACCTGTCGGTCCCTGGCTCGTTACGCCAGACGAGGTGCCTGAACCTCAGTCATTGGATCTGTGGCTGGAGCGCAATGGCGAAACCATGCAAAAGGGCAGCACGGCAGACATGATTTTCCCGGTGACAGAACTGATCTCGTATCTAAGCCAGTGCATGAGCCTTAATGTTGGCGATATCATTGCGACCGGCACCCCGGCCGGCGTTGGTCTGGGCAGAAAACCCCCCGCATTTCTTGAGGATGGAGATACATTGCGGCTGGGGATAACGGGCCTCGGGGAGCAGTCTTACCGGGTGTTTGCAGATAGCGGTCCGTAAGGTACGGGGCAGGACCCCTGCCGGGAACCCATACCCAAGGTCTGGAGAGAATTTTTAACGGAGAGTCACATGAGTGAAAAGTTGAACAAGGTCAGTTCCAGGATCACCCAGCCTCGTTCGCAGGGCGCATCACAGGCCATGCTGTATGCCACGGGGCTAACCCGCAAGGACATGGACAAAGCCCAGGTGGGTATCGCCAGCATGTGGTGGCAAGGCAATCCCTGCAATATGCATCTGAATGATCTGGCTGACCAGATTGCGACGGGCGTTCGCGAGTCAGACCTTATTCCAATGCGCTTTAACACAATCGGGGTCAGTGACGGCATCTCCATGGGAACAGAGGGTATGAGCTATTCGCTGCAGTCCCGCGACCTGATTGCCGACTCTATCGAAACCGTCATGGGGGGCCAGTGGTACGACGCGCTGGTGACCGTGCCCGGGTGCGACAAGAATATGCCCGGCTGCCTGATGGCCATGGGCCGGGTCAATCGACCTGCATTGATGCTGTACGGCGGCACAATCAGACCGGGCCATGCTGGATCACAGGTAGTTGATATCGTGTCCGCCTTCCAGAGTTATGGCCAATATATTGCCAAGGCCATTACCGACGATGAGCGTCAGGAAATCGTCAACAACGCCTGCCCGGGTGCCGGCGCCTGCGGCGGGATGTATACCGCCAACACGATGGCGAGTGCAATCGAGGCAATGGGGATGTCGCTGCCCTACAGTTCGTCTGCGCCCGCCACAACCGATCAGAAAAAAAATGAGTGCCTTAATGTCGGCGCTGCCGTGCGGAAGCTGTTGGAACTGGATCTTCGCCCACGCGACATCATGACCCGTGAAGCCTTTGAGAACGCGATGGTGATGGTGTCTGCACTGGGTGGCTCCACCAATGCGGTACTACATCTGATCGCGATGGCGCGGGCTGTCGACGTGCCGCTCGGGATTGACGACTTTCAGGCGGTCAGCGATCGGGTGCCGTTTTTAGCGGATCTCAAGCCTAGCGGCCAATACGTTATGGAAGACCTGCACAACGTGGGCGGTGTGCCGGCAGTCATGCGTTACCTGCTCTCGGAAGGCATGCTGAACGGCGACTGTATGACCGTGACGGGTCACACCGTCGCCGACAATCTCGAGCAACTGCCGGATCTGTCGGATGGGCAGCAGGTTTTTCACAGCACGGCAGACCCCATCAAGGAGACTGGCCACATCCGGATTCTGAAAGGCAATTTCGCCCCCGGCGGCGCGGTAGCCAAGATCACCGGCAAGGAAGGTCGGCAGTTCAGCGGCCCGGCCCGCGTATTCGACGGTGAGGAGGCAATGCTCAAGGCCCTGGAGGAGGGCGGAATTCATAAGGGAGACGTCATCGTCATCCGCTATGAAGGGCCCAAAGGGGGCCCCGGGATGCCGGAGATGCTGACCCCGACCTCCGCCATCATGGGTGCGGGCCTGGGATCGGATGTCGCGCTGATTACCGACGGCCGATTTTCAGGCGGCTCCCATGGCTTCATCATCGGACATGTTGTCCCTGAGGCCCAGGAAGGCGGTCCGATTGGCCTCGTGCGTGACGGAGACATGATCCACCTGGATGCGGATGCCAATACGATTGACGTGGATCTCAGCGAGGAGGAGCTGAAATCGAGGTACGATAACTGGACCATGCCGCCGTACAAAACAAGCCGGGGCACCCTTTACAAGTACATTAAAAATGTAAAGACCGCCAGCGAAGGGTGTGTGACCGACGAGTAGCCGACCGCATCAGTTAAGGCTGATCCGCAACGCGGCGCTTGCGGCAAGCGGGGCGAGCGCCAGTGCCAGCATCATCATGGCCCCCATAATGTAAAAATGTCCGGCAGTCGGCAGTCCTGCGTCTGCTGCGAGCACGACGCTTGCGCCGAAAATGAGGACCGGCACATAAAGCGGCAGCACCAGCAAAGTCAGCAGCAGTCCGCTTCTGCGGATGCCTACCGTCAGGGCCGTGCCAACTGCACCGATCAGGCTTAACGTCGGGGTGCCAAGCGCCAGGGTGGCCAGCAACGTCAGTTGGACTTGGGCGGTTGTTCCAAGAAGTAGCCCCAAGAGAGGCGTGACGATCAGGAGCGGCAAGCCCGTTGCGCACCAGTGAACAAACACCTTTCCCAGCACCAGAACGGTGAGGGGATGCCCGCTGAGCACCATCTGCTCGAGGGTCCCGTCATCAAAGTCCGAGCGGAACAACGCATCCAGGCTTAACAGCGTTGCGAGCAATGCGCCAACCCAGATGACGCCCGGGCCGATCGTACGCAGCAGCAGCGGATCCGAGCCGACTCCGAAAGGAAACAGGGCGACCACAATTACGAAGAACATCACAGGGTGTATGACTTCGCTGGGATGGCGCACGACAAGACGCATATCCCGCCGGACCAGGGCAATCAGAGCGGTGGAAAGACCCGGCATGGCTAGTTATCCAGATGTACAGCGCGGATGGCGGCCTGCTGAAGGCGCAGCGGCTGGTGCGTTGTCAAAATCGCCATCCCGCCCTGATCCAGGTGAGTCTCGATTGCGTTTTCAATCCCTTGCACGCCTGCTGCATCGATTGCCCCCAAAGGCTCGTCGAGTACCCAGAGCGGAGCGCGGCTTAAATACAGGCGGGCGATGGCAACCCTGCGCCGCTGGCCTGCAGAGAGTACCCGGCACAGCAGATGCTGAGACGTGCTGAGGCCGACTCGCTCAAGTGCGTCGTCGATCGAGGCGTTTGGGGTACTGGACTGCAGGGTCAGGGCGAACGCGAGATTCTCCCTTGGGGTCAGATCCAGTTTCACCCCGTTGCTGTGCCCGATGTAGGTAAGATCGCTTTGGAACTTTCCCGAGTCCTGATGAATGGACGTGCCGTTCCAGAGGACCTCCCCGCTTTCGGGAAGACTCAGGCCGCAGAGGATGCGTAGCAGAGTCGTTTTCCCCACGCCATTATGACCTTGAACCTGACAGGCTTCACCGGCACCGATCTCCAGGCTCAGATCCTGAAAAAGCAGGCGGTCACCCCTGACGCAGGCGATCGAATGCGCTTTTAGCATCGGGCGACCGACGGGAATGGAAAGGCGATCTTCACAGGTTTGATTATGCGGGTAAATCAGCCCAAATGCCCCGACCCGGATCAGAATTGGTAGCAGCCCCGCACCTATACTTGGAACCCAGCCCGTCCTTGGGGGAGGTTGGGGCAGATTCTGGGGATGGCCTTGCAGGTGACGCATCCGGACTATTGCCTGGTTCAGACAGACGCGATGATTTCATCTGAACAGACTATCATTTCAAGGCAGACATACCGCTAGAATTTAGCGGAACGGATAACCCATCTTCAGAAAATGAAAAATTCTGGCCAGAAAAGAGTTCGAGGGAAAGGCGCCGGCAAGGGTCGTCCAGTAGACCCAGCCGCCCAGGCTGAGGTGAGCGCCGCCATCGCCGGGATAGCGCTACAACGCGACCATCTCATTGAGTGCCTGCACCGGATTCAGGATGGGTACAAACATCTATCCGCCCGCCACCTTACGGCGCTTGCGGACCTGCTGCATCTCGCACCGGCTGAAGTGTATGAGGTGGCGACCTTTTATCACCATTTTGATGTCGTTCGAGAGGGCGAGCAAGCACCGCCGGACCTGACCGTCCGGGTTTGTGATTCCGTTAGTTGTTCCCTGTTTGGCGCCGAAGCCCTGATTAATGACCTTGAGTCGCAGTATGGCGAGGGGGTTCGCATCCAGCGTGTGCCTTGCGTAGGACGTTGTGACGCGGCACCCGTAGCGGTGGTCGGGCAGAACGCGATTGGCCATGCGGACGCAGCCAAAGTCTCAGCCGCTGTCGAGAAGGGCCATGAGTCGGCAGAAGTATCCGGCGACTGGGTACGGTACGAAGCCTACTGTTCCGATGGCGGCTATACCCTCGCAAGACAGTGTCTGGAAGATCCCGCAGTCGCGGAGTCGATTATTGATACCCTGGATTCGTCAGGCCTGCGAGGACTGGGCGGCGCCGGGTTCCCGGCCGGACGCAAGTGGCGAATTCTCAAGGACCAGCCCGCTCCCCGATTGATGGCGGTCAACATTGACGAGGGAGAGCCGGGCACCTTCAAGGATCGTTACTACCTGGAGCGCGATCCCCACCGTTTCCTGGAGGGGGTATTGATTGCGGCGCAGGTCGTGGGTATCGACAGTTGCTATCTTTATGTTCGGGACGAATATCCCGGTGTGATTGAAATTCTGAACGCAGCTATCGAGGAGATCAAGGCGCAGTACCCAGCCCCGTTGCCCGAGTTAATCGTTCGGCGGGGTGCAGGGGCGTATATCTGCGGCGAAGAATCCGCGATGATTGAGTCTATCGAGGGTAAGCGCGGATTGCCGAGATTGCGTCCGCCCTACGTGGCCGAGGTAGGGTTATTCGGTCGAGCTACGCTGGAACATAACTGCGAGACCCTCTATTGGGTGAGGGATATTGTCGACAACGGCGCTGACTGGTTTGCCAATCAGGGGCGGCGCGGCAGAAAGGGCCTGCGCTCATTTTCTGTAAGCGGTCGCGTCAAGAAACCAGGCGTCCATCTCGCACCGGCGGGGATCAGTCTTCGCGAACTTATTGATGAGTATTGCGGCGGCATGCTGGAGGGGCACTCGCTCTACGCCTATTTCCCTGGTGGCGCGTCCGGCGGAATTTTGCCCGCCGCGCTTGCTGATGAGCCGCTCGATTTCGACACCTTGCAGCCGCACGGCTGTTTCATTGGCTCCGCTGCTGTCATGGTACTGTCTGACCAGGATAAGGTGCGAGATGCAGCTTTAAATACGCTCAAGTTCTTCGCCCACGAGTCATGCGGACAATGCACACCCTGTCGGGTGGGCTGTGATCGGGCCACCGAACTGATGCAGGACGCGGTGTGGGACCAGACATTGCTGGAGGAGTTGGCTACGGTGATGGAAGACGCTTCTATTTGCGGTCTGGGACAGGCGGCACCCAACCCGATCCGCTGCACCATCAAATATTTTCCCCACGAGGTTGAAAATCAGTGACCACGGCTACCGATACTTCTGATCAGGTCAGTTTTACGTTAAACGATCAGCCGGTGACGGCGACGTCCGGCGAAACCATTTTGCAGGCAGCAAGCCGTAACGGCATCGATATTCCGCACCTGTGTTATGCAGACGGGCTGGCAACTGCCGGCAACTGCCGGGCCTGCGTGGTTGAGATCGAAGGAGAGCGGGTACTCGCGCCTTCATGCTGTCGGGCGCCCTCGGAGGGGATGAAAGTCTCCAGCGATAACCCGCGCGCCCGTCGATCCCAATCGCTGGTGCTGGAGCTGCTGCGCGGCGAGGTCGGAGAGGCCAGTCACACGAACGAGTCAGAATTGGACCATTGGTGCGATCACTATGAGCTTGAGCAAAGCCGGTTTGGGGGGCGCCACCAGCCCGCCGGGGATCTCTCGCATCCGGCGATCGCGGTCAATATGGAGAGCTGTATCCAGTGCACCCGTTGTGTTCGGGCCTGTCGTGAGGAGCAGAACAATGATGTGATCGGCCTGGCGTTTCGTGGGGCGCACGCTCAGATCGTGTTTGATCTGGGTGACGACATGGGAGCCAGTTCCTGTGTCGGCTGTGGAGAGTGTGTGCAGGCCTGTCCGACCGGCGCGCTGATGCCTGCGGGAAATGTCGGCCTCAACCCTATTGATAAGAAAGTGGATTCGGTCTGCCCGTATTGTGGCGTCGGCTGCCTGTTGACTTATCACGTCAAAGACAACGAGATCCAGTACGTCACGGGGCGCAATGGACCTGCCAACAAGGGCCGGCTCTGTGTCAAAGGACGCTATGGCTTCGACTATGTCAGCCATCCTGACCGACTGACTCAGCCCATGATCCGAAAAGAGGGGGTCCCAAAAGGACTGAACGAATTTTTTGACCCGACGGATCCTTCAAAAATGTTCCGCCCAGCCACGTGGAATGAAGCGCTCGATCATGCGGCCCAGGGCCTTAAAGCGGTCAAAGACAGTTCCGGTTCGAAGGGACTGGCAGGATTTGGTTCCGCCAAGGGCTCCAACGAAGAGGCTTACCTCTTCCAGAAGCTGGTCCGAACCGGGTTCGGCACCAACAACGTCGATCACTGTACAAGGCTGTGTCATGCGTCATCGGTGGCGGCGCTGCTTGAGGGAATCGGATCAGGGGCGGTATCCAACCAGGTTGAAGATGCTGCGCATGCCGAGGTGATTGTGGTGATCGGCGCCAACCCGACGGGCAACCACCCCGTCGCGGCGACCTTTATCAAGAACGCTGCCCGCAGGGGTGCCACGCTCATCGTGATGGACCCGCGCCGCACGGAACTGGCTCGCCATGCCAAGCACTTCCTTCAGTTCAAGGCAGATACCGATGTTGCGTTGCTGAACGCGATGATCCACACCATTATCGACGAGAACCTGGTTGACAAGGAATTCATTGCTTCCCGGACAAACAATTTCGAAGAACTCAAGGAGCGGGTAAAGGACTTTAGCCCCGAGGAAATGGCGCCGATATGCGGGATCGAGGCCGATGTGATCCGGGCCTGTGCCCGGGCCTACGCCACCTCAAAGGCGTCGATCATCTTCTGGGGAATGGGCATCTCCCAGCACGTGCATGGGACGGATAACGCCCGGTGCCTGATTGCGCTTTCCTTGATGACGGGCCAGATCGGTCGCCCGGGGACGGGGCTGCACCCGTTGCGTGGGCAGAACAATGTGCAGGGCGCATCCGACGCAGGCCTGATTCCGATGATGTTCCCGGACTATCGACGGGTCGATAACACCGAGGCATCGGAGTTCTTTTCAAGGTACTGGCATACGGAACTGGATCCGAATCCGGGCCTGACGGTCGTCGAGATCATGGATAAAGCCTACGAGGGCGAGATCCGCGGCATGTACATCATGGGTGAAAACCCGGCAATGTCTGACCCTGATCTGAATCACTCGCGAGCGGGTCTTGCGGCACTCGATCATATGGTGCTGCAGGACATTTTCCTGACTGAAACCGCGGCGTTCGCGGACGTGCTGCTGCCGGCATCGGCCTTTCCTGAAAAAACCGGTACGTTTTCGAATACAGACAGGCGTGTGCAGGTTGGCCGTCAGGCGCTCGATTGCCCCGGTGAAGCGAGACAGGATCTATGGATCATTCAGGAATTGGCCAAACGCCTCGGCCTGGATTGGAACTATCCGGAAGCAAAAGACGTCTTTGAGGAGATGCGTGGCGCGATGCCCAGTATCGCCGGCATGACCTGGGAGCGCCTCGAGACAGAGCACAGCATTACCTACCCCTGCGAAGGTGACAGTGATCCGGGGCAGGGGGTTGTCTTCATTGACGACTTCCCAACGGCAGACGGACGGGGCAAATTTGTTCCGGCGAGTCTTGAGAGCGCCAATGAGCTTCCTGATACGGACTACCCCTTTGTCCTTATAACAGGCCGCCAGTTGGAACACTGGCATACGGGCTCCATGACGCGCCGCTCACAGGTATTGAATGCGATTGAACCGGAGCCGGTGGTCAGCGCGCATCCTGATGATCTGGATAAGATGGGCGTGGTCGAGGGCGGTACGATCAAAGTGGCGTCCAGGAGAGGGGAGGTGGTAGCGCTCGCCAGAGCAGACCGGGGCATGCGTCCCGGTGAGGTCTTTATTCCGTTCTGCTATCACGAAGCTGCTGCAAATCTGCTGACCAATGCAGCGCTCGATCCGGTAGGCAAAATTGCAGAAGTTAAATACTGCGCCGTACGTGTCAGTGCGGCCTGACGACAGGAGTCACCATGGCAAAGAGAATCGACGGTAAGGCGTTTGCCCAGGGCGTGAGAGAGCGTGTGGGTGAGGCAGTGAGCACCCTGCAGCGCGATCATGGTTTAACCCCCGGCCTGGCCGTCGTGCTGGTAGGTGAGGATCCGGCGAGCCAGGTCTATGTGCGCAACAAGGGCAAGCAGACGGTCGAGGCCGGCATGAAGTCGTTTGAGCACAAGCTGCCGGACACCACGAGTGAAACCGAGTTGCTGGCGCTGGTCGAGCAGCTCAACGCGGATCCTGATGTTCACGGTATCCTGGTGCAGTTGCCGCTGCCCGATCAGATTGATTCCCATGCCGTCATCAACGCCATCAATCCTGATAAAGACGTGGACGGTTTCCACCTCATCAACGTGGGTCGGTTGTCTACCGGCGCCTCGGGTCTGGTGCCGTGCACCCCGTTGGGTTGCCTGATGCTTTTGAAGGACGAGTTGGGAGATCTCTCTGGAAAGAACGCTGTCGTCGTGGGACGCTCGAATATTGTCGGCAAGCCGATGGCGGCTTTGCTGCTCGCAGAAAGTTGTACGGTTACGATCGCCCACTCGCGCACCCAAGATCTCGCGGACGTTTGCCGCGAGGCTGATATCCTGGTCGCGGCGGTTGGCCGTCCACAGATGATTCCCGGGGATTGGGTCAAGCCCGGTGCAACGGTTATTGACGTTGGAATCAACCGGGTGGAAGGAGACGAAGGCAAGACCCGGTTGGTAGGAGACGTGGACTATGCATCTGCAGAGGCCGTCGCGGGTGCGATCACCCCGGTGCCGGGCGGTGTCGGTCCGATGACGATTGCTTGCCTGTTGCGCAATACCGTGCAGGCAGCCTGCGCGGCCAACGGAATCGCGTTTGATCTCGACTAGGCCACGATCCGGGTAAAAGAGGTCGGGCACTCATCCGGTGCTCAATGAAAATCCCGACTCCGGATCGTAAGACGGCCCAGCATGCTTGTGTAGTCTTTCAGGTGATGGGCAATCACATGGATCACCTGGCCTTCTCGTTGAACCCGGCCCTGTACGCCGAGCAACTGTGAACCCACGAGTGCCTGGTGCTGTTGTTCTGCCAGACGCTGCCAGATCACCAGGTTGGTATTGCCGGTTTCATCCTCGAGTGTCACAAAGGTTACATTGTTGGCGCTCGAAGGCCTTTGCCGTGCTGTAACAATGCCGGCAGTGTGTATGTAATGCCCGTGCTGTGACTGGCCTATATCCGCGCTGGTGATGATGCCGAGAGCCCTTAACTGCTGACGCAAAAGCGCCAGGGGATGCGGGCCCAGTGTCAGACCGGTACTGGCGTAATCGGCACAGACCGATTCGCCCGCGTGTGGCGCACGCAGCATCGGTACCGCCTCACGGATCCGCGGCGAGGGGAAAACGGGGGATGGTTTTTCAATCCCGCCAGCGGCCCATGCCGCCTGGCGACGGTGGCTGTGGATCAGGGCGGATAAAGCATCCGCGTCAGCCAGGGCCTGAAGATCTCCTTTGTCCAACTCGGCACGGTGGGCAAGATCTTCAAGGTGGGTAAAAGGCCGATGCGTCCGGGCATTTGTCAGGCGCAGGGCGCCAGCCCGGCTGAGATGCTTGACTCGGTTGAAACCAAGACGCAGGACCAGGCTTTTGTCGGTCGATTCGATAGTGCAGTCCCACTCGCTTTTTGTAACATCCACCGGTCGGATAACAACGCCGTGGCGGCGTGCATCCTGTACCAGTTGTGAGGGCGAATAAAAGCCCATGGGCTGACTATTCAAGAGCGCGCAGGTGAATATTGCCGGTTCATGGAATTTGAACCAGGCAGATACATACACCATCAACGCAAAACTGGCCGCATGGGATTCGGGAAAACCGTATTCGCCAAATCCCAGAATCTGCTGATAGATGCGTTTTGCAAAGTCTTCAGCGTAACCCCGTTCACGCATGCCCTGTATCAGCCGTTCCTCATAATGACCGAGTCCGCCGTGACGCTTCCAGGCTGCCATGTCGCGCCGCAGACCGTCCGCCTCGCCGGGCGTAAATCCGGCTGCCACCATGGCCAGTTTGATGACCTGCTCCTGAAAGATCGGGACCCCCAGGGTTCGTTCCAGCACCTCCCGGACCGCCTGGCTGGGGTAGGAGACAGCCTCTTCACCGTTACGCCTCCTGAGGTAAGGGTGCACCATGTCTCCCTGGATCGGCCCCGGGCGGACAATAGCCACCTCGATGACCAGATCATAGAAACAGCGCGGCCGCAGACGGGGCAGCATGGCCATCTGCGCACGTGATTCGATCTGAAAGACGCCTACCGTATCGGCATTGCTGATCATCCGGTAAACCTGAGTGTCTTCTGCTGGCACGGTCGCCATAGTCATTGAAATGCCCCGATGCTTTTGCAGGAGATCAAGCGCGCGGTGAATGGCGCTCAGCATGCCCAGCGCAAGACAGTCGACTTTAAGCAGTCCAAGAATGTCGATATCGGTTTTATCCCACTGGATGACGGTGCGCTCCGCCATGGCAGCATTTTCGATCGGTACCAGGTCGCACAGAGGCTCTTTAGAAATCACAAATCCTCCGGAATGCTGCGACAGGTGACGGGGAAAGCCGATCAGTTGCTGGACAAGCTTCAGCACCTGAAAAAGGAGTGGGGCTTTGGGGTCAAGGCCGATCTCCCGTACCCGTTCGGGAATGACCTGATCGTCCTGCCACCAGATACGGTTTCCAGCGAGCCGTTCAATCTGGTCCTGTGACAATCCCAGCGCCCGCCCCACATCGCGCACCGCACTGCGTGAGCGATAGGTGATTACCGCGCTGGTCAGTGCCGCCCGATCCCGTCCGTAACGGCGATAGACATACTGCATGACTTCCTCGCGCCGTTCGTGCTCGAAATCCACATCAATGTCCGGCGGCTCGTTACGTTCGCGCGAGACAAAGCGCTCGAACAGGATCTCCATATGCGCCGGGTCGACTTCGGTAATCCCAAGCGCAAAGCACACCGCCGAGTTTGCCGCTGACCCCCGACCCTGACAGAGAATGCCGCGGGATTTTGCGAAGCAGACGATGTCGTAGACCGTCAGGAAATATCCCTCATAACCCAGTTCGGCAATCAGGCTGAGTTCATGTGAGATCTGGCGGGTGACTTTTTCAATCGGCCCGTCTGGCCAGCGTTTGCGGACACCTGAATCAACCAGTTGGCGAAGATACTGGGTGGGACTGAGATCGTCCGGAACCTGTTCGCAGGGATAGTGATAACGCAGTTCATCTAGCGAGAAGCGGCATTGATCCGCAATCCTG
>JAERSQ010000050.1 GCA_016845525.1 Pseudomonadota bacterium
AGGTTTAAACTTTAGTCCTGATTGAATATTAATCTGCTAAATCCAGTACGGTCATTTTCTCATGACAATGCGTCAATACATCCAGAAGATCGCCACCGGTCCAGAGTTGAGCAAGGATCTTTCCCGGGAAGAGGCAAGCGACGGGATGCGTCGAATCCTTTCAGGTGATGCGGATCCCGTGCAGGCGGCCATCTTTCTTATCGCGCTCAGGATGAAGCGCGAGACTATGCCTGAAAACCTCGGCGTGTTGGATGCGTTGCTGGAGGTCACTGATCAGGCGACGTCCGCGGTCGATGATGTTCTGGATCTGTCAGACCCCTTTGACGGATTCACTCGGGGAATGCCCGCGGCACCGTTTCTTCCGCCCGTCCTTGCTGCCTGCGGCATTGCGACCGTGGGAAATGGAGCGGAATCCATCGGCCCGAAATACGGCGCGACGCACCGCAAAGTACTTCGTGCTGCTGGGGTCAATGTTGATTTAAGTTCAGCGCAAGCCGCCCGACGACTCGCAGATGAGCGTATCGGCTGGGCGTATGTCGATCAGCGGGCAGCATGCCCGAAACTGCATGATCTTGTTCAACTGCGCACCAAGATCGTCAAGCGACCTTGCCTGACGACGTTGGAGGTGTTGCTGGGCCCCGTGCGCGGAGCCCAACGGACGCATCTCCTCACCGGATATGTCCACAAACCGTATCCCCCAACTTATACGGAGTTGGCACGTGCTTCCTGTTATGACTCTGCCATTATTGTGCGGGGGGGAGAGGGCGGAGTCATCCCTTCCCTGAATCAGTCTTCCAAGTTGTTTTGCTATCAGGGCGAGGAAGCGGATAAGGAAGTGAGGCTGGATCCTGCTGAGTTCGCCATCCAGTCCGTCGAGCGTGCTGTGCCGTTGCCGCAGGATTTGCCCGGGCAAAAAGCGGATGACGACATCAAGGGATCGATTGATGCCGATGTGTTGGCGCAGGCAGCTGCACAGGCAGGGATCGGCGCTTTGGCGGGAGAATCCGGCCCCGTCCGCGAGAGTCTGGTGTACGGGGCGGCGCTATGCCTGATTCAGTTGGGGCGCTGTCCGGACGCCGCTTCTGCTGTGGAAACAGTCCGCGGCGTGATTGATGGAGGTCATGCGGCGCGACGTCTTGAAGCCGCCGCTCAGTAATCTCTCTGGCGCGCGCTGCGCTCCAGTTCGTTCTTCTTTTTCATCATCCCATCAATGATCGGGGCGAGGATCAACTCCATGGCGAGCCCCATTTTTCCACCGGGGACGACGATGGTATTGCGGCGGGATATGAAGGAGTCATGCAGCATAGCCAGCAAATAGGGAAAGTCGACATTAAATTTGGTGGGATCGCGAAAGCGTATCACCACGAAGCTCTCGTCCGGGGTGGGGATGTCACGGGCGACAAAAGGGTTCGAAGTGTCCACCGTGGGGACCCGCTGGAAGTTGATGTCGGTCCGCGAGAACTGGGGCGCAATGTAGTGAACGTAATCATGCATGCGACGCAGAATCGTTTCAGTAACGGCTTCGGGCTCGTAGCCTCGACTCTCGGTATCACGATGTATTTTCTGAATCCACTCAAGGTTGACGATCGGCACCACTCCTACAAGCAGATCGACATGCTGTGCAATGTTGACTGAGCCGTTGACGACACCCCCGTGCAAGCCCTCATAGAAGAGCACGTCGGTCTCGTCTTGCATGTCTACCCAGGGTGTGAAGGTGCCGGGCTTTTGTTTGTACGGGGCTGCTTCCGATTCGTTATGCAGGTAGTAGCGGATCTTGCCGCTGCCGGTTTCGCTGTAATCCCTGAACAGGGCTTCAAGTTTTTCAAAGTGGTTGCCGTCCGGGCCAAAATGACTGAGATTACGGCCAGATTTAAGCGCTTTGGCGACCTCGTCACGCATCTGGTAACGATCGAATTTATGGAAACTGTCGCCTTCGACAATGCCCGCCTTGAGGTGCTCTCGAAGGAAGATGTGCTCGACCGCCGTCTTCACTGTGCTGGTGCCAGCACCAGAAGATCCGGTAACAGCAATGACGGGGTGACTTGTAGACATCAGGTTTTCTCCCAGCAGCGACGCTTAGTGCGCCAAGCCGGCACGGTTAGGGGTAACCCCACGGAATATATGAGATTCGGTTCATCAGATTAAGCAAATTTATCTTATTTGGTAAATAAGTTTATACTTATCCAATAAAACCGGGAGCGGACTGAGGATCCGATTCGGGATCAAAAAAAGGGGGGGGAAATGCACATCACTATACGGCAGCTGCAGGTATTTGAGGCGGTTGCCCGCCATCTCAGTTACACCCGCGCGGCAGAGGAATTGCATCTCACGCAGCCCGCGGTGTCGATGCAGATCAAACAAATGGAAAGCTCGATCGGTCTGCCCATGTTCGAGCAAATCGGAAAAAAGATTTATCTGACCCAGGCCGGAGATGCGATGCTCGTCCACGCACGGACCATTATGCGGCATCTCGAGGCCGCATCTGAAGAGATGGACGATCTTCGCGGGGAAGATTCCGGAAAGCTCAGAGTCGCCATTGCCTCAACGGTTAATTATTTCGCAACCCAGCTGCTGGCTGATTTTGCGCGGAAAAACCCGGCGGTAGAGATTTCTCTCGATGTCACCAACCGCGAATCATTGCTCAGCCGACTCGAAGCGAATCTGCCGGATCTGGCTCTCATGGGCAAGCCGCCGGCCGATCTTGATCTGGTCTCGGAGTCGTTCATGGATAATCCGCTGATCGTGATTGCGCCGCCTGATCACCCATTGGCGAAGGCCCGCCAGATCCGTCTGACCGATCTTGCCGAGGCGCATTTCGTGGTGCGTGAGCCGGGTTCCGGGACACGCGTTGCGATGGAGCGTTTCTTTTCCGGTCAGGGTTTCAGTTACCAGAAAAGCATGGAGCTCATGGGAAACGAAGCCGTGAAGCAGGGGGTTGAGGCGGGTCTGGGGCTTGCGGTGGTATCCGCTCATACAGTTGAACAAGAACTGACCTTGCAGCGTCTGGTGAAACTGGACGTCGCCGGGATGCCGATCATGCGGCGTTGGTATGTGGCTTACCGCAAAGGTAAGCGCCTGTCACCGACTGCAGAGGCTTTTCGGCGATTCGTCATTGAGGCCGGCGCGCGACAGTCCGGCATCGACGGTTAGGGGCGCTACCAATATCTGCTTATAACCCATAAAATCAGTTTATCAGCTTCAGGATCGGGACGCGATTGATCAGGCCCGGTGCGCCTGATCGTCAGATAGCCGTTTACACCAGGCAGGGAGTGGACTCATGGCAGACAGAAGGCTTCAGGTATTTGCAACAGTAGCCCGCTTGCTCAGTTTCACCAAAGCGGCCGAAGCGCTGCACATGACTCAACCGGCCGTCACATTCCAGATTCGCCAGTTGGAGGACTACTTCAACACCCGGTTGTTTGACCGCACTCATAACCGGATCAGTCTTACCTCCGCCGGTCACCTGGTGAAGGGGTATGCCGATCAGATTATCTCGCTGTATAGCGAGATGGATAACGAGGTTCGAAAGTTGACCGGTGATGTGTTGGGTCCGCTTGTTCTGGGCGCCAGCACGACGATCGGCGAGTACGTCATCCCAAGTATTCTGGGTGAGTATCAGGCCAAGTTCCCCGATGTCGCGGTGCGGCTTCATGTCGCCAATACAGACGGGGTGCTCCACATGGTGGAGAGCAACGAGATTGATATCGGTATTGTTGAAGGTCCGGTGGGCAACAAGAATCTGGTGTCCAAAGTCTGTTGGGATGACGAGCTCGTTATTGTGACCCCTCCGGACCACCCGCTGACGGAGCAGTCGGTAAGCGGCGTGGACGCGATTCTGGAATATCCGTTTATCAGTCGTGAGGAGGGTTCGGGAACTCGTAATGTGATTGTCGACTACCTGCAGTCTGCCGGCCGCGATATCTCGGATCTCAATCTGACCATGGAGTTCGGCAGTCCGGAGTCCATCAAGAGTGCCGTCGCGGCGGGTCTGGGTATCTCGATCCTGTCTATCGCTACGCTCGATAAGGAATTGGAACTGGGTATGTTGTCCCAGCTAAGTCTCGATCCTCCGCTCACCCGGCCTTTTTCAATTGTTTATCAGCGCCAGAAATTCCGCTTGCGTGCGATGGATGAATTTCTCGAATTCACCGAGGCACATTGCGTCGAAAAACAGTCGGCCAAATAGTTTCGCAGCCGTATTTTCAGGCCGATCCGATGGCGAATTCCGACCAGCGCGAACTTCGGGCAGTCATTGAAGTATTGACCGAGACTGAAGTGGCGAGCGTGCTCGATTTCGCCAGGTATCTCAGGGATCAACGGCCCTTAGCACCCGAGCCGGCACCGGAGATCGTGGATATCCCGCGGCCTGAAGGCGAGAGCGTTATCAATGCAATACGACGTCTGACCCGGACTTACCCCATGTTGAACCGGGACACTTTATTTAATGAGGCATCCGGTCTGATGGCGCGTCACATGATGCATGGTGAGACCAGTGAGGACACGATCGATCAGTTGGAGACACTCTTTAAATCCCGATACGCAACCTGGCAGGCAGAATCTGCGATCAACCCCTCAGCCAGCCGCAACGCTTAATCGGGCGGTTAGGAAGGCGGTGGGTTGCCGACAACCACCCTTCGATTTGGGTGCACAGCGCTCTGTGGTATAAATCTTGGACAGCAGACAATTGATGGTCGACATCAATGAACTGGGGATGGCCTGATGGTGGAACAACTGCACGCGGTTTCGAATGATGATGGTTATCGGCCGAATGTCGGCATCGTGCTGTTCAACAACACCGGCCAGGTGCTGTGGGCCCGCCGGAGCCGCCATGACGGCTGGCAGTTCCCGCAAGGGGGAATCGAGCAGGGCGAGACACTGGAGCAGGCTGCCTACCGCGAACTGTATGAAGAGGTCGGCTTACATCCGCAGAATGTGGAACTGGTGGGCCGGACGCGGAACTGGCTACGCTACGATGTCCCCGGCAGTTTGCGTTCGCGCAGCACGACATTCAAAGGGCAAAAGCAGGTATGGTTCCTGATGAAAATGCTCGCGTCAGATCACGCGATCTGCCTGGATCACAGTGATGCGCCAGAATTTGACCGATGGCGGTGGGTCGATTACTGGCTGCCCCCGCGTAAAGTCGTATCGTTCAAGCGCAGCGTTTACGAACTTGCCTTGTCTGAACTCGAGCCGATGCTGCGCCTGGTCTGAACGGGAGTCCCGTCGGTTTTCCCTGCGGCACTAGTCGCCCCGAATTCGGGCAACCAGATCGGATGTGGATCGCTCATATCGAAAGGGAATACTGTGGACAGTGCCGCCATTTTCGCGCACCTGCCGAGCCCCAACGATCTCATCTGGTTCCCAATCTCCTCCCTTGACAAGGTGATCCGGCTGCAGCCGAAGGATCAGCTCAAGAGGGGTATCTTCATCGAAACAGGTAGCAAAGCTGACGCACTCTAAAGCGGCGATCACGGCCAGACGATCTTCCAGCGTATTGATCGGCCGGTCGGGCGCCTTGCCAAGCCTGCGAACTGAGGAGTCCGAGTTCAGTCCGACCACCAGGGTGGCTCCCAGGACTGCGGCTTCCTCCAGGTAAGCCGTATGGCCCCGGTGGAGGATGTCAAAAACACCGTTGGTAAATACCAGAGGGCGCGGAGAATGCTTGACGTGCTGCACAAGCGCGTCCCAGTCAGGGAGGATTTTGTCGGCGCTGCTCACGCAGTCGGCGGCCTGAGACTAGATGTACTCAAACACCTTGATGACGCGGACGACGCCCGTCACCGAACGTGTGGATTCCACCGCAATGTCGGCTTCCTCTGGTGTCACCAGTCCCATGAGGTAGACGTTAGCCCGTTCGGTGACCACTTTGATTCGGGTGGACTCGACAGGCGCTGATGTTGCAATTGCGGTCTTCACGCGGGTGGTGATCCAGCCGTCGTTGGCGCGGCTGTTCATATTTGTCTTCCCCGCCAGTTCCAGCCGGTTGATAACCTGTCGGGATCCCTCATGGGACTTGGCGAGATCGATGATGGTATCGATGTCGCGCTGATCGGGCACTTCACCTGTCAGCAGTACCACACCGTTGTAGATGGTGACGTTGACGTGCTCATGTTCAATCTGTTCTTGCTTGTCGATGGAGCGTTTGATATCAAACTCCATCTTGTTGTCATCCCAGTAAACGCTGGCACCTCTGCGGTCGCGGGCGACGTCGATCGCCAGAACGGTAGCGGTAGTGACGAGCACGATGCCACAGCCGCTGACGAGGCAGGCGATGGCGAGCGCCAAAATGGAGTGTCGGAATGGTTTCATGGTTCTGGCAGAGCGAACTGGATTCATCAATGTTCCCCGCAATAATGCTGATCGATCAGATCACAAAAGCAGTGAATAATTATAGCGTGGGCCTCCTGGATCCGCGCGGTATTGTCAGAAGGAACGCGCAGTTCACAGTCTTCCCGCCCGAGCATGGGTGCCAGAGCACCGCCGTCGCGGCCCGTCAGTGCCGTTATCGTGATCCCGCCTTTTGCTTGTGAGGCCGTGACCGCATTCAGAATGTTGGGTGAATTACCCGATGTGGTGATGACCACCAGGTGGTCACCCGGAGCCGCCAGAGCTTCCACCTGCCGGGAGAAAATCTGGTCAAAAGCGTAGTCGTTGCCAGTGGCTGTCAATGTGGCGGTGTCGCTGACCAGGGCAACGGCAGGCAGGGCCTGGCGCTCTTTTAGGAAGCGAACCAAAAGTTCCGCACTGAAATGCATGGCATCGGTTGCAGAACCGCCGTTACCACAGAGCAGCAGTTTGCCGCCGCTGTCCAGGGTGTTGAGCATCGACTGAGATGCGCGGCCGATCTCCTCGGCGAGCGCTTCTCCGCTCGCCAGGGCGGTTTTCGCACTGCTGTTAAAGTGATCAACGATCCGCTGGTTCATGGGGCAAATGGGATGAGAGCGTGAGGCTTTGTGTGAATTCTAAAGCTTTCAGGGCCAATCGGGGCCCCAACGGGCGCCGGATACAGGATTCAAAATGCATCCTGGATCCATCGCCAATCAGGATCCGGCAGGGGCCCACTGACGGCAAATACGTCAAATCTGCATGCTGTGTCGTGCCCGCTTTGGCGCCGCTGCAAAAAAGCCTCAGCGGCGAGCCGTAGCCGTGATTGCTTTTTCGCGCCGACGGTTTCCTCGGGTCGGCCGAAGGCAATGCTTGCGCGGTATCGCACTTCTACAAACACCAAAGAAGCATCTTCCTGCAACACCAGATCGATCTCTCCCCGGCGCGTCCGATAGTTCCGTGCCACGAGGCGTAGACCCCTTGATTGGAGTTGATCCAGGGCGAAATCCTCTGACCAGTGATGCGTTGAGCGGTGCTTTCCCATCGTCGCTTTGCCGGCCCCTAGCGTGCAATGACCGGCACGAAAGGTTCGGGTATGCCCTGACGAAAAATGACCCAATCCGGCTGTCTTTGGATCGTGCCGTCATCTTGCAGGAAAAAAGTGCCGCTGGCCCCGGCATATCTCCAGACCGGATCGGGCGGGCTCTTCGGTATTTGGCACCCAAGTCGATAGGCGTCCATGCCTAGTGCGAAGAGCCGATCGATCCCGGATCCCTGATAACGGCCGGTGCCCGTGAGCGTGTCTGCAGAGCGCTCAAAGCGGCCTGTCCGACGCACAAACCAGGGCATGTCGGAAAAGAGAATCCCCTCAAGATCCAGATCATTAACCGGGTCGGGTGTTCCTGGGAAAACAGCATTCTGTGAGTAGATCGGCAATTTGCCTGCGTGATGAAAATCGATCTGAGGTTTGAGCAGTCGGGCGGTGTTTTGATCCGCAAAAAGAAATATAACGTCGAGGTCCTGACGGATTCGCGGCAAGATGGTTATGGGTAAGGCGTCGGTAAGAACGCTCTGCAGGATTTTTGTTTGCTCCTCGGCCTGGGACAGGCCCAACATGCGGGAAATCATTTCGGAGAAATCACTGCGTGTTGAATCCACAATCACGGTATCTGTAATGATGCCGCCTTGATCCTGCCACGCTTGGGTTGCGGCATCGGCGGCTGCCTTGGTGGCTTGCGTTAAGGTATAGAGCACCAGGGCATGTTTAAGGCCACGAGATCGGGCATGGGCGACGAGTAACTGCGCCTCGCTGCGGCGTGAGAGATCCACGAAGAAAGCATTCGGCGCTTTTGGCGTGTTATCCGAGCCCAGCAGCAGTGTCGGAACAGTTAGCGTCGAGTGGGCCATCAGATTTGATACGGCATCCCGGCCGAGAGGTCCGATCACGAGATCGGCACCCGCCTCAATAGCTGTCCGATAGACCTCTCCGATGGACTCGGTGTCTTCGCCGAAGTCATAAAGCGAAACAAGCGGTCTGGAAGCAGGACGGTCACCGTCGTGAAGATGCATGAACCCGTCATGGAACGCTGATGCCGCTTTACTGAAAGGAGAGGTCATCGGCAGCAGCAGGGCAATGCTGGCCGGGCTCGGCAAAGCACAGAGTGCGGGTCGCAGAGCCGTGGCAATGGCAGCCGCACGATGCCCGGGATATTCGGCGGACCAGTTGTCCAGATCACGTCTCAGTGCCTCAAGCTTCCACGCCGCATCACTCGATACTTGTGCAAGGTCAATCCAGGCAATGTTGTCCCTTGTCATGTCGGGCTGCTGTTTCAGAAGACCCAGCTGGTCAAAAGAAAGCATTGAAAGCGCATTGAAGACCCGATGAAACAAAATGTCGACGTCGGAGCCTGTCCTGCCATTAAGGGAAAGACGGTTGATGAGGCTTAACGCCTCAACGTGTTTCTCCTCGGCAAACAGACTCTGCAGTTTTAGATCGTTAAGTAGCAGCCACTGGCTGTTATCAAGCTCCGCATTTTCAGCGCGGGCCAATAATCGCTGCGTCTTCGATAAGTCCTTTTCCGTCAGCGCAAGAGCCGCCCGCATCAAAGTGTGCTGACGAACGATCCAGGGCTCGGCGCTTTGGAACTGCGCCCGGTTGAGGACGACTTTGGCCTCTTCCAGGCGAGTGGTTTGCAGAAAACGTTGGGCAGAGGCAAGGAAAAGCAGCTGTGCTTGAGCGTTCTTGGCGTCGAGTGCGCGCTCTAGAAATGTCCATGCCGAGGTGGCAGGCTCGGCCCGCGCGAGATCCCGGATAACCGGCGCCGAAGTGACGGCGCCCTCGTTGTCTGTTGGGGCTTGGGCCTGTGGCGCCGGTTTCGGCTCGTCTTTGGATTGCGCCCCTTGCTGATTGGGGAGTGCTGCGCATCCCGATAGCAGTATGGCAGCAACTGCTGCCCGAAAAGGAGCTATCCGCCTGCCGGCACAGTACAAAGGCATGATTTCAGTATACCGGATAGACTTGACTTCACCGCGGCAGCAAAGTGGAGTGCATCGCCGCCGAACCCGTTGGATCCCCATTGTGAGTCATACCCCGAACGCTTCCCGACATTCCGGCGTCCTGTATGTGGTCGCCACCCCGATCGGCCATCTTGGGGATGTTTCTGCCCGCGCTGCCGAAGTGCTTCATGAGGTCGATGTCATCGTTGCGGAAGATACGCGCCATACCCGGAAACTGCTCAATCATTTGGGGGTCGCTTCGCCCAAGCTCGTTTCTTTGCACGAACATAACGAAGTGCGCCAGTTATCCAGAGTGATTCAGATGGTTACGTCAGGCCAGCAGGTTGCTCTGGTGAGCGATGCCGGCACGCCGTTGATCAGCGATCCGGGTTACCGCCTGGTGGACAGGGCAAAAACGCTGGCGCTTCCTGTGGTGGCAGTGCCGGGCCCCAGTGCAGTAACGGCCGCCCTTTCGGTTTCCGGCCTGCCGACAGACCGCTTTGTTTTTGAGGGCTTTCTCCCGGCGCGTGCTGAGGCCCGCTGTTCACGCCTGCGCCTTCTTTCTTCAGAGAGTCGCACGCTGGTGTTTTTCGAATCTCCCAAACGGGTAGTGGATACGCTGGCCGATATCGCCAGGATATTTGGTGAGGATCGACTGGTGTCTTTTTGCCGTGAACTGACAAAACGGTTTGAGTCGGTTGAGCGCAGCACAGCCGGAGCGCTAGCGGCGAAGTTTCATGCTCAGCACGAAAAGATTAAAGGCGAAATTGTTCTGATTGTAAAAGGGGCGAAAGAGGAGGTGCCCGGCAGCCCCATCGACGAGGGATTGCTGGTTGAGTTGCTGTCTGACGCGTTACCGCCGCGCAAAGCGAGCGACATCGCAGCGCAACTGACCGGCGGGCGCAAGAATGATTTCTACAAACGCATATTGCAGCGAACGGAAAAAGACAGCGCCGATTGGTGATGTGAACTTGCACATTCATCGGGCTCGGTTTAAGTTGCTGTTTGGAGTCGGCCGGGCAACCGCGGTCCTGAAATCTGCTGCAGACCGCTTAAGGTTTGCGGCGGAGCGGGGCGGAGGAAAGTCCGGGCTCCACAGGGCAGGGTGCCAGATAACCTCTGGGCGGCGTGAGCCGACGGAAAGTGCCACAGAAAACATACCGCCGCGGATCTGTCTCAAGACGGCTCGCGGTAAGGGTGAAAAGGTGCGGTAAGAGCGCACCGCGTTCACGGTAACGGGGACGGCAGGGTAAACCCCACCCGGAGCAAGACCAAATAGGGACCCCTATGCGCGGCCCGCGCTGGGTCCGGGTAGGTCGCTTGAGGC
>JAERSQ010000051.1 GCA_016845525.1 Pseudomonadota bacterium
CGATATGGCTGTCGGATATGAGCACTTTCAATGAAATGAATGAAGTATGGGATGCCTGGGTCACCCCGGGCGACACACCGGCGCGAGCCTGTGTTGAGTCCAAACTGGCGGCACCCCAGTTCACAGTCGAAATCGGAGTCATCGCGGCGCTGGACTAAGGCGCCCCGCTAGCCATGCGCATCGTGATTCTGGGGGCGGGCCTCGCCGGGATCACCAGCGCCTGGGAGTGCCTTCGCGATGGTCACGAGGTCACCGTCCTCGATCGCGAACAGGCGCCTGCCGACTTCACGTCCCGCGCCAACGCGGGACTCATCGCGCCCGGCCACGCCTTTGCATGGGCATCACCCAGCGTCCCGCGTATCATGCTGCGCTCACTTTGGCGCAACGATCAGGCCATCCGCTACCGGCCCAGCGTCAATCCAAGGCAATGGCGCTGGCTGGTGCAGTTTCTGGGCCAATGTACCGCTGACAGAGCACGTACCAATACGCTACGCAAGACACGTCTGTGTCAATACTCACAGTCGCGACTGCATACGGTTGCGCAAGAGACTGATTTTCACTACGACCGTAATACCGGCGGCCTGATCTACTTCTATCGCTCCAGCCAGTCTTTTGCAGCAGCGGCCGTCAAGAGTGAAATCCTCTCAAGCGCCGGGATCAAGATTGATATCCTCGATACAGACCAGGTCATTGCGCGGGATCCGGGTCTCGCAGATGCGAGAGATGAGATTGCCGGGGCCCTATTCGTACCGACAGATGAAAGCGGGGATGCGCGAACCTTCACTCATGCCCTGGCCGGGCGTTGCGCCGAACGGGGTGCCGAGATGCACATGCAGACCGAGATCACCGGGTTTTCAAAAACCCAAAACCGGATTACCGCAGTCACGACCAGCCAAGGCGAGATCGAGGGAGACCTTTTTGTGGTGGCCTTGGGCGTATTCAGTCCCAACTTGTCGCGTCAGTTGGGATTTTCCCTGCCGATCTACCCGGTCAAGGGTTATTCCGTCACGCTGCCCGCCGATAATGCGCATCTGCTTCCCCGCTATGGCGGCGTAGATGAAGACAATCTGCTGGCCTACTGCCCGATGGGGAATCGTCTGCGGATCACAGCCACAGCAGAAATCGGGAGTTATAGTACCCGTCATCAGCCAAGTGATTTCAGGGTAATGTTGGCGAAGACGCGGGGCCTGATGCCCCGGGCTGCGGATTTTGACAAACCGGATTACTGGGCGGGATTAAGACCGATGACGCCGACTGGGCTCCCCCTGATTGGCGAAACCCGCTGGTCCAATGTCTGGCTCAATACCGGGCACGGGCACATGGGCTGGACCATGTCCTGTGGATCCGCCCGAATCCTGGCTGATCTGATCGCCGGTCAACCGCCAGAGATTCCTCTGGACGGCATGGACCCGGCATCAACGAGGAAACACTAATGGCAATACAACCGGACACTGCGCAGGATTTCATCAATCTGAAGAACATTCCCTTCACGGTGGATGAGGGCATCGCAGCGAGGGCCCGTATTGGCCTGGTCGTTCTTGCTACCGATCACAACGTGGAGCACGAATTCAAACTGGTGGTGAACATGCCGGGGGTGGCCATCTACCAGTCGCGGATTCCGAATTCGCCGACGATCACGCCTGAGAACCTGCGGGCGATGGAACCACACATTACCGACAGAACGGATGTGATTCTCCCCGGCATCCCCCTGGATGTCGTCGCCTATGGCTGCACCTCGGCCTCCATGATTATCGGTGAAGAACGGGTGTTTGAGCTTATTCATGCTGCCCGCCCGGAAGCGAAAGCCACGACGCCGATCACGGCGGCATTTGCTGCATTCCGGGCGACAGGCTGCCGGCGCATTGGTGTGCTGACGCCCTATTCAGACGAAGTGAATCAATTCATCCGCAGCTATATCGAATCCAAAGGTTTTGAAGTTCCGGTGTTCGGTTCATTCAACCAGGATAACGACAACACCGTAGCGCGGATCTCTGCTGAGAGTATGCGTGATGCGGCTCTTCAGATCGGAAACCACGATTCAGTGGACGGCGTCTTCGTCTCCTGCACCAGTTTGCGACTGGCTCATTGTGTCGCCGATATCGAGGCCGCGCTGGGAAAACCCGTCACGTCATCAAATCATGCTCTGATCTGGCATAGTTTACGACTGGCGGGCATCAACGAAGCCGTTGATGGCTTCGGAGAGTTGTTCCGTCTGCCTGCCTGATCACCACCATCAAAAAGTCCTTAATGACTCAGAAGATTATTCTGGTCGAGCATCACGATGAACCTCGTGACGATCTGGCTTCGACGTTTCTTCCCAAACTCGGTTTTACCCTTGAATGCTGTCAGCCGTTTGCCGGACAAAGCCTGCCGGATGTTAAGGAAGATACCGCCGGGATAGTCATCACGGGAGGCGCTGCCAACGTCGACCAGATGGATCAATATCCTTATCTGCGCGACGAAGCTCAGTGGATCGAACAATGCCTTGGGAAGGATATTCCTACCCTGGGCCTGTGTCTGGGTTCCCAACTGCTTGCCCACGTGCTCGGTGCCCCGGTCGAACCGCATGACGACGGCGCACAAGAATTCGGGCTATACGAGATCAAGGCGACTGATGCCGACAGCCAGTTTGTCCCCGAAAATTTCTTCGCAGTGCAATTTCACAGCAGGGGATTTCAGATCCCGGCAGCTGCAGAACTGCTGGCCGCTGGGGACATTTTTCCAAATCAGGCCTTTCGTTACGGGGACAACGTCCTTGGCACACAGTTCCATCCTGAATGTACACTCGACATACTGCGTCGATGGCAGGCGCTGGACGTCGCTCCCTGGCAAGCGCCCGGGGTTCAGGCGAGAGAGGAGCAAGACCGGCTGGCCGCCACCCATCTCGATAATGCCAAACACTGGTTCGAGCAGTTGCTCGGAGAATTTTTCACCAAACAATAATGCGCGCTGAGTATTCACGATATCGCCGGAGTATCCATCATGTCGTTACCTGAAATTTCCATCAGTCAGTCACACCATAATGCCGCAGCGCTGGTGGACTCGGCCTGCCCCGCCAGTGTCAGCGACGTGTTGGACGTTGCGCGCTGCGGCCTTGCCCGCGACACCATCTCGCAGTGGGCGGGCTATCAGCCCACGGCATTGCACTCGCTGACGGGTCTCGCTAGCGAGATCGGTGTCGGCTCGCTCTATTACAAAGATGAAAGTACCCGTTTTGGGCTCGGCAGTTTCAAGGCGCTGGGCGGTTCGTATGCGGTCCAGCATGTTCTGCGTCAAGCGCTCGATGCCGCGATGCCGGGTACCGAAGTCAGTCTTGACGACATCAATACACAGCGTTTTGCCGACAGGGTAAGGAACATTACGGTGGTCACCGCCACCGATGGAAACCACGGCCGCTCGGTAGCGTGGGGCGCGCAGCGCTTTGGCTGTCAGTGCATGATCTACATGCATGAAAACGTCAGCCAGGGAAGACAGGAAGCCGTGGAAGCCTTTGGCGCAAAGGTAGTACGCGTGCCGGGAAACTATGACGACTCCGTCCGCCAGGCGGACCACGACGCAAAAGCCAATGGCTGGCACATCGTTTCGGACACGTCATATCCCGGGTATATGGAAATTCCCCGGGATGTGATGGCCGGCTATACCCTGATGACCACCGAAGCCATGGACCAATTGCCCGAAGGGGCTGTGCCGACCCATGTTTTCATTCAAGGCGGATGCGGCGGTCTCGCCGGCGCGGTCGGTGCTGATCTGTGGCACCGCTATGGCCAGAACATGCCGCACCTGACCGTGGTTGAGCCAATGCCCGCAGCCTGTCTGTATGAAAGTGCACGGGCCGGTGAGCCGCAACTCATCAATATTGTCGATGAAAGCCTGATGGCGGGCCTGTCCTGCGGGGAAGTCTCGTTGCTGGGATGGCAGATTCTTAAACCCGGGGCTCGCCACTTCATGACGATCTCGGATGCTCCCGTCGCACCACTGATGCAACTGCTTGCGGCGGGGGTATCGGGGGACTCTCCTATCGTCGCCGGTGAATCGGCGATTGCAGGTTTAGCGGGCCTAATCGGCGCCATGCAGAGTGAGCCGCTCGCGCGGGAGATGAATCTCGACGCGCAAAGCTGCGTATTGGTGTTTGGCACCGAAGGCGCCACCGATCCAGAAGTCTTTGAAGCGCTCGTGGGCACCAGCGCAGAAAAAATCGCCGCATAAGGCAGTTGATCATGAGCCAGTTCGAGCGGGGTTTTGAGCCAGAAGAGTTTGAGCAGCGAACCGCGACCGTCCAGGCTCTGATGCATGATGCGAGACTCGATGCCATATTGGTCACCACCGAGGCAGAGATCCGCTACTTTACCGGCTTTCACTCGCAGTTCTTTGAAAGCCCCACGCGCCCCTGGTTCGTGGTGGTGCCGGCAGAAGGCAAACCGATCGCTGTCATTCCCGCGATCGGTGAATCCGGAATGGCTGCCACCTGGATAGACGACATCCATACCTGGCCCTCACCCCGCCCTGCCGATGACGGCATCTCGTTGCTGGCAAAGACGATCAGCAGCCTGCCAACACGTCATGGACGATTCGGAATGCCGCTTGGCCCCGAAAGCATATTGCGGATGCCCGCAGGCGATGCCCGGAAACTGGCCGATGCCATCCCGCATGAGGTGGTTGACTGCGCCGAGATGCTGCTGCGCCAGCGTTATGTGAAATCCCCCGCCGAGATTGAGAAGATCCGGCGGGTTTGCCAAATCACCTCAGATGCCTTTGAAGCATTGCCGGGTCACTCTCAGATTGGCGATTCAGAGATCGACATCACCCGCCGTATGCGGATCGACCTTTTGCAACGCGGCGCCGACGGCACACCCTTCATGGTCGCGGGATCAGGCGCTGGAGGCTACGACAGCATCATCATGGGGCCGACCCAGCGTCAGCCCGAGGCAGGCGACGTTCTGATTATCGATACCGGCACCGTATTCGATGGCTATTTCTGTGACTTCGATCGTAATTTCGGATTCGGTCATGTTGCCGATGATGTACGGCGCGCTAACACTGCCGTGCATCAGGCACTGGATGCCGGCTTTGATGCTGCGCGGCCGGGTGCCCGGATGTGTGACGTCTGGTCTGCCATGTCCAGAGTAATGGAGGAATTCGGCTCACTGGGAAACAGTATCGGCCGAATGGGCCATGGCCTTGGGATGCTGCTCACCGAATGGCCGTCGGTGCATCCTGACGACCAAAACATCCTTGAGCCTGGCGTGGTCATGACGCTCGAGCCGGGTATGACATTCGCTCCAGGGCGCCAACTGGTCCATGAGGAAAACATCGTGATTACGGAGTCGGGTGCCGAGTACCTGACCCGCCGGGCCCCTCCGGAGATTCCTGTCATCCATTAACCGCGCGCGTAATCGGACGAGGGTATCGGCAATAACCGTTACCGAAAGGCGTAGATCGGACTGCTCCAGGCCTGGAAGCCGTCTTCAGTAGTTACACACACCCAAAGCGGATTGTCCGTATCGGGTTTCAGGGGAATCTTGACCTGGGCGCTCAGGGTACGGTGGGGATTGCTCTCCGGTAAACGAAACACACGGATTTTGCGCTCCAGACCACCTGCGTCCAGCACGGTGTCTTCAAGCCCGATTTCTGAAAGGGATCCATTTAGCGAGCCGAGATTGGTCTCAACGCTGAACTTGGCTTCAGCAACATCATCAAGCCAAACGTCAAAACCGCCGAAGTTGCCGGTGGTGATCGCATCAAAGACAACCACATCACGGCCGTGCTGCTCAAGGCGTCTCTCGTGATTCCAGGCATTGATCTTTTCCATCCGCCGTATAGACGCCCCGTCAAAACGGGCGCGCCCTTTCCAGTTGGTTTCACGGCCCCGGCCCCGATACTCCGCGCCACTCCAGACCACCCGGATGCGCTCTCCGAGTTCCTTCTCTGAGAATCCACGAAGCGTCTCGACCACCTCGATTCCATTTCGAACCTCGACACGCTCGATCGGAGAGAGCGCCGACACTTCCAGCGCCAGGGTGATCTCGGCGTCATCCGTCTGCACGATGTCGCCCATCATCACCTGGGAGACCGTATCAAAACCCGCATCCGGGAAGACGTTAGGGTCATCGTGATAACACTTCCCGGCGGTGATCAGGTCTGCACGCACATCGAGAAACAACCTTGTGCCTGTGGTGCCGTAATGATGCCGACGGCGCAGACATTCAAAAATGCCGTCACGCGTCAGTGATTCAGCAAGAAAACAGGTCAGGCCTCCGTAGGCCCCAAACATCGAAGCCCCCGGATAACTGGCACCGGGCCGGCCCTTGTGCCCGTCACTGTTGCAGACCACCCCGCTGCGGTGGCCCAAGGCAAACCCGTCAGTCAGCATCCACTCAAATGTGCCCCAGGCAGAGTGGATCTCCATCGAGCGCTCCAGTCGCGCATCGTGGGCATAGGCGATATCAGCGTATCTGCCGCCAACATGGGCATAGACCACACAATCCTCGTCCGAGAGCGCCTCAAAAAGCAGTTTCGCATCCGGTGCATCCGTATGAAGATCCTCACGCTCCGGCAGCAGAGCATGAGAGGAGCGGCGGATCTGACGCCCTTCAGTCCGGAAGTACACATTGCGATCACCGCCAACTGCGGTATTTCCCGACCACTCGTATCCGGGAAAGGTGACGAACCGACCCTCTTCCAGAAACTCAAGCGAGAGTTCGTTGAGATAAGACCAAAACCGGTTATTGACCTGAAAGTCATTCGCCTGATGAGAAGTCAGATCAAGAAACGCACAATCCCTGGCAAAGGTGAAGTAGCTTCTTGCCGTGCCGATACCAATGGACTCACCGGACTGCCCATGCAGATCCCCC
>JAERSQ010000052.1 GCA_016845525.1 Pseudomonadota bacterium
GAGCCGGTTCCCATCGAAACCAACGACGAAGCACGGCAGAACTACGAAGCCGGTCGCTGCGATGTGTACACCACAGACGCTTCTGGCCTGGCCTCGACACGTTCCGCGCTGCCGAATCCTGACGACCACATGGTGCTCCCGGAGATCATCTCCAAGGAGCCCTTAGGCCCGGCGACCCGCCACGGTGACGACCAGTGGTCCGACATCGTGACATGGGTTCTGAATGCCACCATCACGGCCGAAGAACTGGGCGTGACGATGGCTAACGTTGATGAAATGAAGGGCACCAACAATCCTGAAGTCCGTCGCCTGCTGGGCGTTGACGGAAGTCAGGGATCGGAACTCGGTCTTTCCGACGACTGGGCTTACCAGATCATCAAGCAGTTGGGTAACTACGGTGAAATCTTTGAGCGAAACATCGGCGTGAACACCCCTCTGGGTATCGCGCGCGGCCTGAACGCTCTGTGGACCGACGGTGGACTTATTTACTCACCGCCCTTCCGCTAAGCCGGAAACTGCTGTTTTTTGTTGTATTTGATGTAGATGTGATGAGACCGGAGGCCCATCAGGGCCTCCGGTGCTCCGCGGTCATTGGACCGCGTACCGCCTTCGATTCACCAAATTCCACGCTGACGCAATGACCCAGCCCGCTCAGAGCGCCTCGAACCCCCTGCTACAGCTTTGGCGTAACCAGGAGTCGCGCGGCGTCATCATTCAGATAATCACGATGGCGGTGGTATTTGCCCTGCTGGCTGCTATCGCCCGAAACGTTGTCATTAACCTTGAGGCGGTCGGCAAAGAATTTAGTTTTGGATTTCTTCTTTGGCCCGCTGCCTACGATGTCGGCTTTTCGCCATTTCTCGAGTACACCAATCAGTCGACGCATCTGCGTGCGGCGGTTGTCGGATTACTGAATACACTGTTGATCGCATTCTGGGGATGCATCCTGGCGACGATGGTCGGGTTTGTCCTTGGCATCATGCGCCTTTCCAGCAACTGGCTGGTCAGCAAACTCTCGTATGCGTTTGTGGAATTCATGCGCAACGTGCCGATACTGATTCATATCCTGGCCATCTACGCAATTGTGGTCACGTTGCTGCCGCCCGCGAAGAAAGCATTAAACGTCGGGGCCGATGCCTTTTTTCTCTCGAACCGGGGCTTTTATGTGCCGTCTCCGGTATTTGAAGACGGCGCCACCATAGTCGGAATCGTTCTTCTGATCAGTATCGCGCTGGTCTATTTCTTCAAACGCTGGGCAAGGCGCCAACAGGACGATACCGGAAAGATTTATCCAGTACTCTGGCTGTCATTGGGCATACTGGTTGCATTGCCCGGGATCGCATGCATTGCAACCGGTATGCCGCTTTCCTGGGATGTGCCGGCACTGAAAGGCTTTAACTTCAAGGGCGGCATGGCGATCAAGCCTGAGTTTCTCGCGCTCTGGCTTGCACTGTCACTCTATACGGCGTGCTTCATTGCGGAGATTGTCCGTGCGGGCATCCTCGCCGTCAGCCATGGGCAGACCGAAGCCGCGTTTGCGTTGGGCCTTCGACCCAACCGGACGCTGCAACTCATCATTATTCCGCAGGCGCTGCGCATAATCATACCGCCGCTGTGCAGCCAGTATCTCAATCTCACGAAGAACTCCTCTCTTGCCATCGCGATCGGCTACATGGATATCACCGCCACGCTGGGTGGAATCAGCCTGATGCAGACCGGCAAGGAGATGGAGACCATGCTCATCGTAATGGGTGTCTACCTTGTGATATCACTGCTGATATCCAGTTTCATGAACTGGTTCAATCACCGCATCAAACTTACCGAGCGTTAGACCCAGCCATGTCGGACACCTCCACAAACCCACGTTACGCGCCCGGCACCCATCCGGACCTGCCGCCGCCGGTTCGCACGACCGGAATCGTAGGATGGATCCGGGCCAATCTGCTGTCCTCGCCGCTTAACGTGGCTTTGACACTGCTTTCCCTCTGGTTTCTATGGGCCATCCTGCCGCCTTCTATCCATTGGCTGTTTACTGGGGCTATCTGGACGGCAGTCGACCGAAAAGAGTGCTGGGCGCTGATGGACGCGCCGCGAGATGCCGCCTGCTGGGCATTTATCCGCGGGAGCTTCGAGCTTTTTGTCTACGGGTGGTATCCCGAACCGGAGCGCTGGCGGGTCAACCTGACCTTTATCCTGTTTATCGCAGCTATTGTCGGCGGGTTGCGGGAAAACATTCCGGGCAAGAAATACTGGCTGATCTTTGCAGCGGCCTATCCCTTCATTGCGGCTTACCTATTACTGGGTGGCGACCTGGAAATGTCGGCTGCATTGGTCGTATTTTCCGGGATTATCGTGATAGGCGGTATTTTTGCGGCTAAAAGACTTGCTTCTGGTCGCTACAGGTTCTGGCACTTTATCTTGACTATCGTCGCTCTAGGTTTAACCCTATTGTTCTGGGGTTCTGACTCCAACTTTGTTCTGTTTACTATTCAAGGACTTTCCTCCGTCGGCACAAACAAGCTTGGCGGTATCCTGCTGACTTTGGTGGTCGCCGTCACCGGTATCGCCTTCTCGCTTCCGCTCGGCATAGCACTTGCCCTCGGGCGACGATCAAACCTTCCCGCCTTGCGTGGCGTGTGTGTGATCTTTATTGAGTTCATCAGAGGCGTGCCTTTGATCACCCTGCTCTTTGTAGCATCGACCATGCTGACTTACTTCCTGCCGCCCGGCTCGACCTTTGATCTTCTGATGCGGGTGCTCATTATGGTGACGCTGTTTGCATCGGCTTACATCGCCGAAGTGGTTCGCGGTGGATTGCAGGGGCTATCCAGTGGACAGTATGAAGCCGCCGATGCATTGGGTCTCAGTTATTGGAAAGCGCATCGTCTCATTATCCTGCCGCAGGCACTCAAGATCTCAATACCCGGCATCGTGAACACCTTTATTGGATCCTTTAAAGACTCAACCCTGGTTCTGATCATCGGCATGATGGATATCCTGGGCCTGGGAAGAGCCCGCCTGAATGACCCCGAATGGCTGGGCCTGGCTCCCGAACTTTATATTTTCATCTCCCTATTTTTCTTCATCAGCTGCTTTTCGATGTCACGTTATTCATTGAACCTCGAGAGGAAGCTGCACACGGGTCACTAAACGTGATCTCAACAGGACGGACTGCATCATGAACCAGGAAACGACGCCAGCATCAACCCAGTCGCGGTTGGATCCCTCTGACGAAAAAATCATTTCGATTAAAGGCATGCATAAATGGTTTGGCGACTTTCACGTACTGAAAGACATCAACTTGGAAGTAGCGAAGTCAGAAAAAATCGTTATCTGCGGGCCATCGGGCTCCGGGAAATCCACACTGATTCGATGCATTAACCGGCTTGAAGAACATCAGCAGGGTTCCATCAGTGTTGATGGCACCGAACTGACCCAAGACCTTAAGAACATCGAGATCATCCGGTCTGAAGTCGGGATGGTCTTTCAGCAGTTCAACCTCTTCCCCCACCT
>JAERSQ010000053.1 GCA_016845525.1 Pseudomonadota bacterium
GCTATGAGGTCGCCATATTGGGAGAGACGGAGTAACTGCTTTTGATAATCGAGATCGAGATCACGGGCCTCGTCCTTCGAGACCTTATTCGAACGGAGTTTGGCGATCTCAATACGCCTCGTCCGACCTCCGCTTTCATAACGAAGGGAGAGCGTGATCCTCCCGGAAGTTGAGACCCGGGCCTCTAGGTTGTCTTTAAGTTTGGAATACCGCTGAACTGCGGGTTTGAGATTACGAATGTAACCTTGAGTTATCTTCATTTTGTGACGGCTTTGTGACGGACTGTACCCGGTAAAGCGTGATTATGAAGAAATTATGCGCTGTTTTCCAGTTAGAAAACGATTACCCGTTTCGCCACCCGGGCTCATTGATTTATAAGGGTTTTTGAATGGGTAGTCTCCCTAATTTTAGGTTGCACCTTCCTTGCACTTTCCGGGAGAAACATCCCTCAAATCACCTCCGATTCTAGCACTGCCACTGTCCGTAGAAGTCAGGGCAGTTACCTGCAATTTGTATCCATCGAACTGCCCTACCTCAAACTTGGCCGCCAGGCCCGTTCGCAGGGTATGTGTCTCACGGTAGGCGCAGGTAAGTGCCACGCTGTCGGCTGTTGCTTAATTGACTGGAAAAATCCTCTAGATCAACAGTCATGATCCACTAGCCGGCTGATTGAAGTTCCCGGTGAGTAGCAAAACTGATTCGATTTCGCGTCTTTTCGCCGACAAGCGCGGCGACAGCGAAAACCCGGCAGAAAATCGGTTATGATCAAGGACAGACGATCGGCAAAGGCATCTTTTCCCAACGATCGGAAAGACACCGAGTCCGTAAAAGGCTCAGGACCACGATCAAAATAAGCTCTATCAGACCTTGGCCGATCGTCCAACCCAAACCCCTGTCAGGATCAACCGGCAGGGGTTTCCTTGTTCGGTTTCCCGGCTAATTTCGTGCGTTTCCGGTGACTTTCAAGGTATCCGCATACCGGCTTCCCAGTACGCAGACGCACTGCCTGATCACTCCAAGGTTTTAGAAATCTGAGCCATGACTTCAGCGGCCCTGGCAATCTCTTTATTCACCTTCTGCAGGCGTTGCATTTCTTCTTGCGCTCCGTTTACATATTCAGCTAACGCTTTATTGGCGTCCTCTAGGGCGGATATGTAGCCATCTGCGGCAGTACGCATCTGCCTGGCAGATTCAATGATTTCCCTTGAGCGTTTCCATTCCTGACGCAGACGCTCTACTTCGTCCAGTAGTTCGTTGATGCGTTCTACGGCTTGGAGAGCTTCGTTTGTCATTGCCAACATCCCACTAACACCGTAAAGGTTTCGGCTTTTTCTGCGATATCTGTCGACATTCTTATCTTCGACCAATGAGTAGATTCCTTGCAATCATGTCATCCATCTCATATAGGTCTTCTCGCAATTCACCATCGGTTAAGCACGCAGATCTAAAGATGCTTTTCATGGTCGGCACGAATCGACAAAGCAATATGTAGACGCGTTTCCCTCCCAATATCCCACTAGCACCGTAAAAGTTTCCGCTTTACTGTTGGTAATACCAAGTTTTCCTGTGGCAGGCATGAGATCATTCAATTACCACAACCTTCTCATGTATTTATATTAGACGCTCCTTTCCCTTGTACCGAGGAGTTCATCTGATGAAAAAGTTTCTGTTGATATTGGCTCTGCCTCTGGCGGGTTGTGTCGTTCCTCCCGTCGAAACCGGGACCCAGGTTTCCGGCTGTTTTGAGATTTCAGGCACCCAGTATTGTGGCAAGCCGGATCCGTCTATCGTTGCTTGTGAGCGGATTGGCAAAAGCACCTACTGCAAAACCCTGAGCGGTCCCAGCAAGAGTTGCTTCACTGTGGGCGGCAGCCTGTACTGCGCCTAGCCTCAGCCCTGTTCGGCGTTCGGCCGGTAGGCAAGCAGCGGGGATTGAACGAAAAGATTGAGGATTTGTGGCGCAACTTGAGCACCGCAAGCATCACTTGCACGCGCAGTACGACACACCCATCTCGATGTTGTCCATTGACGCGCAGCCCGATAGGAGCGCAGCGCAAACCAGAATAATGATGATCGGTCTCATGCGATGATTGTACTAAAAGCCAGCCCGACCTCTGGAGCCCCGGCACACAACGGTCAACCTTACTCCTGACCTAAAGTCCTTATCTGCCGATTCAACTGCAGATAGGCTTCGTTATCTGGGTATAACGCGACAAGCTGCTTCGCATAGGTTCTGGCATCGGCGTAGCGGGCAATTTCAAATGAGTATGCGGCCAGGGCATACAAGACATCTGCGCTGTATTTTGAATACTCAAGCGCCGCCTTAAGGACCTTGATTGCCTCATCGATGCGTCCCAGGTCATGAAGTCCGACAGCATAAACATATCGGTATTGGAAGCTGTCCTCTTCCAAATCCGCCGCGTCTTTGAGGTATCCCAGTGCCGTGTCATAGTTTCCCGCCCGAACCTCGAGCAGGCCCAACGCGTGAAGCAGGCTCGGTTCAGTAGGCATCAAGCCGAGCGCCTCCAGCAAGACCGCTCTCGCACTGCGCTCATCCCCTTGCGCGCGCTTTAGATCGGCGAGATTGATATACACCCCCACCGACTGCGGGTCGATCTTAAGCGCCGCCCGATAAGACGCTTCCGCTGCCTCAGTGTCACCACGCCCTAAGTAGAAGTTCCCGAGACGGGCCTGAACGGACGGCAAATCCAGATCCTGGAACTGGACCTCAAGGTAATCCCGAAAGACCTTCTCAAGAGCCAAAGCATCGCCTGAGGGAATCTGTTTCAGCGGGACGGCCGCTAACGCCGTTGCCAGCTCAGTGACCACAGAGCGGTTTGTATCCCCCAGCAATGCTCTCAGGATCTGATAACGCCGAACCAGGGGCAATGCCTCCGAGGCTCTCACCGCGCTGGATCGGATGATGGGATCAGGAGATTCGACCAGTCGCACGATCAAGGCCTCCAGGCCGGGAAACCCTTGGCGACCCAGTTCTTCAATGGCACTCGCTCGCCAGATACCATTTTCGTTCGGATTCATGGCGAGAGCCTCTAAACCATCAAGCGCGTCAGGCGTACCAAGGCGGGCCTTAGAAAAAAGCTCGCCCACAGCCGGCCCGAGGATCTCCCTGTCACCGCCCCACTCTTGCACGGCTTTAGCAGCCCAGGCGTCGGATTGATCGAGATGGCACTGTGTGCAGGCGTTTGGCGCGCCAATCGCTGCACTGAGGCCCGGCCGGGGGATTCGCATGCTGTGATCCCTGCGCCGGTCTACCCCCATGTAGGTTTGCTCGGGCATATGGCAGTTAACACACTGGCTGCCCGACGTCCCCGCAACGTGGTGGTGATGGGCAGGTGTATCAAATGAATCAGGATTGTGGCACTGGCCGCACAGCGCATTGCCTTTGGCAACCAGCTGATTGCTGTGGGGTTCATGACAATTTGTACAGACAACCCCGGCGGCATACATCTTGCTTTGGATAAAGGAGCCATAGACATACACCTCGTCACGGATCTGGCCGTCAGAGTGATAGAGCGGCGCAGACAGCATTGCCAAAAGATGCGTATCCGTTAGCGACCGGCCGTAGTGATAGTCTCCTAGGGTACGGCGCCGGCTATGGCACCTGCCGCAATTTTCGACCTGCAATGAGCCTGCGTTGTGCGAACTGCTCGCGGTCTCATCCCCCGGAGTCCGGAAAAAGCCCCGGTGCCCCTCAAGGCTGACCTCAAACCCTCCATAGGTCAGCGCTTCTGCGCTCCCCTCCTCCACCGCCTTAATATGTTCTTGCCCAGGTCCATGGCATGCCTCACAACCTACATTGATCGCATCGAACTGCGTACTGTAGGAATTGGTGGGCATATCAAAGTTCTTGCGGGCATTGGTACTGTGGCATTCTGCGCAACGCGCATTCCAATTGTGATAGGGACCGGTCCAATGCAGTTGGTCGCCGCTTTTGATATTGTCATCGGGGTAAAGGTGATACCAGCGCTGGCCACCCTCTTCCTTGCGTCGGCTGTCCCAGGCTATCGTCAGCGCCTGAAGCCGCCCGCCTTCCAGAGGAAGGAGGTATTGCTGCAGCGGATAAACCCCGAAGACATAGCGCACCGGAAAACGTTCGGGCAAACCGTTCGGCCCCTCGGTTGTAATCCAGAACCCATCGGCATCCCGGGAGAATGTGGTGACAGCGCCGTGGTAGCTGAAGGTAGCCCCATCAAAATCTCCCAGCACGGACTCCGGAGTAGCCTCCTGCATTGCAAGATCATGGTGCGAATTCTGCCAAGCGGCGAATGCTGCCTTATGACAGGTTGCGCAAACCTCGGTCCCGACAAACCCGGGGTCTTCTTGAGAGAATACGTTTTGAACACAAAAAGCGGCCAAAAAGAGGTCCACTGCGGTTTTCATCGATCCACCAGACACGCATCTAACTCAATATCGAGGAACACCCAGATTTTAACCTTTGGGGCGGCCCAGCAACGACTGTCCCTCTCCCCCTCGCGAAAGCTGCGGTGGTTTTTTGGCCAGAAAGAAAAATGCCCCCCCGACGACTGCGCAGACTGCGAGCGTCGCAAATGCGCTGACATAACTGCCTGTGCGGTCTGCCATATAACCTGCATAGAGTGGACCAAGCGCCATACCCATCATCACGACTAAAGAGGACCAGCCCATAATGGCACCAAAATTCGACGCACCGAAATAGTCTGCTCGAATCGCCTGCATTAACGGTCCACGCGTCCCCCAGGCAATTCCATGGAGAACCGCAAAGCCCACAATCATCCAAAGATTCTGAGCATATGCCAGCAGTACCATTGCCGCCGCATGAAATCCCATACAGCCACAGACGATCAATCGTTTATCAAATCGGTCACCCAGAAATCCCGCGCCAATCTGACCAATGATCTGCGTTCCCGTCAAAAGAGAGATCACTAGGCCCGCCGTGGTCAACGAACATCCCAAACGCCCGTTTAAATGAAGGATGAGATGGACCATAACAGCCCCGATAATTACCAAGGCGGTTCCATGCCCGAGCGCCATAAACCAAAAAGCTCTCGTTCTTAACGCTTCCCGGGCCGTGTAATCTAAGCGTCTGTGAGATGCTACGTTTGTTGCGTGCCGGCTTTTTGTCGATCCCGCCGGTTCCTCGAACGGAAGCCCATCCGGCGTCTCACCGACATCCTCAGGCCGGTGATCAATAATTCGTGTGAGTGGCCAAGTAACTATCAGGACGAGAATGCCCGACGCCACTGCGGTGCTTCGCCAACCTAACGTTTCTAATGAAAAAATCGTTATAGGAACTAATATCCCCCCAAATGA
>JAERSQ010000054.1 GCA_016845525.1 Pseudomonadota bacterium
TCCCGCGCGATCCGCCACGGAAAGGATTCTCTGCATCTCCCTGACCACGGGCTTTTCGATCAGTTTGCCGTCCACGACGACGAGTCCTGTGTTTGCGTCTTCAAAGGCCCCCACCACTTTACGAGCTCGGGCCACTTCCTCCGCAGAGGGGGTAAACACTTCATTGAGATCCGCAATCTGCTTGGGATGGATGGCTCCCTTGCCGCTGAAGCCAAGATCTCTCGCCTGCCGGGCCTGAATCTTCATGCCCTCCAGATCCTCAAGATCCAGGTACGGCACATCGACAGCATCCACGCCAACACTGGCGGCCGCGTGTACGACCCGCGACCGGGCATAGAGCAACGGCTCCCATGCGTTTTTGCATCTCAGGTCTGCCGCCATATCTACCCCCCCGAAAAACAACGCGTCTATGCGGGCACTGGATCGGGCGATATCAAACACGGCTTCTAGCCCGGCATTCATCTCAATAATGATATGCAGTCGGGTATTGTGGCCCCGCTCGGTCAGAAGATCGTCAAGCCACACCACCTCATCCGGGGATACCACCTTGGGCAACATCAATGCTGGCGGGGGCATATCTGTCGCAAGAATCGCCTGGACATCATCAAGACCCACGGCTGAGCGCAGACAATTGATACGGACAATGCGCTCTACGCCATCGTCGGCCTGCGGTTCGGCAAAAAGCGCCAGGGTTTTTTCCCGCGCTTCGTCCTTGTCATGCGGAGCGATCCCGTCTTCGAGTTCAACGCAGACAATATCCGCACCACTCGCCAGAGCCTTGGGGTACAACTCGGGCCTTAACCCGGGGGCAAAAATAAAACTTCGGCGAGGCTGAACGCTCTGTGCCTGTTCTTGTGTCATGCTTGATTCCCGACCCTGCTAATACGACCGCGGCAAACCGAGAACATGCTCGCCGAGGTAGCTCAGGATCAAATTGGTTGAGATGGGGGCCACCTGATAAAGACGGGCCTCACGGAACTTGCGCTCGACGTCGTATTCCTCAGCAAAGCCGAATCCCCCGTGAGTCTGCACACACATCTCTGCCGCCGCCCATGATGCCTCTGCGCACAGCATCTTTGCGAGATTGGCTTCTTCCCCAGGATTCTCACCTGCGTCATAGAGCCGAATGGCTTCACGCAGCACCAGCTCTGCCGAGCGCATCTGGGCATAGGCTCTTGCAATCGGAAACTGGATGCCCTGGTTCTGACCGATGGGCCTGCCAAACACAGAACGCTCTGCGGCGTAGGCCGTGGCTTTTTCGATAAACCACTTGGCATCACCAATACATTCCGCCGCGATCAGAATGCGTTCTGCATTCATACCCGACAGGATGTAGCGAAAGCCCCGCCCTTCGTCTCCGATCAGGTTTTCTGCCGGCACCTTCATATCATCAAAAAAGATTTCGGTGGTTGCGTGATTCATCATCGTCCGGATCGGCCGGATGGTGAGCGAATCGTCACCGGCTTCGCGCATATCAACCAGCAGCACAGACAATCCGTCTGTTTTTTTCTGGCCCTGGTCTTTCGGCGTCGTGCGGCACAGTAGGATCATGAGATCCGAATACTCGGCCCGGGAGGTCCAGATTTTCTGCCCGTTGACGACATAATGATTGTCGACCCGTTCTGCCGTGGTGCGAAGGGCCGTGGTATCGGTTCCGCTGGTCGGCTCGGTAACCCCAAAGGCCTGAAGCCGCAGTTCCCCCCGGGCGATCGCCGGCAGGTACTTTTCCTTCTGGGCTTCGGAGCCGTGACGCAACAATGTGCCCATGGTGTACATCTGGGCATGGCACGCCCCGGCGTTGCTCCCTGAGCGGTGAATTTCCTCGAGAATCGCCGCGCCGGCTGAGAGCGGCAAACCCGAACCCCCGTAGGATTCAGGAATCAGCGCCCCTAAAAAGCCCGATTCGGTCAGCGCCTTCACAAACTCGCCGGGATACGCCTGCTCACGGTCACACTGGCGCCAATATTCTCCCGGAAAATCCTCGCACAAACGCGAAACGCTTTCGCGGATTTCAGGGTGGTCTAACTCGTATGTGGGAGGTTTGAGACTCATGGCGTTTCGGCTGGTGGGCGAATGCGGTTAATGCGAAAACTCTTTTCGAATGGACGAACCATGCTGATCCAATACCGGGACCATCGTGGGGCGGGCGCCTTCGGTCACCACCGGCAGATCCGCCATGCTGACCTCCACGCCGTCAAAGTGGGCCACCTGATTTCGAATAAGCTCATGGTTCGACAGATCCTCAACGCTACTGAGACGCCCGTTCGCAATTTGTGCCCCGTCCAGCAACGTAGCCATCTCGTCAATATCATATCGGCCAAATACGGTGCTGATAATCTCATCCATCACGTCCCGGTGTCTGACGCGCTCGGTGTTATTGATGAAACGCGGATCCGGTCCCAACTCCGGCTGACCCAGTACGGCATCACAGAAAACACACCACTCGCGATCACTCTGGATAGCGATCAGAATCTGGCCCCCTCCCTTTACCGAGTACGCCCCGTAAGGCGCGATCAAGGCATGGGTCAGGCCCATCCGCTCAGGAGCGCCGCCAAGATAACGATGCGCCAGTAATGGAAAGTTCATGAAATCAGCCATCACATCGAACATAGCGATAGAAATATCAATTCCGGCGCCGGTCCGCCCGCGTTGGATCAGCGCTCTCAGGATCGAGGAAAACGCCGTCTGCCCAGAAGCAATATCGCAAATGGAAATGCCGACACGTGCGGGCTGCTCCCGGGTACCGTTGATTGCGCAGATGCCGCTTTCGGCCTGCACCAGAAAATCGTAAGCTTTTTTCCGAGCGCTTGGACCCAAAGAACCGTAACCGTTGATCTCACAGGTAATGAGCCCCGGATTGTGTTCCCGCAAGGCATCGCCGCCAAAACCCCTGCGTGCCAAGGACCCCGGAGCAAGGTTGTGCAGGAAAACATCCGCCTTTTCCAGCATTGATCTCAGCAGTGTTTCATCGTCATCAATATTGAGATCGAGAGCGACCGACTCCTTGCCGCGGTTGAGCCAGGAGAAGAACACACTGTTGCCCTTGGCGCCGCGATCGTAGCCTCGTGCAAAATCTCCTTCCTTGCGCTCCACCTTGATCACGCGCGCCCCGGCATCCGCCAGCATCAGTCCACAATACGGCGCGGCCACTGCCTGCTCCATGGAGACCACGAGCAACCCGGCAAGTTCCTGATGCAGACCCATGCTGATTCCCAGACCGATAGAACGAAAAGCCGAATCTACGGGATATCAGGGTAAAAAGCGATCAGGCGCAGTCTGCGGCATCACTCGCCGCGACGGGGTTAAACCTGCGTGCGGTCTATTGCAACTTTTTAGACCAGACGGCTGAGACCCGGTACTAGTTCCAGAAGCCGGCACGGACCGTCGCATGGCGGTCAGCATCAGGCACCTTGGCCGTCAGTACCGTTCCCGCATCCCAGTGTGAACGGTTGACCATGGCAATCGTCACGTTGGTATCGTAGTCCGGAGACCAGGTGGAAGACGAGATGTGTCCCACTACGTTTCCGCTGCTATCCTGAAGTGGCCAGGGATTGTAGATTGCCGGTACCGCGGGGCCATCCAGCTCAAGAGCCCGAATCTGCCTCGAAGGGGTGCTCAACCTGGAAAGCGCCGCATGACCCAAGAATCCTTCAACCGACTCCAGGTTACAGTACTTGCCAAGGCCTG
>JAERSQ010000055.1 GCA_016845525.1 Pseudomonadota bacterium
TATCGTCCCGAAAATCCAGGACTGGCGCAGGGAAGTTCACGCCGGCATGTATCCCGTCTCCTTTATGGAAGAGCTCAAAACCACCGCCCGCCAGCAAGGGTTGTGGAATCTCTTCCTGCCGGGCCTGAAGCCTGAGGAACCGGGGACACCGCTGACCAATCTGGAGTATGCGCCGCTCGCAGAAATCATGGAGCGGATCAGCTGGGCTTCAGAGGCTGTCAACTGCAGTGCTCCGGATACCGGCAACATGGAACTCTTACACATGTTTGCGACCCCGGAACAGTACGAGCAATGGCTGGCACCGCTTTTGAACGGCGAGATTCGATCGGCATTTGCCATGACGGAACCCGATACGGCCTCGTCTGACGCATCCAACATCCAGACCCGGATCGAGCGTGATGGCGAGCACTATGTGATCAACGGCCGAAAGTGGTGGATCACCAATGCCGCACATCCCAACTGCCAACTGCTGATCCTGATGGGAAAAACCGACCCCAATGCTGATACCTATCATCAGCAAAGCATGGTACTGGTGCCGATGAATACGCCGGGGGTCACCGTGGTCAGAAACCTGACGGTCGTCAATCACCACCATCCTGAAGGGCACTGCGAGATTACCTTTGACAACGTGCGGGTGCCTGCAAGTTCCCTACTCGGTGAAGAAGGTTCCGGTTTCGCCTTAGCCCAGGCCCGACTGGGTCCTGGCCGGATTCATCACTGCATGCGATCCATCGGAGCGGCCGAACTTGCACTTCAACTGATGACCGCAAGGGCGCAGGAGCGAAAAACTTTCGGCCGCTACCTGCATGAGCACGGCAGCGTTGCGGAGTGGATCTCCCGCTCGCGCATCGAAATCGAGCAGGCCCGCTTACTCGTCCTGAAAACGGCCTGGCTGATTGATGAAAAAGGTGCCAAGGCCGCGCGTAAGGAGATCTCCATGATCAAGGCACTGGTGCCCCTGCTGCACACGACGGTACTTGACCGGGCCATGCAGACTTTCGGGGCAATGGGGGTGAGCCCAGATACGCCGCTCGCAGATCACTGGACCTGGGGTCGAGCACTGCGCTACGCAGATGGTCCCGATGAGGTCCACCACCGTGCCGTGGCCCGAATGGAGGTCAAGGAAAGCGGTGACGCTCTTTCTCTGCTGGATGCCTATCTGACACCGCACGAGCCTGGCTGAGCGGCGGGTTCAGTCTTCGGGATCGCGGTCAAACACCACCAAATGATCCACCGCGAGGCGCACTGATACCTCATCCCCGATCTCATAATTGGCATGGCTCGGAAAGAGCGCCAAAAGAGTGATCCCTTGGGTCGTACGCAGCGTATACATAATCTCAGCGCCCTTGAAAGCCCGCCGGCGCACCGTCGCACGAATCGGACCCTCTGGATCATGAACTACATCATCGGGCCGCAGCAGCACTTCAATCGGTGACTCCACTGGCCTATCGAGTGTTTCATCACTCTCAAGCTCGCCTAATGCAGTGACTACCCGGGCAGATCCCGAGACGTCGCCCGGCAGGAAGATACCGTTGCCAATGAAATCCGCCACAAAGTGTGTACGCGGCTGATGATACAGGTTATAGGGGGTATCCCATTGAACGATCGCCCCATCAGCCATCACGCCCACATGATCTCCCAAGGCAAACGCGTCGTTCTGATCATGCGTCACCATCACACAGGTGATGTCGTTTTCTTTCAGCATGTCGGACACTTCCTGGCCCATGTGCTCCCTCAGCTCCTGGTCCAGATTGGAAAACGGTTCATCCATCAGCAACAACAGCGGCTTCGGGGCGAGCGCCCGGGCCAGCGCCACCCGTTGCTGCTGACCGCCCGACAGTTCGTGCGGATACTTTTCCGCATGTCGTGAAATATCCATCCGGTCAAGCATGTCATCCACAGCAGTCTTCTGCTCTCCTGCAGAGAGCGAACGTAACCCCGATGCGACATTCTGGCGAACCGACAGATGGGGAAACAAAGCGTGATCCTGGAAGACCATGCCCACCCTACGCGCCTCGGGCGGCACCATGGCTCCCGGGGCGGACACCTGCTGATCATTGATAAAGATCCCCCCGGTGAGCACCGAGTGAAATCCTGCAATTGCGCGCAGGACAGTCGTCTTGCCACAGCCGCTCGGCCCAAGCAGACAAACCTGCTCCCCGCGATGCACCGTAAGACTCAAATCAAAAACGGCGCGCTCAAGATCATAGTTGCACGAGATACCGCGTACCTCAAGCAGCGGCCGCGGCGCCGCCAACGCATCGTCTGTACTCACAGCAGAAATTGAATTCATTAGGTTTGGCTAGCGGACTCACCCAGCGTCTGCCGGGTTCTTGAAATCATGTGACTCAGCAACACGACCGGAATCAATCCTACCCCAACGATCGTCAGTGACCCCAGGGATGCCTCTCCAAGCATTTCATCAGAGGCGAATTCATAAACGTGAGTCGCCAACGTATCAAAATTAAACGGGCGCAAAAGCAAGGTAGCAGGGAGTTCCTTCATGCAATCGACGAACACAATCATCGCCGCCGGCAGCATGCCGCCTCGGATCAGAGGTAGATGGTAGCGCACTAGCGTCTGCCCCGCTCGGTAACCGAGTGTGCGCGCAGCCATATCCATAGAAGGTGAGACCTTCTCCAGACTGGATTCGACCTGCCCCATGGCAATTGCCA
>JAERSQ010000056.1 GCA_016845525.1 Pseudomonadota bacterium
GCAGAGATTCCCTACTGTACCGTGGCGATGGTGACTGACTATGACTGCTGGCATCCCGATCACGATAACGTTGAGGTCGATGCAATCATCCAGGTGCTGCTGAACAATGCAGATAAAGCGCGTCAGTTGGTGCGGACCGTAGCAGCCCGGATGTCCGAACGCCCTGCTGTTTGTCCTTCCGGGGATGATGAGGTCCTGCAGGCCGCCCTCATCACGCATGCTGAGGCCAGGGACCCTGTATTGCTGGAGAAACTCGATGCCGTCGCCGGGCGGATGCTTAACGGAGAAACATAAATGGCTCAGCCACTTGAGGGATTGATTCGTTCACTGCCGGATTACCCCAAAGCAGGAATCATTTTCCGGGATATTACGACCCTGCTGCAAAGTCCTTCGGGGTTTCGCCAGGCGGTAGACGAAAGGGTTCAGCCTTTTGCCGGCAGCGGCATCGGCTGTGTTGCGGGAATCGAGGCACGAGGCTTCATTCTCGGCGGCGCCGTTGCGCACCAGTTATCGATCGGCTTCGTCGCGATCAGGAAGAAGGGCAAACTTCCCTGGCAAACCATATCGGTCGAGTATGAACTGGAGTACGGCAGCGATGAAGTCGAAATCCATACCGACAGTTTTGAAGCCGGCCAGAAGGTGCTCATCGTTGACGACCTGATTGCGACGGGCGGCACCGCCTGCGCCGCGGTTCAACTGGTGCGCGAGGCAGGGGCCGAAGTGGTCGGTGCAAGCTTTGTGATTGATCTTCCTGACCTGGGCGGTCGCGAAAAACTGGCAGCGATGGATGTTCCGGTACGTACGCTAATCAGTTTTGAGGGCGAGTAAAGCCCGCAGCGCTTCTCGCCAGCCCGGAACTAACGCTATTCCGGCAACACCAGCGGCGGCTGGCCGGCGCGCCGGCGAATCGCATCCATGGTCTTGTGGACCGTCGGCGTGCGGACGATTTTCTTCTCTAGATTTCGCTTGCCGGGAAAGTCGAGCAGGCTGATACCGATGAGAAGGGTCAGCACGCCCTGGCCCGGCAGGAACAGCAGCGCAATACCCATCAACACCAGCACCACGCCAAACACGTTCTTGAGCACCAGGGCAACCACGCCCAACAGAGGATAGCGTTGGCGCCAGGTGCTCGAGGAAGTTTCGTCTCGGACAAAATAATCGGGACTCATCCGCCCGATAGCGACATAAATAACGGCTCCGTAGATCAGCGCCAGGGCCAACGAAACCACCAGCACTGCCCCGGTCACAAAGGGGTGTGCTGCTATCCAATCCAGTGTCTGAGAAAGCATGACTTATCCCGGTGACTGCGTCTTAAGATTCCGGACAACCATAGGCTCGGGGTCGGTCAACCCCGGGCATGAGACTATACTGGCAGGCTCAGTCAGACGCACCTCCCGCCATGCAAGCCCCTGAATCCCAGTTGACGGCCGATCTCATCCAGGCGCGCCTCGATGAGATGCTTGATGCCGTGCTCTCTTCCGGACGCAATACGGCCCGATCGGCAGAGCAGCTTGCGCTGTGCGATCCAACGCAGCAGGCATTCGTACTGCACTGGCTCGATGTCATTGTCCGCACGAATTCGGAACTCGGTTTTCAGTTCGTCACCCACGTTCCGCGCGCTTTGGCTCAACTGGATCTTGAGCAAGTCGAAAAATGGCTGATCAACGCCATGGATGTTTATGACCAACAGGGGCTATACCCCGGCAGCCAGGCGCTGGCCGCTGTCGATGATTTCCTCCAAATGCAGGGCCAGAACGAATGTGCTGCCCGTCTTGATGAACCGGCTACTTCGATACTGAGTCACTACCTGCGCGGGCTTTCAGCAAGGCCGTTGCGGGTAAAGACAGCGGAGGCCGCCTGGACCGATACGGAAACCGTTTATCTTCCCGCGTTCATCACCGAGTTTGAAGACCCTGAAAAAAACGCGACCCTCTACCGTCTGACTGCGACGCAGTTGTGGGCGCAGATTCACTACGGCACTTTCCGACGCGAAAACCCCAAGGCGCCCACTTTGTCAGAGACGCTGGACGCTTATGCCGATCCCGAGCGTGCCCGCGAACTCTTCCACAGCCTTGAGCAGATACGGCTCGAGGCTTGCGTGCGCCGGGCCTTCCCGGGACTTGCCCGACAAATGGATGAGATCAACCAGTCCGCCGATGCTGATAGAGCAGAAACCTTCGAGTTGGCGTCATCACTGCTTGACCCCAATGCCACGGTGCACGATACCCTGGCACTGCTTGACGAGTTGTATACGGATCATCTGGAGCCGCCGCCGCTGCCGCCCTGGGCAGGTCAGATCGACATCGCTCGGGCAGAAAAAGTCAGCCAGGCTCGTGCCGAACGCGAGAACCGGCAATTGGCGAAGGCCATTTCAGAGTTACTCACTTCTGCAAACGACCTAAACGAAGCCCCAGAAGAAATCACGCTGGAAAAAGTTGCCGGCAGCGGTCAGCCGCCGGGAGAAGCTGACGCTTTCGTGATCACCGCTGGCGACCAGACTTTTGAAGCGCCGGAAGAGCTGAATGAGCTGTTGGGCTCGATGCAGCTTGATTTTGAGGCGCTTTCGATTCCTGCATCGAGTGCGACGACCGGAAGCCAAAACTACGATCCCAGCGCTCAGCCCGACTCCTCTGACGCGCCGGAAAACGTAGAGCCCGGGCCGGAAGAGACCGTTTATCTCTATGACGAGTGGGATTTTCGACGCCGCCATTACCGCAAGGACTGGTGCGTCCTGCGCGAGCGCGATATGCCCGCAGGAGATACCGCTTTTTACTCGCAAACCATTGACAAATATAGGGGTTCTGTCTTTACCCTGCGACGTGGCTTTGAGGCACTGCGCGCCCGGATTCAAAGAGTCCGCCAACAGCCGGTGGGTGACGAGATAGACCTCGATGCACTGGTTCGCGCCCGGATTGACAGCCTGAATGGCGAGGAAATGAGTGATCGGATCCTGTCGCGTCTTGAACGGCGTGAAAGGGATATCGCTGTTGTCTTCATGGTGGATGTGAGCGGCTCCACCAAAGG
>JAERSQ010000057.1 GCA_016845525.1 Pseudomonadota bacterium
CCAAATGCCGGCGCGCCGCTTTTCATATCGGCGTTGGAGACGAATCCGCCGTAAGTCACCGGTGTGCCGGCTCTGACCATCTGGCAGAACGCGATACCGGCAAGCGCCTCAGCGTTTTGCTGGGCTAACGCGCCGGCGAGCGAAGAGGGCGCCATGGCACCGGCCAGGATAAAAGGAGAAATCATTAATGCCTGACCGGCAAGCGCGCATTCGATCATGCCCCACAGCATCGATGCATCGTACTCACGTGGTGAATTCGGGTTGATTGATGCAAACACGCAGGGTGTTTTCTCAAACGCTTCTCGACCGAGGCCATGAACGATCCGCGTCATCTCCAGAGCATCCAGCGTGCGTTGCCGATTGTGGTTGTACAGTCGAAAGGTCTTGTCTGTCAGCGTCACGATCGATCGGGTCGCATGAAGATGGCGGATCGGCACATCGATGTCGATCGGCTCCACCGGGTAGCCGGCGGAACCATGTGCAACATTCACCATCTGTGTGAGCCTGAGGAAATTTTCAAAGTCTTCACGGTTGCCGGCCCGACGGCCGTTGAGCGAATCAGTGGCGTGAGGCGCGCTGCTGACGCTTGAGAAATTGATATGTCGTTGATCCAGATGCAGGTGATGGATCGGGTTTCGTGCATGCAGCGTAAATGCGCCAGGGGCTTTGGCGACATATTCCATGACGAGATCCGGATCAAATCGCACCATGGCGTTATCTTCGTCAACACTGGCGCCGGCTTCTCTCAGGAGCTTTCGGGCTTCCGGCAGTGAAAACCGCATGCCGTGTTTTTTCAGGATCTCAAGGGAGGCCGTGTGCAGCGAAGCCACCTCTTCCTTCGAGAGAATCGAGATGGGCTCGAGCGGATTGATCACCCGCCCTGGGGCAAGTTGTTCAATACCGCGCGGTTGCGCACGCTTACTGCTTTTTCGTCGGGCCATGATTGCTCCGCTGAACTGTCTGTCTCAGTGCGTGTTTGGAAAGCGACCTACTGACGTCGATACGCTAAGGGCTTTTTGTGAGATTCTTTTCGCTCACTACAATACCGTCTGCATCCGCATACAGAAAATGCCCGGGGTGAAATGTCACGTCGGCAAATCGAATGGGGATATCGAGTTGACCCTCACCCTCCAGTGAAGGGCGGGTGGGATTGGTATTCAGTGCCTTGATGCCGATCGGCAGAGCCGAGATTGCTGCGCTGTCCCGCAAACACCCATTGAGTACAACACCTTTCCAATTGTGATCAATGGCGAGCTGTACCAACTTGTCGCCGAGCATTGCGCATCGTAACGAACCCCCGCCATCGATCACCAGGATATGGCCTTCTCCATCAGTAGCAAGAGTGGATTTTGTTATTCCAAAACTCTCAAAAACTTTGAGTGTTCGGATGGGGCCGCAAAATCGGGTCTCTTTGCCGAAGTCCCGAAAGACCGGCGAGCAGACCTGAAGCTGCTCTGCGTAATGGTCAAAGAGATCTGCTGTGGCGAAGGTCATGTTTCTGTTCAGGGGCACCAGTTCGGTGTGTCATCTGTTTCGACTGCGAGGTATTGGTACAGCAGTTCCTGTCCGAAACTGACGTTGTCGATGTAGACCACGGCCAACAGATCGCCCGAGGCAAGCCGCTCGGTCTCGTCGAGAGAGATCTCTGAGGCCTTCATTAACAGCGTTCGGGCGTAATCTCGCGCCTGGAGGGCTTTTTCTCCCTCGGCTTTGCACCAGGCCTCACCCGATGCGCGAGGGGATTCCAGCCGGGGTACCCGGATGCCAGCGACCTTCACGGTCTCCTCGACGTTGGCGACCTGCAACAGAAGCGTATCTGCAGCGATCACCTCAATCAATTTTGCAGGTGTGTAGTTGCAGGGGCAGCCTGCGCTTGAAGACATGCCGGTTGTTGCGAGCAGGATCCCCAGTAGCCCCGAAAAAACCCCAAGCATTGGGTTGGCGTATTTCTGTTTTTCCCCCATAGCCCTAATGTTAAGCAAGAAAGGCCTTTATCCTTGATTTGTCCGATTTGCCACTATTGTATCGATGGAAACGATCCGGTCTCCCAAAAAACAGCTGCAAAGCAGTGAGATGCCGCGACTTGTGCAGATGCGACGGTAACTGTTGACTGTGTTGGGCCTATATGTTTCACTGAAACCGTCGTTTTCTGGGCAGAACCGCCCCGGAACGCGGTTTTGCACGAGTAGCCGACGACTGACAACTACTGTTGTTGGCCAAATTTAGTAGAAAGCCCTTTTTTCACCGGAGGACCAAAGGTAATGAAAGAAGTCAAAACGTTTCAACAGATGTATCGCGACGGCCATGTGAACCGTCGTGAATTCCTGGCGGCCATGGGTGCGCTCGGTATCACGGCAACCACAGCCGGGGGTTTGCTGACGTCAGCGAGCGCGCTGGCGGCGAGCCCGACCCGTGGCGGGTCAGTGATCTTTGCATCCAACTTGCACGGGCCTGACGATACGTTGGATCCGATTCTCGGTACGTCGACTATCGACTATGTACGGGCCAACACCATGTATAACGGACTCATCCAGGTCTGGGACGACATGAGCCTGCACCCGGAACTGGCCGAAGAGTGGAGTGTCAACGACAACGCGACCCAGTACACTTTCAAGATCCGCAAGGGCGTAGAGTTTCATGGTGGTGGCGAACTGACGGCGAAAGATGTCGTCCACAGTATGAACCGCCATATTGCTTCCGGCTCACCGTCTTCGATCAAGTCGTTCTTTGCGAACGTTATCGAATGGAGAGCGCTTGACAAGTACACGGTGAAGCTCAATCTGTCGTCACCCGACGCAGATATGCCGGTCAAGTTGACGCAACCCCAGGCCAAGATCGTGAAAGCCAACACCATGAACTGGTGGGAAGGCGGCACAGGTCCCTACCGTCTGGATTCATTCCAGGCCGGCGTGAAGTCCGAACACTCACGTAACAACAACTACTGGCGGGATACCGGGCAGTGGCTGGATGGTATCGAGGTCACGGCGATCACGGATCCAGACGCCAGACTGAACGCGTTGCTGGCGGGTAGCGTTGACATGGCAACCCTGATGAACGCGCGGCACATCAAGAAGATTGAAGCTGCGGGCAAATCAGTGCTCTCGATTCCGTCAGGTCTTTACGGCGGTATCTGCTGTCTTAAGAACACCGCACCCGGTGACAACGATGATCTCGTCCAGGGTTTCCGTTATATCCAGGATCGCGAGCGTATCGTTCGCAAGTTCCTTAAGGGCCAGGGTACTGTGGGTAATGACCATCCGATCAACGTGTCCTATGGCGCGGATCACTGTCATGAACTGCCGCAGATCCCGTATGACCCGGACAAGGCAAAGTATCACTTGAACAAGTCCGGCTACTCAGAAGCAGAACTGTATGTGGCGCCTGTCATCGGCTTCATTGAAGAAGCGTGCCTCCTCATGCAGGCCAACCTCAAGAAGATCGGCTTTAACCTCAAACTCAAGAGGGTGCCGACCGATGGATACTGGGGTGCGGTGTGGATGAAAGAGCCGCTGAACGTGGTGACCTGGAACATGCGTCCGACGGCCAACGCGATGATGGCGATTCAGTTTGCTCCGAACGGCAACTGGAACGACACCTACTGGAACAGCGACCGCATGGGCGTGTTGTTGAAGGATTCTCTTGCAGAGACCGATGCAGCCAAACGTCATGAGATGCATTGCGAAATGCAGAAACTGGTGTCCACCCAAAGCGGTATGGTGATTCCGGCGCATACCAATATTATCGATGGCCACAACCCGCAGGTTCAGGGCTTCTCAAACTGCCCCTTGGGTCAGTTCGGCGGCAACGGCTGGGCCGAGTTCATCTGGAAGACGGGTTAAACCACTCTTCGTTGTGTTGTTTAGGAGGGGTTCGCACGGTGACGTGCGAACCCCTTAGTTTAGGTACTTTGTTTTTTCTCTAACCATTACTGCATATGCTCTGGCGCGCGATCCTAGGCCGGTTTGGAATCAGTCTGGTGACACTATGGGTAGTGTCCATACTGATTTTCATCGGGACGAATCTTCTGCCGGGCGATGTCGCGCAGATTATTCTGGGTCAGACGGCGACGCCTGAGAGCACAGCCGCGCTTCGGGCCAAGCTGGGGCTGGACAAGCACCCCATCGAGCAATACTGGGTGTGGCTGCAGAACGTCATGATGGGCGATCTTGGCATTTCCAAGGCGGGTCTTGGAGCGGGTCTTGGTACGCCCATCGTGGAGATGCTCGGGCCGCGTGTCCATAACACCGCTCGGCTCACCCTGTTGGTAGCAGGAGTCGCTATTCCAGTGGCCTTGTTCCTTGGGCTTATTGCAGCAATGCATCCCGGAACACGGCTCGACCGCTCAATTACATTCGCGACGCTGAACCTGATCTCGGTGCCGGACTTTCTCGTTGCCACGGCATTGGTATTGATTTTTTCTGTGAGCCTGGGTTGGCTGCCCTCCATTGTTTTTCTCAGGGGAGATGAAACCGGCTGGGTACTGATCAAGACCCTGGCGATGCCTATGCTGACGCTGGTCATCCTGGTGTCGTCCCAGATTATCCGAATGACGAGGGCGACCGTGCTCAACGTGATGAGTTCGCCCTATATTGAGATGGCAATCCTGAAAGGGGTGCCGAGAAGAAGAATTATCCTCCGCCACGCGTTGTTCAATGCGGTCGGGCCGATCGTAAACGTCATTGCCCTGAACCTTGCCTGGCTGGTGGGCGGGGTCGTCGTGGTTGAGCAGATTTTCTCGTACCCCGGGCTTGCAAAACTCATGATTGAGGCGGTCCAGATGCGGGATATGCCCTTGGTCCAGGCCTGTGCCATGATTTTCTGTGCGACCTATATCGTGCTGATCTTCATTGCTGATATAGCGTCGATTCTGTCCAACCCCAGATTGCGTCACCCCAAGTAAGGAAGCTCCCGGCCATGTCTGAACCATCTCAGGAGACCTCAGCCTCAACGCCGTTTGATGAACTGCCGACCGCGCCGCCCAAACGAAAGATCAGACTCAGTTGGCCGGGCAAGATCGGTGTCTCTGTGCTGATTTTCTGGGCGATTATTGTGGCGATTGGGCCGACGATTGCGCCCTATCATGAGGCCGATATCCTGGATGAGGAACTTTTCATCGTTCCGGGCAGTGATGAAATGTATCCCGATACGGATTTCCAGCCACCCAGCAGCATCGTCTGGCTGGGCAGTGACTATCTGGGCCGGGATACGCTTTCAAGAATTCTTTTTGGCGCGCGTACCACAATCGGAATCTCGTTTCTCGCAACCCTGTTGGCTTATCTTATTGGGGTAACGTTGGGCATTGCGGCGGCGGTGGGCAGCAAAGCGTTGGACATGTCCCTCAGTCGCGTTAATGACGCATTGCTTTCGATTCCCTCGATCATGTTTGCTCTGGTGCTGATTGCGGCGCTTGATAGTCCTGGAATTTTCTGGCTGATCATTATTGCCGGTTTCATTTACGCTGCCAGTGTTTTCCGTATCGCGCGATCTTTGGGTCAGGAAGTAATAGTGAGCGACTTTGTCGAGGCAGCGAAGGTACGGGGCGAGGGTCTTTGGTGGATCATCACGCGAGAAGTGTTGCCGAATATTGCGATGCCGCTGGCAACAGATTTCGGGCTGCGTTTCGTCTGGGTGATTCTGTTTATTTCGTCTCTTAGTTTTCTGGGTCTGGGTGTCCAGCCGCCGATGTCTGATTGGGGCAGCATGGTGAAAGAAAACCTGTCCGGGCTGGTTTATGGATCGGTGGCCCCGCTGATGCCGGCGCTTGCGATTGCGACGCTCACCATCTCGGTGAACATGATCGTGGATGATATTTCCGCGGCTACCGGCGGCAAACTCGCCAAGAGAATGATCTCATGAGCGATCTGCTGGAAGTCGATAACCTTCGAATCAGTGCGCGTAACGACGATGATGAACTGACCCCCATCGTCAAGGGAGTCAGTTTCACCGTGGCGCGCGGTGAAGTCGTCGCGCTGATTGGGGAATCGGGCTCGGGCAAAACAACCATCGCACTTTCTTCTCTGGGATACACCAAGCCCGGACTTGAGTTCACAGGCGGAGAGGTCCGTCTTGAGGGCGAAGACGTTATCAGCATGGACTCTGATCAGTTGCGGGGTCTACGGGGCCAACGCGTTGCCTATCTTGCGCAGAGCGCTGCAGCGACCTTCAATCCGGCGCTGACTATCGGGGAGCAGGTCACGGAGACCTGCGTCCTGCACGGCATCCTGACTCAGGAAGAGGCAGATGCGCGTGCCGAGACGCTGTATCGCGCGTTGGAGTTGCCCGATCCAGACAGACTGGGCAAGCGTTATCCCCACCAGGTCTCCGGCGGACAATTACAGCGTCTCATGGCGGCAACCGCCTTGTGCGGCAAACCGGATCTTCTGGTGCTGGATGAACCTACGACTGCACTTGATGTTACGACGCAGATTGAGGTGCTCAAAGCCTTTAAGTCGGTGATTAAACAGGAAGGTGCAGCGGCGATCTATGTAACCCATGATCTCTCCGTCGTGGCGCAGATCGCGGATCATATTGTGGTGCTTTATGCCGGGGAGACCCAGGAGTATGGCACTGCGGAACAGGTCGTTGAAAAGCCCAGCCACGACTACACCCGCCGACTCATGCATGCCGTTCGTCCGCCCCCCGCCGCGGGCCAGGGCGATGAAACGACCGGTGAACACCGACGGGAAGCGCCGGCGCTTGAGGTGAAAGATCTTCTGGCCGGTTACGGCCGGATCCAAAACGGCCTGCCGGCGATTACCGTTCTGCGTGATGTCAATGTTGCGATCGAGCGCGGTCACAGCGTCGGCATCATTGGGGAGTCAGGTTGTGGCAAGTCGACACTGGCCCGGGTGATGGCGGGTCTGTTGCCCGCAGCCGAAGGACAGGTGCTGCTCGACGGGGAAGAACTCAAGCCCGCGCTTGAGCAGCGCAAACGCGAGGAGCTTCAGAAAATCCAGTTTGTCTTTCAGATGGCGGATACGGCGCTGAATCCCCGCCAACGGATTGATAACATTCTCGGGCGGCCACTCGAGTTTTATCTGGACCTCAAGGGAGACGAAAAACGCCGTCGCATCGGCGAACTGCTGGACATGGTCGAACTGCCGCAGGAGTTTGCCGGACGCTATCCCGAAGAACTGTCGGGAGGCCAGAAACAGCGTATCAATCTGGCCCGCGCGCTCGCCGCCTCACCCGAGGTCTTGCTGTGTGACGAGGTGATCTCAGCACTGGATTCCATCGTTGGTGCGAACGTGATCGAGCTTCTCAAACGGTTGCGCAAGCAGACCGGCGTTTCTTTTGTATTCATCAGCCATGATCTTTCGACCGTGGCGTCATTTGCGGATGAGATCGTGGTGCTCTACGCAGGGCGGGTGGTCGAGAAAGGTACGACCGATAAAGTCCTGTCACCCCCGTATCATCCTTATACCCGGCTTCTGATCAGCTCAGTGCCCGAACTCAGGGTAGGCTGGCTCGAAGAGACCATGCAGACCCAGGAGGCTCAGGCCGGTATCGACCGTGTGGTGACGCTCAAAGATAAAGGGTGCCCGTTCTTTGATCGCTGCCCCCTGGCAATCGAGGGCACCTGTGATCAGGAAACTCCGCCGGTGCGCACATTAGCCGGCAACCATGCCATCGAATGTCACCGCAGTGAGGCTGAGTTCGCCCACTAGGTCGCTGTGGCATGACCGCCAGTCTCATGGTGGAGGACGAATACGATCGGTACGACGCGGTTGGCCTTGCCGGACTGATTTCAAAGGGTGAACTGGCCCCAATAGAGCTGATAGAGACGGCCATCAGCCGGATCGAATCGCGTAATCCCAAACTCAACGCGGTTATCTCGACCTGTTTTGACGCCGCAAGAGATAGCGTTTTGCACAGCCCGCTAACAGGCCCGCTCGCCGGCGTTCCTTTTCTCGTCAAGGACCTTAATACCCTGCTTGCGGGAGTGCCCGCGACTAACGGCAGCCGGGCTTTCGCGGACACGATTCCCGAATATGACGGGATTCTGGTTTCGCGTCTTAAGGCCGCGGGCCTTGTGATCCTGGGAAAGACGAACACACCTGAATTCGGGCTCAATATCTGTACTTCACCGAAACTCTTTGGCCCCACGCTGAATCCTTTTGATACGACCCGCTCTGCCGGGGGCTCGAGCGGGGGTTCGGCCTGTGCCGTGGCCTGTGGCATGGTGCCGGCGGCACACGCGACCGATAGCGGCGGCTCAATCCGTATTCCGGCGAGCAACTGCGGCCTCTTTGGTCTCAAGCTCAGCCGGGGACGGGTGCCGCTCGGCCATGACCGGGCAGAGGGACTCGCTGGATTCAGCGTGGCACATGCGGTTACCCATAGCGTACGGGATTCCGCAATGCTGCTGGATATCACCCATGGTCTAATTCCGGGTGCGATCTACAGCACGCCCGATACGCAAGGCACGTTTCGCCAATCGCTTGAAGGTGATTTGCCGCAACTCAAAGTAGGTCTGTGTACCATGGGTTTTGCGGGGGAGGGCATTGATCCCCGTTGTAAACAAGCCGCCATCGATGCGGGTACGCTCTGCGAATCTGTGGGTTGTGCGGTGGAAGAGGCCATCCCGCCGGTGGATGGAGAGGCATTGCGCGAGGCTTTCGATGTGCTGTTTTCAGCGAATATCGCCAATGTGGTCGGGGGCGTACTGTCGCGAGGCCCAGGTCAAAACCCCGAGACGCTGTTTGAACCCCTTACGCTGGCTTGCGCTGATGATGGACAAAAGCGTACGGCGGTTGAATACGTTGGCGCTGTCGAGACAGTTCAGCGGGCAGCAGATAATCTTGGCCGGTTTTTTCTTGAGTATGATGTGCTGCTGACGCCGACACTCGCAAAGCCTCCCTTAAAACTCAACGAGGTCAGTATGGATTGCGATAATTGGTCCGTTTACCTTAAAAAGATGCTGGACGAGATTCCGTTCACGCCGCTTTTTAATGCAACCGGCGCTCCCGCGGCGTCGGTGCCCTTGTCGAAAACCGAGACTGGCTTACCTATTGGGATTCAGATCGGTGCGGCCCTGGGGCAGGAGAAAACGCTGCTGCGTCTGGCACGTGCATTTGAGGTCGAACGCTCCTGGCACTCCCGCATCTGAGATAGATATCCCTATGCCTTCGTACCTGTTTGATCTTTACAGTGCTTTTAGCGGAGCAGCTTTTGGTGGCAGTCACGCGGGGATTATCTACGACGGTGAAGCGTTGCCCACTGAAAAGATGCAGCAGATCGCCCGCGAGGTGCGTGCCCCGGCAACCTGTTTCGTAATGAAGGTGGACGGGCGTGATGTTCATGTGCGGTTTTTCTCGACGGCGCAGGAGTACCCGATGTGCGGACATGGCACCCTGGCGCTGATGACAGGCCTTATCTCGCGTGGGTATCTGGATATCCCCCAGGGCGCAACAGAAAACGTCCATCTCCATACGCCTGCAAACTCCGCGCTCGTCAAAGTGGCCCATCAGAATGAGGGCCGGGTCGAGGTGATGCTGAACCTCGAACCTGCCGAGTTTGAAGCGGCTTCGATCGATGCAGATCAGCTACGGACACTTTTCGGCGGTAGCCCGGATGATCTGGAATCTTCCCTGCCGGTTGAATTCACAGCCTCGGATTTTTCCCATTTGGTGATTCCGCTGGCAACTCTGGCCAGCGTTCAGTCGCTGGCTCCAGATTTCGACAGACTGAACGATTATTGCGAAAAGGTGGACATCGATACAGTGATACTTTTCTGCCAGCAAACCGTCGAGCCCAAGAATACCGTGCACTGCCGCGAATTTGCACCACGCGTGGGAACGCCGGAAGTGCCTGCGGCAGGAACGACCAACCGGGCGCTGGCCTGTTATCTCGCCCGTCACGGCCTGTTTAATGCACAAGCTGATGCGCCGTGCATCGTTCGCGCCGAGCAGGGATACGAAATTGACCGCCCGAGTCTCGTCACCATCCGCATGGCGCTCGATGGAAACGTGCCCACCGATATCTGGGTGGGAGGTCTTGCCACCCATGTCGTGCGTGGGCAGTTTTTCGTCTGAAAGCGGGCGTGTGTCGGCGTTGTATTTCTTGCGCGCTATGACAGAATCCTCGGATGCCTGAATACCGGACAACCACGCTTGCCAAAGGATTGCCTGCCACGGTGCCGTTTGTGGGGCCCGAAGCTCAGGAGCGAATCCTGGAGCGAACATTTTCCGCGCGGATTGGTGCCAATGAAAACGTGTTTGGCCCTTCTGCAAAAGTCACCGAGGTCATTGGCAAGATGGCGGCGCAGGCGTGGAAATACGGCGACCCCGAGTTCTTCGAGCTTCGTCATGCGCTGGCAGAGCATCATGACGTTAGCCCGGAACACATCATGGCGGGGGAGGGCATTGATGGCCTCTTCGGCTATCTGGTCCGGCTCTTTGTGGGCCCGGGCGACAAGGTCGTCACGTCTGCAGGGGCATATCCAACTTTTAATTTTCACGTCGCCGGTTATGGCGGGGAACTCGTCACCGTGCCGTACCGGGAGGATCATGAAGATACCGAGGCGTTGATCGAGGCTGCGCGGCTCCACAACCCTAAACTCGTCTACCTCGCCAATCCCGATAATCCCATGGGGACATGGTGGCAGGCGGAAGTGGTCGAGGCGATGGTGGGGAAGATGCCGCCAGGATCCTTGCTGGTGCTCGATGAAGCCTATGGTGAATTCGCCCCGGAAGGGGTGATGCCCCCTCTCGATCCATCCGACAACCGGGTATTGCGATTTCGTACCTTTTCCAAAGCCTATGGACTGGCTGGCATCCGCGTGGGTTATGCGATCGGTGAGCCTGAACTCATCAACGAGTTCAACAAGATTCGCAATCACTTCGGGCTCGGATGTGTTGCCCAGGCGGCGTGTGTCGCAGCGCTTGGGGACACACAGCATCTTAGTAGTGTGATTGCCAAGGTCAGGGAGGCCCGTGAGACGCTTTATCAGATCGCATCGGACAACGGACTCGATGCCCTGGCTTCGGCGACGAATTTTGTAGCGATCGACTGTGGCCGCGATGGTGATTTCGCCAAGGCGGTTTTGGATAATCTCGTGGCCCAGGGAATTTTTGTACGGATGCCGGGAGTGGCTCCGCTGAACCGGTGTATTCGTGTATCCGTGGGACACCCTAAGGATCTTGCGCTTTTTGCTGAAGCACTGCCCAAAGCCCTTGAGGTGGCCGCCGGTTGAGACAGCGAAATATTCAAAGCGCAATCCAGAGGTCAGAGTGGATCAGAGGATGAAACCAAAACCGAAGTCAAAGTGGAGAAGAGTATGTCGATAACCTTGGATCAGGCGAGAAACCTGGTAGACGGCGCACTGGCAGAGGCGCGAAAACTGAACCTGAAGCCGGTCAGCGTCATCGTGCTGGATGTCCGTGGTTCGCTGGTCGCTGCGGCGTCCGAAGACGGGGTAAGCGCCATGCGTGCGCAAATCGCGCATGGCAAGGCCAATGCGGCGATTGCACTCGGTATGGGGACGCGCGCTCTGATGAACCGGGCAGAGCAGCAGGCGTATTTTATTCAGTCGATCAACGGACTCGCGGGCGGCGACATGGTGCCGGTACCGGGCGGGGTGCTCGTGCGAGATGGGGGCGGGACACTGCTGGGCGCTGTGGGTATCTCCGGTGATACCTCGGATAATGATGAAGCGGCCGCTTTGGGCGGTATCGGGGCAGCAGGCCTGGAAGCTGAAACCGGCTGATGACGTGCGGCGTGTGAAGCGCGCTGCACTTGCAAAGACTGCGCGCTGGGCTATTATTCCGCCGCCAAAAAAACTGCCAGCAGAGCCAAAGTCATGTCGATGCCTTACCTGACACCGTCAATCCGGGTACGCAAAACACCGTTCTCGAGCCGTGTGACCGCGGCGGGTGTTAAGGCCTATACCGTCTACAACCATATGCTGCTGGCATCGTATTTCACTTCTCCCGAAGAGGACTACCGCCATTTAAAAACGGCCGTTCAGGTCTGGGATGTCTCCGTTGAACGCCAGGTTGAAATCACAGGCAAAGACGCATTGCGTCTGGTGCAGATGACCACGCCGCGCGACATGTCCCGAATGCAGGATGATCAGTGCTACTACGTGCCCATGGTAGATGATGCCGGTCGGATGATGAACGATCCGGTGGCCATCCGACTCAACGAGAACCGCTTTTGGTTGTCGCTTGCCGACTCAGACATGCTGCTTTACTGCAAGGGTCTTGCGGCGGCGGCAAAACTCGATGTCGAGGTATTTGAGCCAGACGTCTCCCCGTTGGCGATCCAGGGCCCGCGGGCTGATGAACTGGTCGCTCGGGTGTTTGGTGACGATATCGTAAGCACGAAATTTTTCAGACACAAGACGATCAATTTTCAGGGCCAAGACATGATCATCGCCCGCTCCGGCTGGTCTCATCAGGGGGGATTTGAGCTCTATCTGGATGGCAGCGAATATGGTGAAGCGGTTTGGGATACCTTGTTTGCGGCTGGAGAAGATCTGGATGTGCGGGCCGGGTGCCCTAACCTGATCGAGCGCATTGAGGCGGGCCTGCTGTCGTTTGGCAGCGATGTCACCACAGCGCATACTCCTTTTGAGGCGGGTCTTGGGAAGTACTGCAACCTGGAGTCGGTTGAAGGGTTTTTAGGTCATTCGGCGCTTTCCAAGTTGAGCACGCCTGTAAGGCAAATCCGCGCTCTCGAGTTGGATGGGCCGGCGGTTCCCGCGATCTATCATCCTTGGCCGCTTCAGGACAGCAGCGGAAACGTCGTGGGGCACATTTCTTCTTCCACCTGGTCTCCGGACTACGATACCAACGTGACTATTGCTATGGTCGACAGTTCTCATTGGGATGCTGGCACGGTGCTGACCGCCAAGGTGCCTGATGCCGACCGCAATGCAACGGTCTGTGCCGGCTTTTGGAACTAGCGCCAGACCTCAACCGGCCGATCTAAAACGCCGCAACAGACTTCAGGGAGTCATGGCCGGGTTGTAGCGCGCGATCTTGTCGTTTGGGTTTGATCGCTTTTTGCGCTGATATCCCGTAGATTCGGCTTTTCGTTTTATCAGTCTTGAAATCAGCATGGGTCTAGATCAGGAACTTGCCGGATTGCTCGTGGTCTCTATGGAGCAGGCGGTGGCCGCCCCATATTGCGGACTGATGCTGGCAGATGCGGGGGCCCGCGTTATCAAGGTGGAACGCAAGGAAGGAGACTTTGCGCGAGGCTACGATCGAGGCGCGAGTGGCAACAGTGTGTTTTTCTCCTGGCTCAATCGCGGCAAGGAGTCCGTCGCCCTTGATCTCAATATCGATGCCGATGAGACCCTGTTGCGGTCAATGCTGAAAGAAGCGGATGTCTTCCTGCATAACCTGGCGCCGGGGTCCCTGGCACGCAGAGGCTTTGGCGGTAATGCCTTGCGGGAACACAATCCGGGACTCATTACCTGTGAGATTAACGGTTACGGATCCACAGGGCCGGGTGCCCGTAAAAAAGCCTATGACTTTCTGGTTCAAGCCGAAAGTGGAATCTGCGCGGTCAACGGCACCCGTGAACAACCCGCCCGGGTCGGGATTTCCATTTGTGACATTGCGACCGGACAGACCGCGTTTTCTTCGATCCTGAGGGCGCTTATCCAGCGTGGCCGCACCGGCACAGGCATTGATATATCGATTGCCATGTTTGATGTGATGGCAGATTTCATGAACTTTCCCCTGTTGTCGCACCGTTATCTCGGCGGGGCGCCCGAGCGGATGGGTCTGACCCATGCGTTGATAGCGCCTTATGGGGCGTACTCGGTAAAAGGAGGGGGCCAGATTCTGATCGCCATCCAGAGTGATCGTGAGTGGTGTGTTTTTTGTGATGCCGTGCTGGGTCAGCCCGAGTTGGGGCCGGATCCGCGTTTCGTCAATAACACTGAGCGCGTCAGAAATCGCGAAGTGATGGACGAGATTATCAGCACCGTATTTGGCCGTTTTGATATCGACGAGATGGCTACGTTGCTGGACGGGGCACAAATGGCGAACGGGCGTCTCAGTACGGTTGAGGATCTGTCGAACCACGAACTTACTCGAAATCAGGTGGCCCACTTTGACGGCGTGGAGGTCAGCATGGCGGATCTGCCGGTGGTGACCGAAGGCGCCCGCCCCACGATGGTCCCGGTATTGGA
>JAERSQ010000058.1 GCA_016845525.1 Pseudomonadota bacterium
GCCGGACGATGATCATATTTAGCAACGAGACATCAGGACCGTAATCGGTACGGAGGGCGGTTCCGATCACAGCCCTGTCTTGAAGGGCTGCCCTGCCCTGTGAGAGCGTCATCAGCATCTGCCAGTCTTGCAGACGGTGCGGCCAGTTCTCAGCCTCCGAGAGCACCGTCGCCTGATCGAGATGATGCTGGGCTAAAGGGACGATCTCCACCAGGTCGATCTAATCCGCTATCAGAGTGCTGCCATCACCTCATCGTAATCGGGCTCTATGCCCGGATGCTCGGCGACCCACTCATAGATAACGCTTCCATCTTCTCCAATGATGAACACCGCCCGATTACAAGCGGTATACCCATCAATGAAAGCAAAGTTCTCAAACTCCACACCATAGTCGCGGGCGGCCTGCAGATGCAGATCCGATAGCAGAGGAAAAGAGATGTTGTTCACTTCTGCAAATTTTGCATTGGCAAACGGGCTATCGGGGCTGATACCAAAAACAAGGGCCTGGGCATTGTTCAGTTGGTCAAGTCGTTCTTCAAAGATACACATCTCCTGATCACAGATTCCGCTGAACGCGGCGGGATAAAACGCCAGAACAATCTTTTTCCCTCGATGATCGGCAAGCTTCACTTGCTCTTTTTCAGTATTGATCAGGGTGAAATCCGGGGCAGTCTGGTTTAACAAAGCCATGTGTTTTTCTCTCAGTTAGTGTCAGTAGTTCACGCTCTCGCCTGGGGATCTTTCGGGACTGCTTAATGTTCCGGCATTAGCGATCGGCGCTTCTTCCTTTAATGATAAGCCCACAGTTGAAAAAGACGTAACTGGCCAAAGGCTCTCAGGAGCGGGGCCAAATCTCAGAAAGTCCGACCCAGAGATAGATTCCTTCATTAGTGAGGCCGGTTGCAATTTTCAAGTAAAGCCACTGATCATGAAAGGGTGTCCGCCCGGGACAAAAAGTATGTTTTCTTTAACAATGAAAAAATTGTGCTATAACGGATGTACAGATAAAGAGAAATAATCAAAACTAAGGAGGTATGACATGTTAGGTGATCAGATAGGCACGATAACGTGCACAACAACCAATAAGCCGCTTTCTACCGAAGGCGCCCTGCCAAAATTCGAGACGACGGCTGAAGGGGCCGGCACGCTGGCAGGCGCTCAGGTGCAATCCATCGCGACTTATTCCTCTCAAATGAGAGCAGACGGAACGCTGTACGGGGAATGTCCTAACCAGGGTGTGATTATGGCCCAAGATGGAGTCGCCACATTCAGAGCTACCGGAATGGGCACCTTTACGGCTGATGGCGGAGCCACTTTTCGAGGCGCGGTTTACTTTGAATCGGCAGCACCTTCACTGGCAAGCCTAAACGGTCTGTGTGGCGTCTACCATTGGGATGTCGACGGGGAAGGCACCGCAACCTGGGAAATCTGGGAGTGGAAGTAATACCCACCAAGCAGTCTCACCCATGAAATACATAAACGGAGGAAAAACATGGCTTCAGTAGAAACAAAATCCTGGTCGAGCCCAGATGGTTCGATGACACCTGACAAGACCCATGCGGCAACCATTAACTTCGGCGGGGTCACACTGACCAAAGCGAATATGCAGCCGGGATGGAAATGGTCTGAGTGCATTAAGCCCCACGTTGGTACCGAAAGCTGCCAGGCGGGGCATGTCGGGGTGTTGATCCAGGGTCAGATTCACGTTGTATCTGATGACGGATCCGAAGTGACCGTCAAGGCAGGAGACGCCTACTGCCTCGCGCCGGGCCACGATGCCTGGGTCGTCGGAGAAGAACCGGCGGTTGGCGTGGAGTTCTCCATGGACAACAAAGACTTCGGTCCCTGGACGCACGGCGACGACTAGTTTGCCCGGTGGTCCAAATCGAAAGATTGAGAGAGCCCCGCTTCGGCGGGGCTTTTTTCGGGCGACCTGCTACTCGTTATAGTAAGTCGGCATCTGTGCCCGGCGGTGAATGGTCGCGCTACCTTCCTCAATTGCTGTCCGAGTCATGGGCCAATTCTCATTGCCTTTTCTGACGTTACGGTTATAGCCCCTTAGCCACCGCAGTCTCACATCCTTGTTGACGTTGAAGTAAAGCCCCGTGGCGTCGACTGTCCAGCCGTTGTCAAAGTCGACCTCCGCCACTTGACCCCCAGTCATTGCCATCGCGCACCATCCGCCAAACTTCGGCGCAAATCCGTCAGGATCAGATACAAACATGTCTTTGTGTTTCTGGTTTGAGAAGTACCACGTGACACCCTGCCAATCTGTTTGATGGGCATCAGTCCCTTGGACCGCCATTTTCAGCACAAAATAAGCCACCGGGTCATACCCGCCAATAGCAACGCCTTGCGCATTCGAATTGAAATAGTCTCCTGCATGGCTCGGGCCACTAAGAGAAAACAGAAAGAGGTATATATAGAGGCGACTAGCCATCAGATTTCTCCCGTCTCGAAGCTGGCCAATAAAAGCGTTTGCCCGTTAGATTAAGATCTCGTGTTCCCGAGAATAAGTTTCTTAGCTTATTTCCTTGCACATCAGGATAACGTCTCCACTGTCCTGGGAGCCAGGAAAATGCACGTATGGCCTGCGATCTGCTTCGACAAAGCCATTTCTTGTGTAGGCCCGCAAGGCAACCGAGTTTACTTCTTCCACCTGTAAAGCAACGCGGTTCGTCCCTGCCTCTGCAGCGACTCGGGCTGCCTCATCGAGTAACTGTCTGGCAAACCCTTTGTCCTGATATTCCGGCAGGATCGCAATGGCCTGCAGCATCCAGGCACCACTGGCCACCTTTTCGAGCTCTACGCAAGGCCGAAAACATTCAGGGACAGCCTCCAGACCCCTATCCGGATACGGATCATCGACCAGAAACCCGAAAAATGCGCCCACAAAATTCGACTCCAATTGGGCGACCTGCCAGTTTTTGAAATAAGCATCGAATTTGGCATCGGTTCGAATCTTCTCTCGGCCGTACTCAAAACACGACTGCCCCTGCGCGACTTCCTG
>JAERSQ010000059.1 GCA_016845525.1 Pseudomonadota bacterium
CGTTGGTACGCGGAAAAGCGGGCAGGAGAGAGTTCGGAAAGCTGAATCGATTCAACCTGGTCCGTATTACGGAACAGGAGCTTGTTGGTGAGGGTCGCGTAAGGCGGCCCTCATTTTTGCATGCACAGAGTCTTCGACTTGGCAGACCGAAGGTTTAGGCGACATTGGTGAAAATAGTTTTCGCAAGACTGTTGGCGATACTGTGGATTTTGTCGCCGATGCTCGCGACGGCACAGAGCCCCACGCTTTCAGAGGCCTGGGTTGAGGCCATTCAGAGGCGTGACGTGCATCATCTCACGGATTTACTGCGAGCGGGATTTGCCGACGTCAATCTTGCGAATAATCAGGGCAAGACAGCGCTGATGGTCGCCGCCCAATCTGCCGATCATCCTTTGTGTGAGGCGCTGATCACGGCCGGCGCAGGGATTAACATAAGAAACGACAATGGCGGCACGCCGCTAATGCACGCGGCAGTCGGGGGAAACATCCGGATTGTACGTGCGATGTTGGAGGCTGGGGCTAAACCGGACGTCAGGGCCGTCAACGGCTGGACGGCTCTCGCACTCGCCTCGGCAAAGGGCCATGTTGCGGTGATGGACCAGTTGCTTCTGGTTGGGGCCGATCCCAATATGGGCGATGTTTTCGGCTGGACGCCTTTAATGCATGCCGTTGAACAGAGGAGACCTGATGCTGTCTTATTGCTCCTGAATCAGTCGGATGTCGCAGTCAATCAACGTAACACGGATGGTGTGACGGCTTTGCACCGCGCTGTCGCCCAGGGGTTTGCCAAAATCAGTCGAATGCTCGTGCAGGCAGGAGCAAGCGTGGACCTGAAGGACGAAAGCGGCAGGACGCCGTCCGATTATGCCCGCGAGACGGGGCACGTCGAGATTCTGAACGACCTCAGTAGCTAAGGCCCCAGGTTAGCAGAGCACTTGCCGCGCGCAGTAACTCTCAAGTGGCACCACTTCTGCGGACTGCTCAACCCACTGGTCAACCGCGTCGTTTTTGAATTCGAGTTCCAGACGATGGCCAAAGGTCTCAAAATAAGCGGAAAACATCGACTTGCCCGCGACGCCCACGGCAAAAAGTTGATCGGTTTGGACATCGTGCTCCAGTAGGATAGCGGCAAGAGGGTTCGGAGCAGGTCCACCCAGCACTCGGCCTCCCGCTGCCGGATCGTAAACGCTGCCTTCCGAGCAGCAATAGATGACGTTAGATCGCCGATGAAATCGGTTATCGTGTCCGGCGTATTGGACCTCTTCAGGACGATAGTTGATAAAGCTCACCTGCGCCGAGGGGTGACTCATCTTGTGTGCACAGATTGCCGAGAAAGAGACAATCTGATTCTGGGGTCCTACGCCGCCCTGCCAGTCGTATTCGTTCCCTTGCTGGGTTTTGAGTTTTGCCGGTTGCCTGACCGACTTCCCGAGCCGAATCAGAAAGCAGGGGGTTGAGACATAAGGATAGAAAAAGAGATAACTCTCGTCGGTGAGGAGTTGCGATGACGTTAGGGGATTGCCATTTTCATCGTGAAGCCGTACCCGATTGAAAAACTGACCCTCAGCGACGGATGCGATCAGTGACTCGGGATACGAGGCAGCCGTGGCGGCAGCAGTCGCGCAGACCTTAATGAATTGGCGGCGGTCTGTACCGGTTTTGCGATGCATAAGAACTTCCGAGCAGATGCCTCAGGATTGATGTCAGTCTCTACTTCGGGTTTTAATCGTGAGTATATCGATCTCCATGATAAAATAAATTTCCTTCAGACGCATCATTGCGCGATCCGGTGAGGTAGCCCCGATCTCATTGCCGATGCCACGTTGGAGATCTGCGGAGAGGTGCCAGAGTGGTCGAATGGGGCGGTCTCGAAAACCGTTGTACCGAAAGGTACCGTGGGTTCGAATCCCACCCTCTCCGCCATCACCCTGATTGACCCGGCTGGCAGATGACCGATCCTCCGCCACAGCCGCAACCTTTGTGAGAAAGATGGAAGATTGCCTTTTTTGTGATTTTGATAATGCCGAATTGATCGAAGAAGGGGAGTACTGTTATTCCCGTCGCGACGGTTATCCTGTGAGTCAGTACCACACGCTCATTATTCCCAAAAGACATGTTGCTTCGTATTTCGACCTGGAAGAGTACGAGGTGGTGGATATGCACAAAATGTTGACCAAGATGAGGTTGTGCATTAAGGAGTGGGATGAGACCGTCAGTGGATTTAACGTGGGGGTCAACGTCGGCAAGGACGCGGGTCAATCAATCTTTCACGTCCATATGCATCTTATGCCCCGGCGAAAAGGAGATATCGACAATCCCCAAGGCGGTGTGCGCGGGGTGATCCCGTCAAAACGGACCTATGTTCGCAAGAGCAGGGCGCCGTCAAATCAAGGCAGATCCGATTAGTCCGCCTGGTCAGGAAGTGGCAGGGTAGAGGCTAACTTCCGCCCTGACCGGGAATTGTCTCACCCAGGGCCTGAAGATTCCTGACAGCGGCACGGTTGCCTTGGGCTGCTGCTTCGCTGAACCAGTGAACTGCAACTGCCCGGTTGGGTGCAACCCCTTCGTAACCGTTGAAATACAGCCATCCGAGGTTGGTCTGTGCCGGAGCGTAGCCTTGTTCAGCAGCCTTGCGATACCAGAACGCCGCGCTCGAGAGATCTTTGTCAATCACAAAGCCGTCTACGAAATAGTCCGCAAGATCTGACTGCGCCCAGGCGCGCCCGTCACGTGCGGTGAGTTGAATTGGGGCCAATGCAGCGCTGAACATGGCAATGGCCCTGGGCTTATCACGATCGGTGCCTCTGCCTTCAAGCAGCATACGTGCAACCCGGACCTGGGCTTGAGGTTCGCCCTCCTCAGCGAGCGGAGCAAGAAACTGATACGCTCTCTGATAGTCCCCATTGTAGTAGGCGGTCACGCCGCTCGTGAGGTTGAGTGACGCCTGCTCATCCGCGATGGCTTGGGCCTGGGATATTCGGTCATCCGCTTCTGCCTGAAGCCTCTGCTGTTCGGTTTCCAGGTATTGGCGCCGCTGTAACTGGGTACTGAGTATCACGACGTTAGGGTTCGTTGGATCAACCGCTGCTGCTGCCTCGAGTTCTCGCGCTGCTCGTCCGAGTTGGTTTTGGGCGAGCGCGTCTCGGGCTTCGTCGAGGTAGACCTGCGTGATTCGTGCAATCCCGTTGCGCGCCCGGGCGTTTGCCGGATCCAGTACGAGCACGGTGCGGTATAGCGACAGCGCATTGCCCCCCGGCGGGGTTCGTAGGCGGCCCTCATCCAGTGCCGTAGAAGCGCTCGCAAGCAGCGTTTCAATTTTCTGTTTTTGTTCGCGCGCACGCTGCGCCTTTTCGGCCTCAAGCTTGGCGAGCGCCTGCTGCTGTTTCCATTGTGTCTGTGCGGTATCAATCTTTGATCGCGCGGACTGGAACTCGGGTACGTCACCGATGACCGCAACGGCCTCATCGAGGAGTGCTCTGGCGTGCGAAAACGCATTGTCTTCGGTGAGTTGTTGGGATCTGGCAAGCACGCCGCCTGTCACTTGATCAAGTCCTCGCTGAGCTGCAGTGCTGTCGGGATCCATCTTAAGCACGGTTCGAAACTCGCTATAAGCATTGGCATCAGGCGGAGTAATGAGATGCCCCTCAGCGAGGAAGGCGCGCGCCCGGGCCAAATGGGGCTCACTGAGTCTGGCCAGTTTCTCCGCATCACGGTAGGCATTGGCACGCGCCAGGTCGTCGTCCTTGGCAAACTCAGTTGGTTCCGCCGTCATGGAGTCGCGTGAAGATCCTGTCTGGGCAATCTCAAGCTCCGGAGTGTCTGAAGGGGTAAGATCGGTCGCACCGATGATCTCGATGGTGGCGCTCGAAGCACGGTCTTCGCTCACGCCCGGGGGTGTAACGAGCAGGTAAAGCAGATAGATGGCGACCAGGGTCAATAGCACGCCGATCCCGAACCGCACAGAGTAATGCCTGAACAGGCTGCGGAATACCTGGAGCCATTTCCTGAGCTCAAGGCGGGGCAATGAGTTTGAGGCGCGAGACCGGTGAGGGGCGCGGCTCTGGGACGGCAGGGAAAAGTCCTGAAATTCGGTATCGGCGAGTACCTGGCCTGCATCTTCGAGATCATCTGCAATCTTTAGGGGCGTTCGATCATCAGCAGGGCGTATCCTTGTGTTCGTTGTGTCTTGGACATCGCCCACGAAAAGCGGTTCCTGCCGCCCTGGCGCTCTACCAGATTGCGACTTGTCTTCCGGGCGCAACTTGCTATTGGCTCTTGGCGCGACGGGCTTTGCCGCTTTAGCCGCGTTTTTTGTCTTATCCAGAGCGCTTAACACGATTGACGAGGCGCCCCTGACGCGTTTTGCGATGGAGCCCGGGGCGTCTGTTGATTTTTGAGGCGTCGGCTTCTTGCCCGGTTTGGCTTCGACGCTCAATTCCGGAGGATTCGTCTCCTCAGTTCCCGAGAACCCTTGAGGCTCAAGGGCGTCGATAAGTTCATCTGCGTTCTGGGGTCGATCGGTCGTGTCCAGAGCCAACAGTCGATCGATCAGGCTCAGGATCGATCGCGAAAAATACCCTTCGCCTGAGTGGATAGCGGGAGGGAGCGGGTCATCGAGACCACGGTCGATGGCATCCAGGCGCGTCAGCGCATCGACGGGGAGAGCGCGACAAGCCCCCTGATACAGGATGCCGCCAAGCGCGTAATAGTCGGTCCAGCGGCCCAACTGGCCCCGATAGCTTGCAAGCTCAGGGGCGCGAAAATCGTGTTCGGTGTGGGCATCAGCAGGAGGATAATGAAACCGGTCTGTGCCGAAACCGCAGATCAGCAGTTGGTCCTCGTCGGCAATCAGGATCCGCGCAGGACTGAGCTCAAGATGCAGGCCATCTGCTTCGTGGACGGCATCGAGATAGGTGATTGCGGAATACAGGACCGTCTTGAGCGTCTCCTCAGGCAGACGCTGCCCGGTTTGCAACAGATCAGCGAGTGAAGCGCGGACTGGCAGGTCAATCGAATACCAGGCCGTGCCGTCGTTTTCCTCGTAGTGCGCGATACGTCCCGGGTGATCCAGTTGGCTCAAAACGCGCGCGAGGCGCAGAAATTCCGTCAGGCCCTGCTCGTAGTCCGTATTAAACTGCGCGTCACAAAGCAGCAAAGAGATGCTGTCACTATCCCGCACTGCAAACTGAAGCGGGAAGTATTCCTGGATAACCGTTGCGCCGTCGTTTGCGAGATAGGTGTATCCGCTGTCGGAGGTCGCGAGCAGCCTTGAGATCGTGTTGGGCCCAAGCGTCGCGTCTGGCGCCAAAGGCGCAGCCTGAAGGATTTCGTCTTCGGGAGGGTGCGCCGGACTGGTGGATACGTCGGGTGCTGGGTTGTGCGTATCTGTTGTCATCGTGATACGAAAATACCTGTCTGGGACCAAAGCATACGAGCGTTAACAGCGTCCTCGGGGTCAACGGGCGGCCGATTATCGGCACCACGCCTGACTGTGTGCAAGGTCACGATAGGGCGCAGCCGATGCGGCCATATAATACCGTGTAAAAGAACGTGTTAATAGGGATGACAGGGCGTTTATCACGCAACAGGGAAAGTTCCAATCACATCGCCCGTTTCAGTCTGTAGCGAATGTTGAGGGTTGGTCCGCCACGTGACTCCTAGTCCAGTAAGAAGAAAATGATTTCTCCCAGCCAGCGGATGGCATCCGTACAGCAACCGATTATCCCCGTTATTGGCGATCTGATCGTCGAAAATCCGGGGACGATTTCGCTGGGTCAGGGGATCGTGCACTATCCCCCGCCGGCAGAGGTCGAGAAGAATATCCGTGACTTCTGGCGCGATCCCACCGCGCATCAGTATGGCCCGGTAGAAGGGCTGGCACCTTTGCGCTCGGCACTTGAACGCAAACTGGCCGAAGAGAGCGGCATCCGGCTTGAGGGTAGAGAGGTCGTGGTAACGGCTGGCAGCAATATGGGGTTTTTGAATATGCTGCTGGCGATTAGCGATCCCGGGGACGAAATCATTTTGCCCGAGCCCTTTTACTTCAATCAGGAGATGGCGGTTCGGATCGCTGACTGTATTCCTGTGACAGTGCCGACGGATGACGCCGGGCATCTACAGATAGACGCCATTGAAGGCGCAATTACGAAGAGAACCCGAGCCGTCGTCACGGTGTCGCCGAACAACCCTACCGGTATCGTGTATCCGGAAGCCGATTTAAGGGCGATAAATGAAATTTGCCGGACCCATGGGATTTACCATATCAGCGATGAAGCCTACGAGTATTTCCTGTACGACGATGCAGAACATTTCTCCCCGGGCGCGATTGAGAACAGTGCGCCACATACTATCTGCCTGTACTCACTGAGCAAGACCTATGGTTTCGCCAGTTGGCGTATCGGCTACGCTGTCATTCCCGAGGAGTTGTTCGGAGCCATGAGAAAAGTCCAGGATACCAATGTCATCTGCGCAACAGCTATCTCCCAGTATGCTGCCCTGGGCGCATTGCAGGCTGGGCCAGAATATTGCGGTCCCTATCTCGCGGACATGGCAAGGGTTCGTCAGCAAGGCATCGAGGCAATGAGCTCGCTTGAAGATAGGGCGAGTCTTTTGCCAAGCAGGGGAGCTTTTTACTTGTTTATCAAAGTGCCCGGCTACAAAGGCGACGATCTCGATCTTGCGCGTAACCTCATCGAGCGCTTCGGCGTCGCGGTGATTCCGGGCAGCGCATTTGGGGTGAATGAAACCTGCGCCTTCAGGGCCTCCTTTGGCGCCTTGCAGAGCGACAGCGCAATAGAGGGATTGGACCGCCTGGTCCAGGGTTTGAAGGGCCTTACCTAAGTGAATCCCGTTTGCGTCGGAGGCTCAACTTAGATACCCTTTGGCGCCCTGCGGAGAGGTGGCTGAGTGGTTGAAAGCGCACGCCTGGAAAGTGTGTATACGTTAATAGCGTATCGAGGGTTCGAATCCCTCCCTCTCCGCCATTAAATCTGAAGCGACTGTCCAAATCGGTTTTGGCGGACACACCCGGTTTCCCCAATAGGACTTAATGGCTTAAGCGGCGGTTATTCCGCTTCTGAACGGTATCGGTAGTTCTGGGCGAAACGTGCCATCAGATACTGACCGTAATGTATTGGTGTCTCAGTTGGAGCGATTGTGGTCGGCGGCACTTTGGGTTGAATCATCGCATCAAAGTTCGGGTCATAGAAAAACGCTGTGGAGTAGCGCTCGTCTCGATTAAGGACAACCCGGTGCGGCGATGAGGGCCATCGACCTCCAGAGATGACGGAAAGCATATCGGCGACGTTCAGGACGAGGGCGTCCCTGACAGGAGGTAGTGGGATCCAGTTGCCGTTTGCGTCCTGCACCTGAAGGCCGCTTGTGCAGTCCTGGGCGACCAGGGTTAAAAAACCATGGTCGGTATGCGGTGCGGACCCAAATTCATTGCGATGATCGGCAGTGCTGGCCCCGGGATATCTCAGCAAGCGCAAAAAGACTGTCGGTTCGGTGAAGCAATGGCTGAAGGCATCCGCCTTAAGTCCCAAGGCAACCGCGAGGCGCTGTGTCAACTCGTCGGCAAGCGCTTGCATCGCCTTGAAGTAGTTGCAACATTGTGTCCGAAAATGAGTCCCAAGGGATTCGGGCCATTGATTGGGTCCGAAGACCGCGCTGCCCCAGCGGACATGGTCGGGCGAGACCGACTGCATCATCATGAACGACTCGGACCGGTTGGGATGGGTCGCTATCGCTACAGAAGAGGTGACGGTCTGACTCGCGCCTTTACCGATGTAGCCTCGATGAAAGGCGTTGACCGCGATGGCTTCTTTGTCATTTTGGGGCAACTGATGGAAGGTGCGGTTCGCCTCAAAGATGCGGGACATCTGAGCCCCAGAGATGCCATGCCCTCGGATATAACAAAAGCCGTGAGAGGATAGGGCCTCATCGAGTTGCTTGGCGATCCCGGAGTCTGAAACCGAAGACGTCGCCGATTTAAGATCAACGCACGGGATCGAGGTCGTCATCTATTCCTGGAGCGCACCCATAACCAGACGATGAAACTGATGCACACCGTGTTCGGCAACCCCGGATTTGGCCGCATCCACCATAAATCGCCCCTGATTGTACGACCGTGATTTGAGACCCTGCTGCACAGACTCACAAAGTGATTGATCCTCAGGCCCCAGGATGGCGTTGAGATACTCACTGCGTTCAGAGTCCACTGAAGCCGTTAATCCATAGCGATGACCTGAAAAAGCGGTGCGCTCGTGGCCGTTTGGCATCATGGATAAAACGAACAGGTTGGCCGCACCTGGGACCAGCCAGATCGACGTCGTCGGCCAAAGATACCAATAAGCAGCGATCTGAACGTCGTCATTGGCATCAAATCGATAGGCTTTGTTGTCGGTGCGCGTTGATCGCGAGACCTGGCGGGCCCAGTGCTCCTGAACCGCGTGCTCGTAGCTGGTCATCTCCATCAGGTCGGCCAGAGCAGGATGCGCCTGGTGGCAGTGGTAGCACTCCACGTAGTTATCCACGACGACCTTCCAGTTTGCTGACCAGTCGGCGGAGTCCGGCGAGTCGAACGCAAAGGTATCCATGGGCATAAGGGCATCAAAATGGGGAATAAGCATCCGAAGATCCTCCCCAAATCCAGGTGCGAGCGAATCTATAGGATCGGCGTCCGAATCCAGATTAACAAAGAGCAGGCCTCCTACGGATTCCAGCCGGACGCGGGGCAGACAGAACTCTTCCGGTGCAAAAGACGGCATCTCTTTGGCAAATCTCGCGTGGCGTAGGCGTCCGTCGTTGTGATAAGACCATGCATGGTAGGGACAAACGATTGAACGGGTGTTACCAGCGCCTTCAAGCAGCCGATGCGCGCGATGTCGGCAGACATTGAAAAACGCCCGCAATTCATCGTCGTCGGATCGGATGACAAAAACACTCTCGTCGGCGATGTCCAGTGTCAGGTAATCGCCAATCTTGGCGACGTGGCTTTGGTGCCCAATGTAATGCCACGATTTCGCAAAGATCGCCTCTTTTTCCTGCTCGAAGACGTCTGGATCCGTGTAAAGCCTTGCCGGCATGGTGTAACTGTCGGCGGCATTTTCCAGGACCGGTTTATCAACCAAGGAGGCGCTCAGTGTTGTATTCATCATTCAAGCCCTTTCGCTCACTTCCGACACTCATAGGCCGAGTCTCAATGCGCGTCGCAGGATAGCACGGAGATGTTGCACCTGACTATGATTCGCTCGCTAGCTCGGGAACGCGGCGCCTTTGCGCATGGGTTTGCCCGCTATGGGTTAAACTCCGCGGCCGTTAATTCGATCCAATACTATCAACTGAGAAACACGATGACCGACAGTAATCCGACCCAATACCGCGTTCTCATTCTGGGTGCGTCCTACGGTTCCCTGTTATCGACCAAACTCATGCTGGCGGGCCATCACGCCACACTGGTGTGCCGGGATGCCACAGCGGAGATTTTCAATACCGGGGGCTCTGTCGTCAGGATGCCGGTCAGGGGGCATGAAGGATTGGTCGAGGTCGCTTCCGGCGCTCTGCCCGGTTCTTTGCATGCGGCATCGCCCGGGAATGTTTCACCCTCAGAGTTCGACCTTGTGGTGCTTGCCATGCAGGAGCCGCAATACAGTGCGGCAGGTGTGAGGGAGTTGGTCGGCCGGGTGGCGGCGTCCGGTGTCCCGACGATGGCCATCACCAATATGCCTTTGCTGCCTTACCTTGAGCGGATACCGGGCCTTCAGACCGCAAGCCTACGGCCGTGTTTTCTTGAGCCGGAACTCTGGGATGCATTCGATCCGGGATTGATGACCCTGTGCAGCCCGGATCCACAAGCCTTCCGACCGCCGGAAGAGCAGCCTAATGTACTTCAGGTTCGGCTCCCGACAAACTTCAAGGCAGCAGCCTTTGCGAGCGATGCCCATACGGCAATGTTGCGTGATCTGGATGCGGGAATTGAAGCGGCTCGATTCAACAGCCCGGATTTAGGTGTGCTCGAGCTTCCCGTCAAACTCCGTGTCCATGACTCGGTTTTCGTTCCGCTGGCAAAGTGGGCGATGCTGATGGCCGGCAACTACCGTTGTGTCCAGGCTGAGAAGATGCGGCCGATCAAAGACGCGGTGCATGGCGATATTGAGGCCAGCCAGGCGGTTTATGACTGGGTCGTCGGAATCTGTATTGATCTGGGAGGAGACGCGTCGGATTTTGTGCCGTTCGACAAGTACGCCAACGCGGCGAGTTCCCTTGCGAGCCCCTCATCGGCGGCCCGCGCGCTGGCCTCAGGGGCAACCAATATAGAAAGAGTCGACAAGTTGGTCGCGCTGGTTGCGGCCCAACAGGGTAAAAAGCTCGAAGAGGTCGATGAGACCGTGGCCCTTGTGGAGAAGTGGCTCACCCAAAACCGGGCGGCTTAAGTTCTCGACTTGGGGCTCGGGGGCACGCCCTTGGTTGACAGGGGCCCGCGGTGTGGCGGCATAGAGTGCCTACAAAGTCACGCCGTGTTCCGATACCCCGTGTCGAGCGAGTTGCTCGGTGAGGTGCGTGTACGCCTCGTCAACGGAATCGGTCAGCAGGAAGAGATCCAGATCGTCCTTGCTGATGGTGCCGTGTTCGATCAGCGTCTGAAAATTGACAGCGTCTTCCCAGAACGATCGGTCAAAGAGGACGATAGGCAGGTGTTTGCGTATTTTTCCTGTTTGCAAAAGCGTCAGGATTTCAAAAAGCTCATCCAGGGTTCCAAAACCCCCTGGGAAGAATACGACCGCCTTGGCCATATAAGCGAACCAGAACTTGCGCATGAAAAAGTAATGAAACTCAAGAGACAGTTCTCGGGTGATGTAGTCATTGTTGGATTGTTCGTGGGGAAGGGAGATACCCAACCCAACATTGATCCCTCCGGCTTCTGAGGCGCCACGGTTTGCGGCTTCCATGATGCCGGGACCGCCGCCGGAACAGACGACAAATCGTCGGTGATCTTCGGGAAGGTTTTTTGACCACACCGTGAGGCGTCGGGCAAGGTCGCGGCAGGCGTCGTAGGCCTGGGTCATGACGGCGGGCGATTGAGGATCCGAAGTGCTGGCTTGGGATACCGTTTCGGGGGAAGGGGTCCTCGCCGACCCCATAAAAACGATCGTGTCCTCGATGTCGTGATGCGCAAAGCGCGACTGGGGTTCGATGAATTCGGAAACAATGCGAAGTAGCCGAGCGTCGGCGCTATCGAGAAATCGGGGATTCTTGTAAGCCTTCAAAGCTTTTCTCCTTTTGTGCGTTGAAAAGGGGGAAGGGCATAGGCCAGAGGGTTCTCCGGCGAGGATAACGGCTTCGGCGGGATTGGTGCACGCCTGGTTTTGATGGTATATTGTATACCAGTCTGAAGTTGACCCGTTCATTCGCCGATGAAAGCAGTTTTGCAGAAAGAATTCGGTCCGGCGGAAGCACTCTACGTCGGTGCAGCGCCGACACCGACCCCCGGCCCCGGACAGGTGCTGGTGCAGGTCGTCACGACGAGCGTAAACCGGCCTGACATCGTTCAGCGAGAGGGGAATTATCCGCCTCCTCAGGGGGACTCGAATGTGTTGGGGCTCGAAGTCGCCGGTACCGTCGCGGACGTGGGTGAGGGTGTCGATGACTTGAAGGGCGGGGAACGGGTGATGGGACTCGTTGGCGGCGGCGCGTATGCAGAGTTTGCCGTGGCGTGGGCCGAGCATCTGATGCCTGTGCCAGACAGCATGACCTGGGCAGAGGCAGCCTGTGTCTGCGAGACCTACATCACGGCGCATCTCAATCTTTTCCAGTTCCCCGGACTTGAAGACGGCCAGAGTGCGCTCCTGCACGGAGGAGGCGGTGGAGTGAACACAGCGGCTATTCATTTATGTCGTGCGCTCGTCCCCGCGAGCCCGCTGTATGTGACGGCTTCCGAACACAAACTGGAGCGGGTCGCTGCACTGGGTGCCACGCACGTGATTGATTACCGCGCTAATGAATTTTCAGAAGTGATCAAGGAGTTGACTCAGGGTAGAGGAGTAGACGTGATTTTGGATCACATCGGAGCCGCCTATCTTGCCTCCAACCTCAAGTCTCTTGCCACCAACGGCACGCTGGTGTTAATCGGGGTTATGGGTGGGGTGAAAGCGGAGCTGAATCTTGCTCAACTGATGGTGCGAAGACAGAAGATTGCGGGTTCCGTGCTCCGTCCGCGGCCTCCTAAGGAAAAAGGACAAATCATCGCGAAGTTTGCTGCACAGGTGCTCAACCTCTTAAATGACCGCAGGATCGTTCCGCTCGTCGATGAGATTTTCCCGCTCGAAGAAGTCAGTCGGGCGCATCAGTTGATGGAATCGTCTGGGCACTTCGGAAAAATTGTCCTCCAGGTTGATTCTGGGCTGGATGTGCACTGAATCCACTGGCCCAGTGTCGACAGCAAGGCGCCTTCGCAGGAGTTAAAGATGTATCTGTTTGAATACCAGGCCAAAGCCCTGATGCGCGAAAAGGGTATTCCTGTACTGGAGGGGATTGTCGCCACATCGGAACAACGCGCGCTCGATGCGGCACGGGAATTGGGTGAAGGCCCTTGGGTCATCAAGGCTCAGATCCATGCAGGAGGCCGAGCAGAGGGGCGCGTTTGTGACTCTGAGCATCTGCGAGGGATTGAGTTCACCGACACCGTGCTGGAGGTCGGCCGAACGGCAGCCAGGATGCTGGGTGAAAACCTCGTTACCCCGCAAACCACGCGCCAGGGCGAGACCATCAATGCCGTCTATATTGAGCCTGAAATCAGGGCTGAACTGCAGGTGTTTCTTGCCATCCTCATTGATGGGGACCGGGGCGAGCCGGTCTGCCTTGCAAGCGTTAAGGGAGGGAGCCAGGTCGAACGCGATATCTTCGATGATCCTAACAGCCTGGTTCGCGTTTCCCTGGGTGCGGCCGATCATATCGGCCTGGACGTCGGTCAGGATGTTGCAGCACAACTCGGCCTGCGATCATCAGTGCGAGATGCCTTTGCCCAGCTGGTTCAACAGTTGCACGCACTGTTTGTGGATCGTGACCTTTCCCTGATTGAAATCAATCCGCTCGCCATCCGGGCGAACGACTCCTTGGTGGCGTTGGATGCGCGGGTGACCGTAGACGACAACGCGCTTTATCGCCAGCCAGCAATGGCGGCCCTGGCGTCACGGACCGATCGTTCAGAGGCAGAAGAGCGCGCGGCCAAGAACGGCTTTAATTTCATTCGACTTGATGGCGATGTCGGTACGTTTTCGAGTGGCGCCGGTCTTGCAATGGCCACGCTCGATGCAGTCAGTCATCTCGGCGGACGTCCGGCAAACTTTCTTGACGTGCCACCCGTGCTCGAAGTCAGTAGAGTTAAAGAAGCGTTTTTGCTGATCTTGTCAGACCCGGGGATCAAGTCCTTGATAGTCAATGTGTTCGGCGCTGGAATCATGCGCTGTGACACGATCGCGGACGGTCTGCTGCTGGCCCATCTTGAGCAACCGGTCACCATTCCGCTTGTCATGCGCCTGGCGGGAACCAATGCGCCGCTCGCCATATCGCGCTTAGAACGCTCCGGACTCTCTCTCCAATTTGCGCCTGACCTCGCCTCAGGCGCACAAATGGTGGTCGAAGGCGCGGATAGGCGGCCAGCTACCCACAACGCAGATTCAATCGCCGGCCGGTTGGCGCAGTGGCTCTCCGGCAGAAACCCAGGATCCAGTTCATGAGCATACTGGTTGATCGTACGACGCGGGTTATCTGCCAGGGAATAACGGGGCGGCAGGGAACGTTCCACTGCGAACGCGCTCTGGCGAGCGGCACCCGGATTGTTGGGGGCGTCCGACAAGGGAAGGGTGGGGCAACTCACCTGGGTGTTCCGGTTTTCGATACGGTGTCCGAGGCGATGCAGGCGACGCAAGCCAATGCAAGTGTCATATTTGTGCCGCCTGCAAATGCTGCGGAAGCGATTATTGAGGCAGTCGATGCCGAGATGGGTCTGGTGGTCTGCGTAACCGAACGCATTCCGGTCTTGGACATGGTGCGGGTGCGTGCGCACCTGAAGGGGTCCAACACTGTGCTGGTGGGCCCTAATTCGCCCGGTCTCGCTGTGCCGGGCATTGGCACGCTCGGAATCATGCCCCAGGGTATTTTTCTGCCCGGCGCCATTGGGATCGTTTCCCGGTCGAGTACGCTGACCTATGAAGCGGTCGACCAGACCACCCGCAATGGGCTTGGCCAGTCAGCCTGTATCGGAATTGGGGCGGACCCCGTGGGCGGTATCTCCGCCTCACGCTGCCTCGAATTGTTCATGAATGATGACCGGACCCAGGGCGTTGTGCTGATCGGCGAGGTGGGGGGTACGGCGGAGGAAAATGCGGCGGCATTTTTATCAACGCTCACTAACCCCAAACCGGTAGTCGCGTATATCGCAGGACAAACCGTTCCGGAAGGCCGCCGCATGGGGCACGCAGGGACGATCATTCACTATGGTATGGGCACTGCGCGTACCAAGATCGAAGCGCTGCGTGAGGCCGGCGTGAGAGTGGTGTCCTCGCCTGCTGAGATTGGTACGGCGATGGCTGGATGCCTGGATCAGTAAAGTGCTGAGTCGGCGATCACTTTTTCGGGAATCCTGATGTCTATCGCGGTCAAGCCCATTCGTTCGGTGTCCAGCCTGAAGGATCAGGTCTATCGCAGCCTCCGGAATGCGGTAGCGAATATGGATATTTATTCCGGGGAGGAGCCGCCTCGCCTGGACGAGAGAAAACTGGCCGATAGCCTCGGCGTGAGCCGAACCCCTGTCCGAGAGGCCATTTCCCGCCTGGAGCAGGCGGGCCTGGTCCGGAATATTCCAAGGCGTGGCACCTTTGTGGTCCGAAAAACAAAAGAGGAGATCCTCGAGATCATCTACGCATGGGCCTCGATTGAGAGTATGGCGGCGAGACTCGCAACCCTGCGTGCTTCGGATCAGGAAATCTCGGGTTTGCGGGAGATTCTCGGCAAAGGAAATCCTGATGCGAAAGGCGCGCCGATCGATGAGTATTCCAGAACCAACATACAGTTTCATCAGACCATCGTCTCCCTTGCGCACAGCCCGTTGCTGACCGATCTGGCTGATAGCCTTTTCATTCACATGCGGGCAATCCGGTCAAGAACCATCCAGGACGATGATCGTGCTCAGCGTTCGATTATTGATCATGCCCGAATCATTGAGGCGCTGGAGCAAAGACAGACCGAGACCGCTGAAAAGCTTGTGCGTGAGCATGCCCTGCAGCTCGCCGATCATGTGGCAAAAAATGGGAGCTACCTCGACTGAGTTCCTCATGGGTTAGATGAACATTTTTCACGAACTAAACGTATTTCGAATGAACCAATAAAGGAAACCGGAGATCTTCTTATGAAAGCGCTTGAAGGTGTACGCATACTCGATATGACCCACGTCCAGTCGGGACCAACCTGTACCCAATTGTTGGCGTGGTTTGGCGCGGACGTCTTAAAAGTCGAGCGGCCCGGAGTCGGTGATGCGACTCGGGGCCAGTTGCGTGACGTGCCGGACGCGGACAGCCTTTACTTTACGATGCTGAACCACAATAAACGCAGCATCACGCTGAATACCAAAGATGAAAAAGGCAAGGAAGTCTTCACACGCCTGATCAAAACGTGCGATGTGATGGTTGAAAACTTTGCCCCTGGAGCTTTGGACCGTATGGGTTTTTCCTGGGAGCGGATTCAGGAGATCAACCCCAGAATGATCTATGCCTCGGTGAAGGGTTTCGGGCCTGGACCGTATTCAGAATGCAAGGTTTACGAGAACGTGGCGCAATGTGCCGGCGGTTCTGCCTCGACCACCGGGTTTCTTGACGGCCCACCACTGGTTACCGGCGCCCAGATCGGCGACTCGGGAACCGGTTTGCACCTTGCGCTGGGAATCGTGACAGCGCTGTATCAGCGGGAGCACTCCGGCCGCGGCCAGCGCGTCTTGGCTTCCATGCAGGATGGAGTCCTGAATCTGTGCCGGGTCAAGCTCCGGGATCAGCAACGCCTGGCACACGGGCCGCTGAAAGAGTACTCCCAGTTCGGAGAGGGAATTCCGTTTGCCGACGCGACCCCGCGGGCCGGCAACGATTCTGGCGGGGGGCAGCCGGGTCGAATTCTCAAATGCAAAGGTTGGGAAACCGATGCGAATGCGTATACCTACTTCATTACCCAGGCAGCAGTCTGGGAAAAGATTTGTGACGTCATCGGGCACCCGGAATGGAAGGAGGATCCGGATTTCGCAACGCCGCCGGCAAGGCTTCCCCGCCTTAACGAGGTCTTTGGGGCCATTGAGCAATGGACCATGACCAAGACGAAGTATGAGGTGATGGAGATCTGTAATCCGCTGGATATTCCGGTAGGTCCGATTCTGTCAATGCAGGAATTAAGCGAAGAGCCTTCTCTGCGCGAAACGGGAACCATTGTTGAAGTGGATCATCCTACGCGCGGTAAGTACCTTACCGTGGGTAACCCAGTAAAGCTATCCGATTCGCCGAGCGAGGTGAGTCGTTCCCCGCTTTTGGGTGAGCACACAGGCGAAATTCTTCAGGAAGTGCTGGGATACAGTGCTGAAGAAGTATCGGATTTGCGGGATGCGGGCGCTGTCGGCCGTGAGGACTGCGGGTCTACGTAGAGAAACGGATAGGGTACGGGCACTCAGTCCAGGAGAGTGCTTTTGGTGAGTGTTACCGTACCCTTGGTTTTTTGTCCGTGCCGTTGGCGTATCTGGAGAGGAATCTGTTCCGGATTATTGGAAAACCAGTAATAGAGTTCTCTGGAGCTGTTCCGGTCAATAAAGTAGCGTGTGGCCGAGATTGCCCGGGACGCAACATTGAGCGTCTCTTCCTCCTGCTCGATAAAGTGATAACTCCGCACGCGGTGACCTTCATGAACTTTCAGGACAAAATCGAGCTTCCCTTGCGCAAGCATCAATCTTGCCATCAGCTCGAAGCTTAACGGATCCTGCATATCGGTTTCGAGCGCAAAACTGCGATCTTCTCCTTTGGCATAACCGCTGCTCGCGCCTGAAGCCCAATCAAACTCGATTCTGATGTCCCGCTTGGGATTCGCCTTATCTTCACCGATGGAATAAAGAGAGGGCTGGATCACGCCATGGTGCAGGGTAAACCGTGAGACCTCATAGATCGGGCCGTACCCTGTGAGCCTTGCGGCGCCCTTGAGGCGGGTGGTGGATCGCAGGATATACTCTTCCCCGTCTCTTTCAAGGGAAACCGTTCTCGCTGCCCGAAAACCTGAGTAGTTGACCGCATATTCGGACTGAAACGGCTTCAGCAGAACGGATTCGGACGCATTGACTGCCCCACAGGCAATTGTCAGCATAAATGCGAGCGTTGTTACAAAAGCAGTTGACGCCGCAGTGAAGCGGGATTGGGACAGTTGCATTGAGTCTGTTTGTCTATAGTCGGCAGACGTTGTACTGAACAGAGCGTGGGTCCGTGAGCCAGCAACGATATCATGAATATCCGGGTTGTTACATACAATATCCACAAGTGCATCGGCGGGGTCGATCGTCGATATAACCTGGCGCGGGTTGTCGACGTGATCGACCATTACCAGCCGGA
>JAERSQ010000060.1 GCA_016845525.1 Pseudomonadota bacterium
CATCTCATCACACAGACGACTTGGTCATTTTGTGTTGTCTTGCCTTTGAATGCTTTTAGTTCAAAATGCCGTGCGCGGTCGACGGGTCTCTCCGCGGTCCACTTGGAATTTAGAAGATGATTGAATTTTCGCATTCGCTTCGTTATGGGTAATATTGCTGAAGCATGGTCCTGAACACGCGAATTTCACTTGATCCGGAGATAATTTTCGCGTGAAGACTTCCGCTGCCAAAGTTTTTCGCTTCTGTTCATCTACATCCAAACCGTCGTTTCGGCCGGATTTTCTCTACGAGCCCGTCACAGCAGGATGGCCGCCAGCCAGTGAGTGCCGTGAGGTATCAGGAGACCACCGTTTGCGCCGGATGACCGGTAATGTCGTCGCATTTGATCCCTGGCCTCTCCCCGCTGACTCAGCGCAGACATGGGATTGATGCGGCAAAGTCATGGCGGCAAACAAGCCTAAGCAACGCTCCAACAAGGATCCGGTAGCGGATCAGCTGCGGTTCGAAGCCGCCCTTTATGGGGATTGGTACAGCCGCTCCATTTATACCTCTTACGTTCGGGATCAATCTAACAATCGACCCGGTATCGACGCCTCCAAAGAAAGGACTAACGGTCTTAAATGACTTTCGGAAGGCAACTAACAATCCGGCTTCGTTGACTTCTGTCTAGCCCTGCCCCAACAACAGCGCCCTGATCTTTAAATCCAGCGCCTCATCGCCGATCCACGGAGAATGAATGATCTTGGCGACATTGGGAGAATCACTTTCGGCTATCAGTTGGTTATTCAAAAACAGGCTCGTCGTTGCGCCTGCTACCAGCATCGCAAACCGGTCACCCTCTTTAAAGTCTGGAGTCTTGGAGCGTACCCAATCCATGGCGACGCCGAAATCCTTGTCCGGCTCAATGTGCTCAAACCCTTTATCCCAACCTTTAAGAGACAAGTATCTTGGAACGTCACGAAGATAAGTCAGTTCCACCAACGTCTCATTCGCGCCACGAATGAAATACCGCGCCTTGTACACATCCAAATCAAACGGTCCTACTTCAACCAGCGCCTCTCCAACCAGCGAAAAAGATTGCCGGTTGAGTTCCCCAGCGCCCGCCTCAACGCTGGTCCATAGCGCAAACGCCGCCGCGAGCACGCGAGTGTACAAACCCGCTTTCTTATGTCTATTGACCATCGAATGCCCGCCTGCAGTTAACGATTCCCTATCAGGAAAATGGATTAGTCAGACGCGGTGGCGGCCTGGCAGTGGTCAAGTCGCTCAAAGCGCTTTTTGGCGAACCGGTCGTAAAGTTTCGCGGCCACTTTATAGCATCCCGGTAAACTGAGCACTCTTCCGAGCAGGCGCCAGCGGGGCAAGGCCGCCCAAATCACCAAAAAGGCATCCACACCCACATGCACTACGCCATCCGCGCTTTGTACATGCAGTCTTTCCAGCGCCGCCGCCTGTGAGATGCCAATCGCCTTAAGCGATGTGGGATCCGAGGCGATATCTGACCAACAAAAATGGCCCGGAGGCGCAATCTTTTGATAGTGGCGAATCTCTCTTGAGCAGAGTCCACACTTGCCGTCAAAAAATACGGTGATCATTTCAGTGTTTGAATAACTCAGTAAAGTCGAATCTCGCTGATACTGATACTCGCCTCATGATCGCGCCCGAAGGCGACCACACCCAGCGACTGAATATCTTCTGACGTGATCGATTTTGGTAGAACACGACTTGATCGATTGAAAGCGCTGAAGGGTACAGTCACTTCCTGCCAATCGCTGTCAGTTTTGAACCCAGCCTGATAGTACTGCCAGGGCAGCAACGTCCAAAATGAGCGAAGATGCAGAAAGTATTCTTCCCCGTTGCCTTTCACGGTCAGAATGATGCCCCGATAGTCGCGACTTTTATCGACAGAAAGCGCCCGCCTCGCTTGAATAAAACCGCCATTGTTTTCAGTACTGACGGTGCCGGAAAGGGTCATGACGGTCCTTTCATCGACCCGATCAAATTGAATATCGCCCTGAGAAACGCCGCCCATGACACCGTCGGCAATAAATTCCCACCGAGATAACGGATCCCCGGAAAAATCCTCTACAACAAACTGATCGGCCAACGCCGTGGGAGCCTGCATACTGATAACTCCGATAAAACCCGCCCAGAAACCGTTCTTGTTCAAAGACTAAGACTAAGGGGTCGTCAATCAATTCTGCGTGAAAGGGCCATCACCGTTCGCCCCGTTGTTCAGTTACAGTAAAGCCAATGGTTTCAAGGTCAGCAGCCTTCAGAAAGAGCCGGTATGCAAGACTCCCTGGAAGAAGTACTTTCTGCTAACGCCCGTTTTTATGAGGCGCTCGCGGCGGGGAATTTTGGCCTCATGCAAAGACTGTGGTCCGACACCGACGACGTCACATGCATCCACCCGGGGTGGGGCCCTGTTATCGGGCGAGAATCTGTCATGAGGAGTTGGGAAACGATTCTTCAGAGTCCACCACAGATTGCCTGCACTGAACCCCGGGGATTCGTCAGTGGGGAGTCTGCGTATGTGATTGCGTATGAGAATCTGGGCGAAGGCCGGCTGATTGCAACCAACCTTTTCCGGTTGGAGAATGATGAATGGAAAATGATTCATCACCAGGCCGGTGTTGCGCGTCCCGTCACCACGCAGCAACGCGCTTCCCATGCCGCGATACACTGATCATGCCTGATGGTTGCCGTATAAAGTCCCGTTAGACCGACTAACGCAGGGCGCTCATTCACAACTGGAAATATAAGATAATCCAGCGACTCAGCCGCACTCTCTCTTTCAAGCCATCCTGGATTCCCAATGACCTTCAGCAAGCAGATCGTGATTGTTGCAATTGTCGCGGCAGTGGGCGCCGGCGCGTACTACTCCTGGCCGCCTGCGAAAACAGACCCGGCGTCTTCGAGGCCTGCAACCAAGATCCCTCGTCAACCTGGTGTAGTCGAAACCTCTGCTGCCACCTTGCAGCGCATCGGACGTGTTATCGAGGCGGTCGGTACCACCCGGGCGGCACGCTCCGTCGAAATTGCCCCGCTTTCGGCCGGCCGTGTTGTGGAGTCGCGACTGTCACAGGGAGCAGAAGTCAAATCCCGTTCTTTGCTGCTCGCGTTGGATTCAGTCATTGAGAAAGCCGATGTACTCGAAGCCAAAGCCCGTCTTGAAGAGGCATCTCGAGCTCTACAGCGCTCAGACAGCCTGACGCAATCGAGCGGGATGTCCCAGGCTGCTATCGATAATTTGAAGGCCCAGGCCAAGATCGCCCGTGCCCAGCTGGAGAGGGCAAACAAAAGGCTGGAAGATCGGTTTTTACGGGCGCCGTTTTCGGGCTTCATCAGTCTCTCTGACATCGAAACCGGATCGCGGGTAAAGGCGGGTGAAGTGGTTGCCGTTTTGGATGATCTTTCCGGTGTGCTCGTCGAATTCTCAATCCCGGAAGATCACTTTGGCTCGCTTCAGGCAGGCGACAATCTGACAGCGCGAGCAGCGGCCTTCCCGGGCCGCAATTTTACGGGCACGATCGATGCGATCGACACCCGGATCGATACCGCCTCGCGCTCTTTCAAAGTGCGCGGCTTCATCAAGAATGCCGATCGGGCTCTGCCCGCCGGCATGTTCATGCATGTCAGCATCGCCGTAGAAGAGAATGAGGCTCTGGTTGTTCCCGAGGAAGCACTTATGATCGACGAAGGCCAACCTTTTGTTTTTCGACTGAACCCGGCCAAAGAGCCCGATCTTTTCCGGATCGATAAGCGCGAGGTCACGATCGGTCGGCGGGGATTCGGCTATGTGGAACTCACCGATGGGATAGCCCCGGGTGATGAAGTCGTCACACGCGGTATCCAAAAGATCCGCCCGGGCGCGATGGTCAAAAAACGTGATCTTGCAACCGCGGGCAGTCCTGATTCGGCCAACTCAGCCGACAGCGATTCCTGACCGGTTTCACCTGTTCCGGTCCCATTCGAGACTGCTAAACGGTACCCGTGATGGCGCGACGCGGCAACGCCCTTTCTGACATCGCGATTCGTCGCCCGGTCACGACGATTGTCGCGAGTCTTCTGATCATTACGGCAGGTATCGCGGCGCTTCAATCCATTCCGATCCGCGAACTGCCGGATGTAGATCGCAGCGTGGTAACCGTCAGCACCAGCTACCAGGGCGCCTCACCCCAGGTCATTGATACCGATATCACTGAAGTTATCGAAAGCGCCATCTCTGGTGTCGCCGGTGTCGAGTCACTGAGTTCCCAAAGCCGGCGCGGGAAAAGCCGTACCGTGGTCGAATTTCAGTCGGGCCGTGACATCGATGAGGCCACCAATGATATTCGAGACGCGGTGGGCAGAGCCCGCGGCGCCCTGCCCGATGATGTTGACGAGCCGATCATTCTCAAGAGCGACAGCGACGCTGATCCTGTCATGCGAATCGGCGTGTCTTCCAGCCGACACTCCCCCGAGGCGATTACCGATTACGTAGAACGATTTATTGTGGATCGGCTGTCGACACTAGAGGGCGTGGCCAGCGTAGAGGTTCGGGGTGAACGGCGGTTTGCGATCCGGATCTGGCTGGACCGTCAAGCGCTGGCGGCGCGTAACCTGACGGTAGCCGAGATCCAGCAGGCAATCAGTCGGAGTAACCTGGAATTACCCGCGGGGGATATCACCTCCCGGGAACGCATGCTTGAAATCCGGCTGGATGGCCGGCTCAGCACCCCGGAGGATTTTCAAAACATTGTGCTCCGGGAAATCGATGGCTATCCGGTTCGCCTTGGTGATGTCGCGCTGGTCGAACATGGCGTTGAAGACGACAGCCTGATCGTGCGCGCCAACGGCCAGCCGGCGGTTGGCCTGTCGGTACTTCGGCAGAGTCAAGCGAACACCATGGAGATCTCAAAGCGTGTGCGGGCTGAGATCAAGCGAATCGCCAAGACACTGCCCGAGGGGATGAAGATCATCGTAGGCTCGGATGATGCCCTCTTTATCTCAGCATCCATCAGGGAAGTCCTGATCGCCCTCAGTATCTCACTGGCACTTGTGATAGTCGTGATTGTGCTCTTTCTGCGCTCGTTCCTCACGGCGCTGGTGCCAATCGTCACCATTCCGGTCGCCCTGATTGGCTGCATCGGCATGATCTATACACTCGGATTTTCGATCAACCTCATTACACTACTCGCCCTGCTGCTTGCTATCGGACTGGTTGTCGATGATGCCATCGTCGTCCTTGAGAACATCAAGCGTCGTATCGAAAACGGCGAACCGGTGCTGCGCGCAGCGACCGAGGGCACTCGGCAGGTCCTCTTTGCCGTGTTGGCAACGTCGGTCACATTGATCGCCACCTTTGTCCCGATCTCTTTGCTTGAAGGACAAGTCGGTCGACTCTTCAGCGAGTTTGGTCTTATCCTGGCAGCGGCAGTCGTTATCTCAACTTTTGTAGCGCTCACACTCTGCCCCATGATGGCGTCCCGGATACTGCAGCCGGCAGAGTCCGTCTCCCCGGCCGAGAAAGGGGAACCGAACAGCGACGCAGGCACGCAGCTACCACAGTCATGGATGAGTCGAGGCTATAACGCGATCCTAACGCGTGCGTTCGATGCACCCGTTCTTGTGATTGCTCTGGCGGTGGTTTTTTCACTGGGCGGTGTTGCGCTTTACGACACACTGCCAAGAGAGCTGACTCCCAGAGAGGACCGGGGTGTCGCCTTCATCCCGATGACTGCTCCGCCGGGATCCACCTCGGCCTATACGGATTCTCAAGCACGGATTATTGAACGCGATCTGCTGCCCTTTCAGGAGGACGGCAGCATCGAAACGGTCTACAGCATCGTTGGCTGGGGCAACCGGCCTCATCGTGGATTCGTGGTGATGCGTTTGGCACATTGGGATGAGCGGGAAGCCTCACAAGGAGAACTGGTTCGGCAAATGCGTCCGATTACCCGCAGGCTGATTGGCGCAAGAGCCGGCGTTGCCAGCCCGGCCGGGCTCGGTTTGCGCGGCAGTTCCACCCCGCTTCGAATCGTAGTGGGCGGTCCTGACTTTGAAGAGGTCAAGCGTACAGCGGCTGAACTGCTACGGTACGCTGAGTCCAACGATGGCCTCATTAATCCGGGAATGGATTACGAGGAGAGCCAACCGCAAATCGACCTCAAACTTGACCGACAACGCGCAGACGATCTGGGCGTCAGTGTTGAAGAAATCGCGTTCACCCTGCAGTCGATGTTTGCCTCTAAAAAGGTGAGTTCCTACATAGACCGGGGACGGGAATACCCCGTCATCATTCAGGCACAAAAGAAAGACCGGCGTGACATCAGCAGTCTGGAAAACGTATTCGTGCGCTCGATTGACCCGGATTCCGGGGCCCGCAAACTGGTGCCGCTCAGTGTATTCGTCTCTGCTACAGAAAACGCGACAGCGGCGCAGTTGCGCCGCTTTGACCGGCTTCCGTCCATCACGATCTCGGCAGGTCTTTCTCCAGACTACACGCTTGGCCAGGCCGTGGCGTTCATGGAACAAGGCGCAGAATCCCTTCTGCCGAGCAGCATCAAGATGAGTTACTCGGGGCAATCCAAAGTCTTCAAGAGTGCATCCGGCGGCGTGCTGCTGAGTTTTTCGTTTGCCCTACTGATCATCTTCCTGGTGCTGGCGGCGCAATTCGAGAGTTTTGTCAGCCCGCTGGTGATTATCCTGTCAGTCCCCCTGGCCGTCGCCGGCGCGATTTACTCGCTCACCGTGATGGGACTGTCTCTTAATGTGTACAGTCAGATCGGGATCATTCTGCTGATTGGACTCATGGCAAAGAACGGCATACTGATTGTTGAATTTGCCAATCAGCTGCGTTCGGCAGGCAGATCGGTTCGAGAGGCCGTGCTCGAAGCCTCTACCCTGCGGCTTCGCCCCATCGTCATGACCGTAATCTCAACCATCCTCGGGGCCACGCCCCTCGTTCTCGCGAGCGGTGCCGGCGCCGAAAGCCGGATCGCGATCGGCTGGGTGATTGTGGGCGGTCTTGGACTGGCCCTGATACTGACTTTGTTCCTGACGCCCCTTCTGTATAACTTGATGGCGGGGTTTTCCAAGCCCTCCCGCCCCCAGGCGTTGGATACCCAGGGCTGAATCCTGACTGCCAACACCGTCAATCCGAATTCACAGATAAGTAGACCAAGCAGGGGATATTTCCCCACCATCACCGTTTCTGATGCTTTCATTGCAGATTCTCAGAAATCACATTGATTTAGTTGAAATCTTTCCTCGCTAGGGGTCTAATCTACTGACGCTGTTAAAAAAACAGCGGCAACAAAGTTTTACCCAACCGAAGGAGTTAACCATGAAATCTCTGACTACCAGACTGGCTGTCGGCGTGGTCGCGGGTATGTTCGTATCCACCCTCGCCTCCGCCGAAACCATCCGCTGGGCACGTGCCGGCGATTCTCTGACCATGGACCCCCACGCTCAGAATGAAGGCCCAACCCATGCACTGGCACACCAGATTTATGACTCGTTGCTCCAGCGCGATATGTCAGGTGCCATCATTCCATCCTTGGCGACCGAATGGGCAGCACTGCCCGACAATCCAAACGTCTGGCGCTTCAACCTGCGCAAAGGCGTGACCTACCACAACGGTGCTGCTTTTGATTCCGAAGACGTCGTCTTCTCCCTCAATCGGGCGATGGCTGACGGCTCTGACATGAAAGAACTGCTGTCCTCGGTCAAGGAAGTCCGCGCAGTTGATTCGCATACCGTCGACATCGAAACCCATGGCGCCAACCCGCTCCTGGTCAACAACCTGACCAACATGTTCATGATGGACAAGGGCTGGGCGGAAGCAAACGACGTCATGACCCCCCACGATGTGGCCAAGGGCGAAACCAACTTCGCGACGATGAACACCAACGGCACCGGCGCCTTCAAGCTGGTCAGCCGTTCCATCGATGAAAAGACCGTTTTGACCGCCAACCCCAACTACTGGGGCAAGAGCCTCTACCCGAGTCAGGTCACGGAAATCATCTACACCCCGATCCAATCCTCCGCGACCCGCGTTGCTGCTTTGCTTTCGGGCGAAGTGGATATCATTCAGGACGTGCCGGTTCAGGATTTGGGCCGCGTCAGTTCGACTGCGGGCCTCAAGGTCGGCACCGCTGCGCAGAACCGGGTGATCTTCTTCGGCGTGGACAATGCGGACGGTCCTACGGCTGACCTGCGTGTGCGTCAGGCGATGAACATCGCGATTAATCGTGAAGCCATCAAGAAAGTGGTCATGCGAGAGCAGTCTGACCCGACCGGCGTCATCATGCCTCCGTTCGTGAACGGCTGGACCGCGGCACTTAACGAGTATCCTGCTCATGACCTTGGTAAGGCCAAGGCCCTGATGGCCGATGCCGGCTACGCCAATGGTTTCGATATCACCCTGAATTGCCCGAACGACCGCTACATCAACGATGAAGCGATCTGTCAGGCAGCCGTGGGGATGATGGGTCAGATCGGGATCAACGTCACTCTCGACGCCAAACCGAAAGCGCAGCACTTCCCGTTCATCAAGGGGGGTGACTCCGACTTCTATATGCTGGGCTGGGGTGTTCCGACCTTTGACTCACACTATATCTTCAACTTCCTGGTGCACAGCCGGACCGGCGACCGCGGTTCCTGGAACCCGACCGGTTACTCTGACTCTGCCGTCGACGACATGATCGTCAGCCTCGAATCAGAGACCGATCTGGCGGCACGGAATGCCACAATTGGCAAAATCTGGGCTGCCATCCAGGCTCAGCAGATGTATCTGCCGATCCATAACCAGGTTCTGAACTGGGGCATGAAAGACAGCATTAATTTCGCTGTCCAGCCCGAAGACCAACCACACTTCCAGTTCCTGACCTTCAACTGATTCATCGCGACGCGCCTGGCTGATCTCTTGCAGATCGGCCAGGCTGTCCCGGTGTCCAAGGAGTGATTGAGTCCGGGCAGTTGCTGTCGGGGCTCAATCAACTTTTGGCGCTATGCTGCTGATTATTCTTCGGCGCCTCGGCCAGTCCGTTTCGTACTGTTCCTGGTCGCGTTCATTTCATTCATGATGTTCCGCTATGTCGGTAACCCGGTCGATAACCTGCTCGGCCAGGAAGCGACGGTGGAGCAGCGCGAGGCACTTATTGAAGCCCTGGGTCTGAATGACCCGCTGCATACACAGTATCTGGGCTTTGTGACCCGCGCTTTGCAGTTTGACTTCGGCAACTCATACCGGGGGGCCCAGCCGGTCGCGGATATGATCCTCGAACGCCTGCCAGCGACGTTGGAACTCGCACTGGTCTCGGCGCTTTTTGCCATGCTCTTTGGTGTCATTGCCGGGGTTTATACGGCAATCTTCCGAAACGGCTTTTCTGCTCACGTCATCATGTCGACCTCGCTGATTGGGGTCTCCCTGCCGACTTTCCTGATCGGGGTGCTGCTGATCTGGCTTTTTGCAGTGGAACTCGGCTGGCTGCCCAGCTTTGGCCGGGGTGAAACCGTACAGATCGGATTCTGGTCTACCAGCCTGTTGACCGTATCCGGTCTGAAATCAATGGTGCTGCCGGCAATTACGCTCGGGCTTTATCAGATGACCCTGATCATGCGCCTTGTACGCGCGGAGATGCTTGAGATCCTTCGACAGGATTTCATTCGTTTTGCCCGGGCAAGAGGCCTGCCCGAGCGGGTCGTCTATTTTGGCCACGCACTCAAGAACACACTGGTACCGGTCATCACCGTCGCTGGGCTGCAACTCGGCTCGATTGTGGCTTTTGCGATCATCACGGAGACCGTATTTCAATGGCCGGGTGTCGGCCTGATGTTCATCAACGCGGTGTTCTTCGTGGATATCCCCGTGATGTCGGCCTACCTGCTGCTGGTAGGCACCTTGTTTGTAGTGATCAACCTCATCGTTGATCTGCTTTATCTCGCGATTGATCCGCGGATCCGCGACGGCCAACTCAAACGTCAAAGCACATGAGCACGCAAAAGTCACTGATGGGCCGCTTTCGCGACAGCGATTTTCTCTACGACTTCAAGCGATCTCCCGTTACGGTCGTTTCTTTTGTCATTGTTGTGATGTTGATCCTGCTCGCGGTACTTGCTGATCTCGTGGCGCCCACGAATCCGTTTGATGCCGGGTCGCTCAACCTCATGAACGGCTTTACACCCCCGATGCAGCCCAATGCCTTTACCGGCGAGACTTTTTATCTCGGCACAGATGATCAGGGGCGTGATCTTTTGTCGGCGATTATTTTTGGTCTCAGGGTCTCTTTGTTCGTCGGCTTGACGGCTGTGGTCCTGGCGATGGTGCTGGGAGTCAGCCTTGGGCTTATCGCCGGATACCGCGGCGGCTGGGTCGACTCCCTCATCATGCGGGCAGCGGATATTCAGGTCACTTTTCCGTCAATCCTGATTGCGATGCTGATTTTCGGAATTGCCCGGGGCCTGCTGCCGGCCCACATGCGCGATGAACTGGCCATTATGGTGCTCATTATTGCCATTGGACTTTCGGAGTGGGTTCCGTTCGCGCGTACCGTCCGCGGCACCACGATGGTGGAAAAAGAAAAGGAGTACGTTCAGGCCGCGCGGTTAATCGGCCTGGGCAGCGGGCAGATCATGCTGCGTCATATCCTGCCCAATGTCCTATCCCCGGTCCTGGTCATTGCAACCATTACCCTGGCGCTTGCCATTATTGCCGAGGCCACATTGTCTTTTCTTGGCGTCGGCGCACCGCCCACGGAACCGAGCCTCGGCACATTGATACGAATCGGGCAGGATTTTCTTTTTTCCGGTGAGTGGTGGATTCTGCTCTTTCCCGCCGTGACGCTGCTGGCGCTGGCCCTGTCGGTAAACCTGCTGGGTGACTGGCTGCGCGACATATTGAACCCGAGACTCAAGTGAGCGAGGCCATTCTCTCAGTGCGCAACCTGCGTGTGGTATTCCCGCATCGTCATGGGGAGCTGGTGCCGATTGATGACATCTCCTTTGACGTCAAAAAAGGAGAAATCATCGGCTTTGTGGGTGAGTCCGGTGCCGGCAAATCCATGACTGGGGCCGCGATCATCGGCCTGATTGATCCGCCCGGATACATCGACCAGGGTGAGATCTGGCTGAAAGACAAACGCATTGATCAACTTGGTATCAGTGCTGCCAACCATATCCGTGGCCGGCGCATCAGCATGGTGTTCCAGGATCCACTCACAAGCCTCAACCCTCTTCGCACCATTGGTGATCAACTGGTAGAGACTATCCTGACGCATCTGCCTGTCAGCGCCGATGAGGCCAGGCGCAAGGCCATCGCCGGACTCGAAGAGGTCGACATTGATCCCGAACGCTTTCATGCCTATCCCCATGAGTTTTCCGGCGGCATGCGTCAACGCGTGGTGATTGCGCTCGCTCTGTCTGCCGAACCCGAGCTGATTATCGCGGATGAACCCACAACCGCACTCGACGTCTCTGTACAGGCGCAGGTCTTGGAACTGCTGAAAAAACTCTGCCGGGAACACGGTGCGTCCGTCATTCTGATTACCCATGATATGGGTGTGATTGCCGAAACCACAGATCGCGTCGCCGTACTCTACGCCGGGCGGCTCGCAGAGATCGGGGACACGCAAACCCTTCTGCGGGACCCGCAACATCCTTATACAAGGGGCTTAATCGCCTCCACGCCCTCTGTGGAATACGGCGATATCTCCACCGAACTCTTTCAGATTACCGGCGCCATGCCGCGACTCGATGCCCTGCCGGGCGGCTGCGCATTTCATCCGCGCTGTGGACAAGCGTTGATGCATTGCGCCACGCAGCGACCGCAACTGGACCGAAATGGCGTTGCCTGCTGGCTTTACAACGATGTCTGACTTTATTCAGGTCGAGCAGCTTTGCCGACGCTTTGATCTGTCCGAGCCGTGGCTTGTTCGGATGATCTATCGTCGGCCAAAGCGGGTTCTGAACGCGGTTGACCACGTCTCTTTCGCCATCGAAAAGGGCAAAACTTACGCACTGGTTGGCGAAAGCGGTTCAGGAAAATCGACCATTGCCCGAATCGCGGTGGGGCTGCTTGGACCGAGCAGCGGACGGATTCTGATCGACGGCCATAATCTGCACGATCAAGGGCTCTCACAAGCCGAGCATCGACGGATTCGCCAGCGCCTTCAGATGGTTTTTCAATCTCCTTACGCTTCTTTGAATCCCCGCTGGCGCGTCGGCAATATTCTGGCCGAGCCCCTTCGAACCTTTTCGCTTGTGGACGGTCAGCAGGCAGAGCAAAGGCGCGTTAACGAACTGCTCGAGCAGGTCGGCTTGTCAGCATCGGATGCACGACGGTTTCCGCATGAGTTCTCTGGCGGTCAGCGCCAGCGGATCTCGATCGCTCGGGCGCTTGCGTCGCGGCCGGACTTCATTGTCTGCGATGAGCCCACATCAGCACTGGACGTCTCGGTTCAGGCGCAGGTACTGAACCTGCTGAAGGAACTGCAGCGCGATCTTGGGCTCACCTACCTGTTTATCACGCATGATCTCGCTGTCGTCCGGGTAATGGCGCACAGAATCGGAGTGCTCAAATCAGGGCAACTGGTCGAAGAGCAGGATACGGCGACCCTTATCGAGTCTCCACAATCCGACTATACAAAGATGCTGATCCGCTCGGCCCCCCGAATACGCGATCATAGTGATAGCGCCCACTAGTCGCGTCACAAAAGCGGTGTATAGTTTGTAGCGCAAGTCGCTAGAGGAGAGGCTTTCCGGGCCTGAGTGATGACCGATCCCAAACCCAGACGAAAACTTGCCGCAATCCTTGCTGCTGATGTAGTCAACTTCAGCGCGATGATGGGCGAGAATGAAGACCGGACCTTAAAAAACCTTAAGGCCTGCCGGGCGCTCACCGATGAGAGCATCACCACCAACCACGGCCGCATCTTCGGCAGTGCCGGAGACTCGATCATTGCCGAGTTTGCAAGTCCTGTCGATGCTGTGGTCGCGGCTACCGAGTTTCAGCGAAACCTCAAGCAGCGGAACGACAGTGTTGGCGAAGATGACCAGATGCAGTTTCGAATTGGTCTGAATCTTGGGGACGTCATCGTTGAGGGGGACAATCTTTATGGCGACGGCGTCAATGTCGCTGCAAGACTTGAAGCTCTGGCCGAACCTGGGGGTATCTCCTTATCGGGCAAGTTCCACGAAGAAGTCTGCCGTAAACTCGACATTACCTTTGTCTCCACGGGCGAACAGGAGATGAAGAACATCCGCAGCCCGGTCGATACCTACAAGATCGAGATCTCCACCCTGGATGAGATGGCGGCTTCTTCCGAGGCAGAGGCTCCCCCCGCAGAGACGGCCGTCGTAGCGGCGCCAGCCGAGGCCGCCGAGAGCAAACCCCCGGCAATCGCCGTGCTGCCCTTTGCCAACATGAGCGGCGATCCCGAACAGGACTTTTTTGTCGACGGCATTACCGAGGACATTATTACCAACCTTTCTTTGTGGCGGAACTTCCCGGTTATCTCGCGCAACTCAAGCTTTACCTA
>JAERSQ010000061.1 GCA_016845525.1 Pseudomonadota bacterium
CGCCTCGGTTACGCGCTGTCCTGGATCAGTGTGGGTCTGTTTATCGCTGCCGGTTTCCTCTCTAATTATTGATTCGAACCCAGAGCCGTCGGGTTAGACTTTACCGACATCAGCACTACCCGGTAGTCAACGTGCTCGAGATTACAAATCTCTCCAAGTCCTTTAATCATGTCCCGGCAGTCAGTCAGGTTTCATTGAACTTTGAGCCGGACTCGGTTGTGGGCTTCCTGGGCCCAAACGGCGCAGGCAAGACCACGACCATGCGTATGGTTTGCGGATATCTCATCCCGGATCAGGGACGGGTTCGTGTTTGCGGCCACGATGTCGCGACTGAACGACGCAAGGCCCAGATGAAATTGGGATACCTTCCTGAGGCTCCCAGCGGCTTCGGCAGGTTGACGGTAAGCGAATTTCTGACTTTCTGCGGCGAAGCCAGAGGCCTGTCGAAACAAGATCTGCGATATGCGATAGACCGGACCTGTCAACGCGTTAATCTCGGTGAAGCGCTCGGTCGGCCCATGGCGGAACTGTCTAAGGGATGGCGCCAGCGCGCTTGGCTGGCCCAGGCCATCCTGCATGAACCCGACGTGCTGGTGCTTGATGAGCCGACTGACGGACTGGACCCGAACCAGAAAGAATTGGTCAGGGCGCTTGTTCGGGAGATGAAATCAGGCAGGACCATTATCCTGTCAACACATATTCTGGAAGAGGCAGAAGAACTCTGCGACCGTGCGGTGGTGATCAGCCGTGGCACCATAGTCGAAGATGCCAGAATCGATCGGCTTGTTGATGCCTCGGGTCGACTTGCCCCCCGGTTTCGGCAACTGACCATTGGCGCCTAGCAAGGGACGCCGTCTAAGATTATGAAAAGGGAAAGTGGTCATCTGTTTTTAGGCGTGAGCGCGGTGCTGCGTCACGAGCTGCGTTTGCTGTTCTTTGCGCCGTTAACTTATCTCTTTCAGGCAGCGTTTCTTTTGGCAGTCAATGCTTTCGTGTTTTTGGTCGCCAACTTCTATGGTTCAGATGAAGCGACGCTGCGGTTGTTGCTTGTTTTTCTTCCGTGGGTCTCCCTCGTACTGGTGCCGGCGCTGTCGATGGCGGCCTGGACCGATAGCCATACGAGTCGAGAGATCGAACTTTTGTACTCTCTTCCGGTGAGCCCGATGGCGGTGGTCTTGGGAAAATTCGCGGCGGGATATTTGTTGCTTCTGCTGACCCTGTTCATGACACTGCCTTTTGCCTTCACAGTGGCTTATCTGGGAGAGCCAGACAAGGGTGTGATGTTAGCGAGCTACCTCGCGGCCGCGTTGTTTCTGGGTGCAAGCTTTGCTGTAACGCTTTTCGCCGGGACCTTCGTGCGCGAACCAGTGGGCGCCTTCGTGACCGGTGCCGGAGCGCTTTTTGTCCTGATGCTCTGCGGCTGGGATGTTTTCGGCAGACTCGTGAGTGACCTTCTGCCCCAGTGGGCCTGGGAAACACTGGTGGTTTACAGTCCTCTGACATGGAGTCAGGTCGTGGGCCAAGGACTGATTCCTGCCCAGGCGCTGATCTATTTTTTACTCACCATTGCGGGGTCGTTGCTGTTGGCTCACTGGGTAATGGGGGAACGCCGACGCGGGGGGCTCAGGGGTTTACTGAGGGTCGATCGGCTCAGCGCATTTGCGGCGGTGATGTTGGTGTGGCTTGCGGGGATCCCACTGTCGGAGCGAATTCCGGGGCAAATTGATCTGACTGAAGAACAGGAATTTACGCTTCACGCGGGAACCCGCGAGGTATTAGAGCGCCTGCCCGAGGATACGATGTTGACACTCTATTGGAGTGCGACAGAAGACACTGTACCGGCATCGATCAAGTCCCATGCCCGACGGACTCAGAGTCTGATCAGGGAGATGACAAAAGTGTCGGCGCTTGACTGGAAGGTCGTGGATCCGAAGCCAGACTCAGAGTCGGAGATTCAGGCGCTCTCGCAGAGGATTCACAAGGTACCTATGTCATCGGGCGATCATTTCTTCCTCGGACTGACGGTGGAGCAGGGCGGCCGCATCGGCCGGATGCCCTATCTCGATATTCGTCGTGAAAGCCTGTTGGAATACGATCTGGTTCAGGCACTTAACGGCTTGAGCCGCCAGTCGACGCCAAAGATCGCCATCGTTAGCCCTCTGTTGCCTTCATCGGCAGCGCTGGCGGAGCGCGAGGGACTCTCGTTCATGGCCGAACTGAAGCGGGCTTATGATGTTGCCGTAGTTCCGTTTTTCAAGACTGAGATTCCGTCTGGCATTGATGTGGTTATCTTGATGGGGGCCGATATCCTGCATGAGGACATGCTCTACAGTATCGATCAATTCGTCATGGCGGGAGGCAGTTTGATCGTGATGATAGATCCTTTCAGTCGGGTCAAACGGGCTAACAACGTCACCAACCCCAGCCCTTCTGATGAGATCAATGACATTTCAGATCTTCTTGCCCGCTATGGCATTGTTTATGAGGGTGCTGCCGTCGTGGGTGACGCACAACTGGCCTCTATCGTCAGCGACGGAGATCAGGGGCGGCTCAACTATCCGTACTGGATGAGAATCACCGCCTCAGATCTTTCTGCCCATCACGCTACGACTGCTAACCTGAATGAAGTGCTGCTCGTCGAGCCCGGCGCTTTTCGTCTCGAGGGTGCGGCCAAGGCGCTCGTGACCACGACCGAAAGCGCAGGCAGCGCGTTACGAAGTGATTTTGAGCAGCTAACCCCGCGGGATCTTTCTTCGTCTTTTGCCAGCGAGTCAGAGAAGAGAGTCCTTGCAGCGACAGTCCAGGGCCCTCTCAAGAGCGCGTTTGGTTCGGTGCCAGATTTGTCAACCCCGGTTGGTCACCGGCCCAACTCTGTCGGTGTGCCGTTAATATTTGCGATTGCGGACGTGGACTGGCTGTTTGATCCATTTTCCCTTCAGAAGTCGAACCTGGGTCAGGATACGGTAGTCAGACCCCTTAACGATAATCTGGCGTTCATGTTGAACATGCTGGAGTTTGCGACCGGAGATGACCAGCTGCTCGCGATCCGTTCCCGCGGACAGTTGCATCGGCCTTTCTCTCGTGTCGCGGATCTATTTCAGACAGCGCAAGCCAAGGCGCAGGAGCGCGAGGCAGTGCTGGCACAGCAGGTCGGCGAACTCGAACAGCAGATCACTTCGGCCACCCAGGGTGCCGGGGACGTCAGTTATGAAGAGCTGCCCGAATCCGTTACTGCGAAACTCAAGGAATTTGAAAGCGCGCTGCTCTCTGCCAGGCGCGAACTCCGCGCCGTTAGGCACAGCATTCGCGCCGAAGTGGATCGCCTCGGGAGGCAGTTGACGTTCTTGAACCTGCTGGCCGGCCCGCTTCAGGTGGGCGTGCTTGGGGCCTGCGTGTTTTGGTACCGCAGAAGATGCACCGCACGCATGACTGCGGGACACCATCCTGCCCAGATCGGGTAGCGCAGGCTGGATCCGTTTCAGGCTACCTGTTTCTGTCGGGCCACTTCTCGCTCTACCGAGTGGTCAAAAGTAGCCCGGATCTCTTCCTCCGCTTCTGAAAGCAGGTCGGCCATGGCCTGGGCCATGGGAAGCGGTGGGACCACTTTCTCCCAAATCAGGCCGACTGGCTTACTGACAACAGGATCCGTGAGTTTAAGTTCCCGTGTTCCCGGGAAGGCATCGTTGGTCCGGCTGAAGCCGTTGGGAACGATAGTAGCAATATCACCCTGCATCACATGAAAGGCCAGCTGGAAAATCGAATTGCATTCCAGTTGAGGTGCTGGGCTACAACCGACGCTTTGGAATGCTTCATTCATCACTTCCCGTTCTCTCATGGTGGGTGACAACAAACCCAAGCGCAGCTCCGCGGCTTGTGCCCAGTCGATACTCTTCTGTTTTGCCGGGAGCATGTCCTTGGGAATCATCAAGCTGAGCTGCTCTTCATAGAGCACCATGGTGTTGAGCTTTTTGAGCGATGTGCCTTCGAGATAGGTAATGCCCACGTCCAGCTCGAAGTTACGCAGCTCGTTGATGAGTTTGTCAGAACCCAGGAATTGAATGTCAACCTCAACTGAAGGATACAAGTCTGAAAAGAGCTGACTGATTCGAGGCAGAACCGGAGAACTGGTTGGCATTGCCCCGACTCGGATCCGGCCATTGAGGTTGCGCCGCATGATCGCCAGTTCCTCCAGCATGCTCTTGCGGTCGGCAAGCAGCCGTTTCGCCCAACTGACCACGCGTTCCCCCTCGGGAGTAAAGCCCTGATAGCGTTGATGACGAAGAATAATGGGAACATCCAGTTCGGCTTCCAGTTGTTGCAGGGCGCTGGAAAGGCTCGGTTGGGATACGTGGCAGCGCTCCGCTGCTCGGCCAAAGTGACCTTCCTGCTCCAATGCAATCAAGTATTCAAACTGTCGTAAAAACATAACTTCCTCCTTTGCCCGGCCCCAAGCGTTTTCAGACGAGGAACCGAGCCCAATCTACTGATAGATACAGACAATTATTTTTGTAATAAGGTCCATATTTACCTATCTTAAATTGGCTTGGCAACCTTGAATTTGCTGTGGGTATTTTCCACAACCTCAATCCATAAAGCGGCAGGCGTGGCCAGAAGGAAAGCGGATGGCTTGTCGCTTTGTTTATAAGCATTCAAGATGGTTGCACGTATCGGGCTGGTGTTTTGAGAGGAAAAAGTAGGTCGTGACGATAGGGATGCTTTTTTTTGCAGGCGCGGTAGCAGTAATCGTCGGGGTACTCATCGGCGCGATTGGCATCGGTGGCGTGCTGCTCGTCCCTATGCTGACTTATGTTCTCGGAGTCAGTATTCATGTTGCGATCGCAACCGCGATGTTCTCCTACCTGTTTACCGGTGTTGTTGGCGCTTTTGAGTATGCGCGTCGCGGCTCGGTAAACTGGAGTAAAGGCGTCTGGTTATGTCTTGGGGGAATGCCTGGCGGTTATCTTGGCGCCATGACAGCCTGGTCGACACCCGGAATTACACTTGAGACGGTGATTGGCGTGCTGGTATTCATATCGGGGCTTCAGGCGTTGAGACCGGCACGGCAGGAGGATGCTGAGCGACGCGACCTAAAGGCGCCCCTGCTGATGGGTATCGGATTGTTCACCGGCTTCGCTTCTGCCATTACTGGCACGGGCGGACCTTTGGTATTGGTGCCGCTGCTGATGTGGCTGAAGGTGCCCGCGTTAATGGCGGTAGGGCTCAGCCAGATCATCCAGATTCCGATCGCATTGCTCGCTACCGGCGGGAATCTTACCTTTGGTCATGTTGACTTTGCTCTTGGACTGGGTCTGTCGGTTATCCTGGTTGCGGGAGTTGTGGTGGGTGCGCGTGTGGCGCATCAGGTGTCTCGCGACACACTCAAACGCATCATTGCTGTGGCGCTGCTCGTGACGGGCGGCGCCATGCTGGTACGCATTGCCAGCGTCACGTTTTAACCTTTATGACTGGTTTCGCTCTGGAAGCGTGGCGCCGCCAGGCAGTGTGCCCGGAACGCCAGGCAGAGCAATGTCGAACAGGCGTCGCCTTGTTTGATTTTTCGTTTATGTCAGTGGTCAGGGTAACCGGTCCTGATGCGGCGTCTCTTATCAGTAGTTACGCCCGCCGGGATATTTCAGGGATGTCGGCGGGCGGTATCCGCTACTGCCTGCATGCAGATCCAGAACATCATGTGCGCAGTGACTTAACTGTGTGGAAGATCGACGATCAGACCTTCGAGGTCATGAGCGGAGAAGAGGTCGATGTGAAAAGTCTCGTTGCCCAGTCAACTTCCGGTGCGACGGTGGAAGACATCTCGGCTCGTACCGCGATATTCGCGGTTCAAGGCCCACTGTCGCTAGCCCGGATATTGCCAGCCTGTGAGGAGCGCAGTCTCGAACGACTCAGGTACTTTTCGTTTTGTGATGTCAAGATTCACGGAGTGTCGGCCCGCATCGGTAGGCTGGGTTACACAGGAGAGCGTGGCTTTGAGCTGGTGGTGAATATCGATGACAGTCAGTATCTTTGGGATGCACTTTCCCAAAACATCGACGTTGCCGGATTTGCAGCAGCAGATGTTCTGCGAATCGAAGCGGGGTTTTCGCTGTTTTGCAATGAATTCTCGGTAGGGGCCACAGCACAAGAACTGGGAATGGGCCGTTTTGTGGACGGCCCTGGCGAGAGCCCAGAAGCTTCGATGTCTCTTGTGTGTTTTTCCGCAACGGCAAAACAAAACCCGGTTTTGTGGCAGCGGCCGCCAGACGCAAAGGCAAACCTTAGGCAGGGCGAACTGCTAGCGACCTCAGCTTGTTTTAGTTCCTTGGCGGGATCCGTTCTGGGATTGGGATATGTGACCCCGGCAGACCCGAAATCGATGCCGTCTCTTATCGACCCGCTGGGCTATTTTGAGGACATCACAATTCGACCGAGGCCGTTTTTTGATCCTGAAAAGAAGATTGTTTTGGGCGGGTGGGATCAGCAACTCAATCCATTGTCGTCAGCCTGACGCTGCTGAAACTGGCGGACCAGGCCGCCTAAGTCCCTTTCGGCACCCCACAAGCCGATTCCTATCGGACGATAAGACAATGCTTTTGACGAATACGACGACCTCTGTCTACTATGACTGAGTCACCGATTCCCCCGTGATCTGTTGAACAGTCCGCTGATTGAAGTGCCAGCCTGTTGCCAGCGGTGACGTAAACTGAGAAACCATTAAGGAGAGAAGTCATGGCTGAAGAGAAGCCCCGGAGGAAGGTCACGATCAACCAGCTCCGCCGCAAGGCGCGCGAGGGCGAGCAGATCGTGCAGATGGCAATTTACGATTACCGCAGTGCAGTCATCGCGGACAGGCTTGGGATCGATATTCTTTGTGTATCTGATACCGGCGGAATGATTCTTTTTGGACACAAGAGCACCGTGACGGTGACCTTCGATGAGGTCATGATGATGTCCAAAGCGATTGATCGGGGCAGCAACTATGGTCTGCGGATGGTGGATATGCCCTATTGGAGCTTTCATGTTTCCCCGGAGCAAGCGGTTGAGAATGCAGGCCGCTTTGTGCACGAGGCCAATGCTGAAGTGATGAAGTGTGAGGGCAATCAGTATCACGCCCGCAACATCGAAGCGATTAACCGCGCTGGGATCCCCGTGCAGGGGCATATCGGCATTACCCCGATGCGGATGCCCCAGTTGGGTGGTTTTTTTGCGCAAGGGAAGACGGCAGACCGCGCGGCAGAACTGGTCGATGATGCCTGGGCGATGGTAGACGCTGGATGCTTCTCACTTATGTGTGAGGTAACCACACAGGAAGTAAACGAGTACCTGGCGCAGGTGTTGCCGGTTCCCGTGATCAGTCTGGGTGCAGGATTGGGTGCGCATGGGGTTCACATTATTACCTCTGATTTGATGCACCTTTACGAGGAGCACACCCCCCGTCACTCCAAGGTGTATACCGATCTGATCCCCATCATGGAAGACGTGTTTACCCGTTACCGCGATGAGGTCAAGGCACAGATCTACCCCGGACCAGAGCACACCGTCTTCATGAGCGATGAAGAGGCGCTGAAGTTTGCCCGCAAGATGAAATGGGACGCCAAGCTCGAGCAGCTCGACGCCAAGGCGAGCAAGAAAGGGAAGAAAAAGACTGCGAAGAAAACCTCATTGCCGGCAAAGAAAAAGGCGAAAAAGTCAGGCGCTAAGAAGACCGCCAAGAAGGCAAGCAAGAAGGCGAGATAGTTGCCCGGCTGCGAGACCCACGGCTCGGCGGCGACTGTCCGCCAGCCGTGGATGCTTCCTGGATGCCATGGTCAAACCCGGCGAAGCCGCGTGACTCTGTTCCCATCGCAAAAAATAGCTAAAAAGTCGCTGACAACTGGATTTGATGCCCTATTTTTCAGCTGAAAAAATTGATCTTCTCTGCCTATTAAATTATTGATCTGAATGATTTTACAAATCAAATTCGTGACCGTTTAATCACACT
>JAERSQ010000062.1 GCA_016845525.1 Pseudomonadota bacterium
GATCAACGGCTTTTATCACCCCCAGGAGGGCACGATCACCTACCAGGGGCAGGCGCGAAAGCAGATGCGCCCCCATGATGCCGCCGCCGGCGGTATTGCCAGAACCTTTCAGAACATCGCGCTTTTCAAGGGCATGAGCACTCTGGACAACATCATGACCGGGCGCAACACCCATATGAGCAAGTCCCTTTTTTGGCAGGCATTGCGTATCGGTCCGGCGCAGCGTGAAGAGATCGAGCACCGCGAGTTTGTCGAGCATGTGATTGATTTTCTCGAGATTCAGTCTATTCGAAAAACCCCGGTGGGCCGCTTGCCCTATGGTCTTCAAAAGCGGGTCGAGCTGGGTCGGGCGCTGGCTGCGGAGCCTACTCTGCTGTTGCTTGATGAGCCCATGGCCGGAATGAATCTTGAAGAAAAAGAGGATATGAGCCGCTTCATTCTTGAGACCAACGATGAATTTGGAACCACTATTGCTCTCATCGAACATGACATGGGCGTGGTGATGGATATCTCCGACCGCGTGGTGGTGTTGGATTATGGACGCAAGATTGCGCAAGGAACGCCTGAAGAAGTACGCACCGATCAGAATGTGATCGATGCCTATCTTGGAGTGAGCCATGACTGATAAGGTCGCGATGTGTCATGGCCGGCTAGCCGGGACTCAAATCGGGTTTAGAGAGATACGCTGATGGCTTTCGATATCTTTTTGCTGGAAGTGATCCTCAGTGGTTTGATGACCGGGGTCATGTACGCGCTTGTTGCCCTGGGCTTCGTGCTGATTTTTAAAGCTTCCGGGATCTTCAACTTTGCGCAGGGGGTTATGGCCCTTTTTGCCGCGCTGGCGCTTTACGATTTTCTGGCGGAAGACGGCTGGTTTTTTGCTGTTTTCGGCTTCACACTGCCGGTGTGGCTGGCGATCCCGGCGACGATCGTGGTCATGATTGTGTTGGCGTGGGTGATCGAACGCACGGTATTGCGTTTTCTGGTCAAGCAGAATGAGATCATTCTTTTTATGGCGACCATCGGCCTTGCGTTTGTGCTCGAAGGCCTTGGCGATATTCTTTTTGGCTCCGACGTCAAGCCGCTTGATATCGGCATCCCTCAGGGCGCTTCGGACTGGCTATTGGATAGTTTTAACCTTTATATTGAGCAGCTTGAAATTTTTGCTGCAGGGACTGCAGCCGTTCTGGTCGTAATCCTGGCAATTTTCTTCCAGCGTACCCGCATCGGCCGGGCGCTTCGTGCCGTGGCCGACGATCATCAGGCGGCGCTCAGCGTCGGCATATCACTGGACAAAATCTGGGTGATCGTCTGGTCGGTCTCAGGAATCGTGGCACTGGTGGCCGGCATCATGTGGGGCAGCAAATCCGGCGTGCAGTTCTCGCTTTCCCTGATTGCGCTAAAAGCGCTTCCCGTCCTTATTCTCGGGGGATTCACTTCAGTGCCGGGCGCGATCGTGGGCGGACTGATTATCGGCGTCGGTGAAAAACTGGCTGAGGTCTATATCGGCCCGATGGTGGGTGGCGCTATCGAAAACTGGTTTGCCTACATGCTGGCACTTGTCTTTTTGCTGTTCAGGCCCCAGGGGCTTTTCGGCGAACGTATTATTGAGAGGGTCTGACGATGTTCTATCGAGAAAGCGGCCAACTCAAATCCAGTTATATCGCAGATCAGGCGATGTTCCCAATCGCCCAGGATCGCTGGTTTGTGATGGGTGTGCTCGCCGCGGCCTTTCTGGTGGTCCCGTTTTTTATCAACGAGTATTGGGCCAACGCGATACTGCTGCCGTTTCTCGTTTATGCGCTTGCAGCCCTTGGGTTGAATATCCTCACGGGCTACTGTGGTCAGGTGTCGCTCGGAACCGGGGCATTTATGGCCGTGGGTGCTTATGCCTCCTTCAAACTGGTCGGCTTTTTTCCGGAGTTGAATTTCCTGATTGTGCTGGCGTTCTCGGGTGTCGTCACGGCAGCGGTGGGTATGATTTTCGGACTGCCGAGCCTTCGCATCAAAGGCTTTTATCTTGCTGTCGCGACGCTTGCGGCACAGTTTTTTCTGGTCTGGATGTTCAACAAGGTAGGCTGGTTTTATGACTACAACCTGACCGGCATGATTACGGTAAGACCCATCGACTTTTTCGGTATCCGTATCACCGGTCCCGAGGCGACGCCCGCAGCAAAATACCTCTTCACCCTGACGGTGGTTGCTGTGCTCGCGCTTAGTGCCAAGAATATTGTGCGCGGCCGGGTCGGCCGCGAATGGATGGCGATTCGAGATATGGATATCGCGGCCGAACTGATCGGTATCCGCCCCCTGCAGGCGAAACTCTCTGCATTTGCCGTGAGTTCATTTTATGTCGGCATCGCGGGCGCGCTGTATTTCGCGGTGTACCTTGGATCCGTCGAGCCCGTGGAGGCGTTTGACATTAATCAGTCATTTTATGTGCTCTTTATCATCATTATCGGGGGTCTGGGCAGCGTTTTGGGTGCATTTTTGGGATCCGCGTTTATTGTTCTTGTGCCGATTCTGCTGAAAAACATTATGGTAGGGGGTATGGGTTTTGACTCAGGGATGGCAGGTCACGTAGAGATCCTGCTGATGGGTATGCTGATCATCTTTTTCCTGATCGTTGAGCCGCACGGGCTTGCCCGGCTGTGGCAGATTGCGAAGGAGAAACTGCGGCTCTGGCCGTTCCCGCACTAGGGAGCGAGAGGAGCGGCAAACTTGCTGTATCAACCACAACACTAAGAGGAGGCTATTGATGAATCTTAGAAAACTGACCGGAGTTACCATTGCGGCGGTGTTGGCTTTGCCGATGTTTGCGTCAGGCGCCAGTGCCTACGAACTGGTCATTCCTTCACTGGACTACCGCACCGGTGCTTACGGTCCGAATGGTATTCCCGTTGCGAACGGTTACACCGACTACCTCACCATGCTCAATGAGCGTGACGGCGGTATCAACGGCGTCAAGATCAAGAACGTGACCTGTGAAACCGGTTACAACACCAAGAAGGGCGTTGAGTGCTACGAGAAGATCAAGAATACCCCGCCATCAGGTGCATTGGTAGTACAGCCGCTGTCGACCGGCATTACCTACCAGCTGATTCCCAAGGCAGCGGTGGACGAAGTTCCGATTTTTTCCATGGGCTACGGCAGAACGTCCGCGGCCAACGGCAAGGTGTTTCCGTGGGTGTTCAACTTTCCGGCCACTTACTGGAGTCAGGCCACCGCTTTGGTGCAGTACATTGCTGATCAGGAAGGCGGATTCGACGGCCTGAAAGGCAAGAAGATCTACTTGGTGTACCACAACTCGGCGTACGGCAAGGAGCCAATCCGGACTCTGGAAGCCATGGCTGACAAGTTCGGTTATGAGTTCCGCGGACTGCCGGTGGATCATCCTGGACAGGAACAGAAAGCCACCTGGCTGCAGATTCGCAAAGAGAAACCGGACTGGGTTCTGATGTGGGGCTGGGGTGTGATGAACCAGGTCGCCATCAAGGAAGCCGCTTCCATCCGCTATCCGATGGATCACTTCATCGGGGTCTGGTGGTCAGGTTCTGAAAACGATGTCATGCCTGCCGGTGATGCCGCGGATGGATACCTGTCTGGCGCGTTCCACGCGGGCGGCGGCGGATTTCCGGTGCATGACGACATCCGCAAGCATGTCTATGACAAGGGCCTGGGTAAAGGCGACCGTGACCGTATCGGTGAGGTGCTCTACAACCGGGGCATGGTCGGCGCCATGTGGACGACCGAAGCAATCCGTAAAGCGATGGAGATTCACGGTACCACCGAGGTTACCGGTAAGCACGTTCGCGATGGTTTCGAAGCTCTTGATGTCGATGAAGCGCGGCTCGAGGAGTTGGGCTTAGGCGGCTTTACCTATCCGGTGAAGATCACCTGTGAAAACCACGAAGGCCCCGGCAAGGTCGCTGTGCAGCAGTGGGACGCCAAAGCCAAGCAGTGGAATATCGTATCGAAGTTCTATGAACCGCTGCGTGATGTGACCGGTCCGCTTATTGAAGCAGACTCAGCGGCGTACGCGGCTGAAAACAACGTAACCCCTCGCGACTGCTAGTCCGAGACCGGTTTCGTACATGATGACGGGAGAGACCTCATGAGTGCCGTTGCTGAAACCAACAGCGAATCCCTGCTGCTGGTCAACAACATTGAGGTGATCTATGACCATGTGATCCTGGTGCTGAAAGGGGTCTCTCTCGAAGTCATGGAAGGAGGCGTCGTAGCCTTGCTTGGCGCCAATGGCGCCGGCAAGTCCACCACGCTCAAGGCCATTTCCAACCTGTTGGGTGCCGAGCGCGGTGATGTGACCAAAGGGTCGATTACCTTTAAGGGAGAGGATGTACACAGCCTGACGCCCAATGAACTGGTGCGCCGGGGAGTGATCCAGGTCATGGAAGGCCGGCACTGTTTTGAGCATTTAACCGTAGAGGAAAATCTGCTGACCGGCGCCTATACCCGGCGCGATGGACGAAAAGGGATTGCTGACGATCTCGAACTGGTGTACCAGTACTTTCCTCGCTTAAAAGAGCGTCGTACCAGTCAGGCGGGTTATACCTCCGGTGGAGAGCAGCAGATGCTGGCAGTCGGCCGTGCCTTGATGGCGCGCCCGACGGTGATTCTTCTGGATGAGCCTTCGATGGGGCTAGCCCCGCAGCTCGTTGAAGAGATTTTTGAGATTGTAAAAAGATTAAACGAAGCTGAGGGCGTGACGTTCCTGTTGGCCGAACAGAACACCACCATGGCTTTGCGCTACGCGAACTACGGCTACATTCTGGAAAACGGCCGGGTCGTGATGGATGGCGAGGCATCGGCTCTGGCCGAGAACGAAGACGTCAAGGAGTTTTACCTGGGTGTCAGCGGGGAAGGCCGAAGAAGTTTCCGTAACGTCAAGGCTTACCGGCGGCGTAAGCGTTGGCTCAGTTAATGGAATAACGATAGGCTCGCTTCACGCTTGCCCTTGTAGTTTCAATATTAACGCCGGATCTGACTGGGTTTTTCATGGCCCAGGCGCTGCCGACATTCGGAGTAGGCAAGGGTATTGGGGATGCCGATGAACGATTATTTTGATGCGCTGGAGACCCGTTCGCCCGACGAGCGCGAAGCGCAACAGTTTGAGCAGTTACGTGAACAACTGCGCTATGCCAGGGCAAACATTCCCGCTTACACCGATCTGCTGCAAGGGGTGGATCCGGAAGCGATCCCTGATCGGGCTGCGCTCGCGAAGCTGCCGGTCACGCGAAAATCCGAAATGGCCCAGGCGCAGGCCAAAGCGCCTCCGCTTGGGGGCTACACCGATCTTCAGGGCAAGACGCTGCCCAGGGTCTTTGCTTCTCCAGGAGCTATCTTTGAACCCCAGGCAAATTCAGAGGACTTCTGGCGGACCGCGCGGGCATTGCACGCGGCCGGCTGTCGCGAAGGGGATCTCGTCTACAACACCTTTTCCTATCACTTTACACCGGCAGGATTCATGCTCGAAAGTGGAGCGCACACCCTTGGCTGTACAGTGTTTCCGGCAGGGATCGGCCAGACCGAACTGCAGGTTCAGGCGATGGGGCATCTTCGGCCGCAGTTTTATGTGGGAACGCCTTCTTTTTTGAAGATTCTTCTGGCAAAAGCACAAGAGATGCAGATCGATGTTTCCAGCCTGAAGTTGGGTTTGGTGTCTGGGGAGGCGCTGCCGGGGTCTTTTCGCTCAGAGCTTTCGGAAAATGGTGTAGATGTCCTGCAGGCTTATGCGACAGCAGATGTGGGATTGATCGGTTTCGAATCAGAGAGTCGGGAAGGGCTGCTTCTCGATGAAGAAATTCTGTTGGAGATTGTCCGCCCGGGAACCGGAGATCCGGTGGAACCCGGCGAAGTCGGTGAAGTGTTGGTGACGCCGCTCAAACCCGGTTATCCGCTGATCCGTTTTGCCACAGGGGATCTCTCCGCCACCCTGGAAGGCGTTAGCCCCTGTGGCAGAACCAGCCCCCGAATCAAGGGGTGGATGGGCAGGGCAGATCAAACCACCAAAGTGAGAGGCATGTTTGTGCACCCTTCCCAGATTGCGGCCGTCGTCGCGCGCCATGATGAGATTCGCAGGGCGCGGCTTGAGGTGACCCGCGTTGACAATGCGGATGCGATGAGGCTTTTGTGTGAGATGTCGCCAGGTGCAGTTGGGGATGACGGTCTCGCTCAAGCCGTTGCCGAGAGCATCCGTGAAGTCTGCAAATTGCGTGGCGAAGTCGCGTTTGCCGGTGCTGATGCGTTGCCGAACGATGGTAAAGTGATCGACGATCAAAGGCCGATCGACTAATCAGTAGCCCATAAACAAGAAAAAGCAAAAACGCGAAAAAGTGCCTCGGCGACGTGTGCCGGTGCTTGTCCTCGACAGCCCTGTTCCAGCATTTAAAATCTCCTTAAACCTTCTAACAGAATAATTTAACTACGGGTGAGTGGCGTGGCTGATATTGATATTCAGGACGATGTTTCGCTGTACGCCAACCTTTTTGGATTTCTTGGCGCGCCCTTGAGTTCGGATGCGACCGGTGGTGAGGCGGATGTCGCGATCCTGGGAGTGCCCTATGATCTCGGAACCACCGGCCGTGCGGGAACCCGCGGCGGACCCGCGGCCATCCGACAGGCCTCAGGCAACCTGCGATGGGAGGAGGCCAGATGGCCCTGGCGATACGCCCTCGCTGATCACCTCAAGCTGGTGGACTGCGGAGACCTCGTTTTCCCCCCAGGCGACAGCGCCACTTTTGTGCAGGTCCTGCAGGACCGGGCGCTGGACATCATCCGGTCGGGAAAGACGTTAATGAGTTTTGGGGGCGACCACTTCATCAGTTTGCCGTTATTGCGGGCGCATCACGCGGTGCATGGCGAGCTTGCTCTGATTCATTTTGATGCGCATACCGATACCTATCAGAATGGCGGAGCGTTTGATCACGGGACGATGTTTTACCGGGCACCTCGCGAGGGCCTGATTGACCCGGCGGCTTCCGCGCAGATCGGGATCAGAACCGAATACGATGCCGGCAAACATGAGTTTCTCGTCCTGGATGCCGACGAGGTTCATAGTCTTGGGTGTGAAACGGTCAGTGACCGCGTGCGGGAGCGGGTGGCTGGCCGCAAGGCCTACCTGACCTTTGATATCGATTGCCTTGACCCTGCTTTTGCGCCGGGTACCGGGACGCCCGTAGCGGGGGGCCTGTCCAGCAATACCGTGCTGCAGATCTTGCGTGGTCTCAAGGGTGTGGATATTGTCGGTATGGATATCGTGGAAGTCGCACCGTCCTATGACCATGCCGAGATGACGGCGCTTGCCGCAGCGACGCTTGCAACCGAACTGCTTTATCTTCAGGTAGAGCGTTCCTAAGCGGTCTTTTTTTGGTTCCGCTCATTACGGGCCAAAATCCTGCTGTCTCCCCAAGGTATAAGCCGATCCTTATACCGCGAATCAGGAATCGCACTCATGCGGCACGCGGACTCACCGTATGCTCCCTGCCTACAAGAATTTTATTTGGGGACTTAACCATGGAAAACGTAATCGAGTTGCCTGTGCGTACCTTACCCGTCCGAACATTAATGGGCTCTGGCCCGTCCGAGATTGATCCCCGCGTTCTGCAGGCGCTTGCGCAGCCTCCGATCGGCCATTTGGATCCTGCCTTTGTGGGTCTGATGGACGAAGTCAAAGACTTGTTGCGCTACGCCTTTCAGACTGAAAACCGGCTGACCTTTCCCGTTTCCGGGCCCGGCTCAGCGGGCATGGAGACCTGCTTTACCAATCTGCTCGAGGCCGGAGACAAAGTGGTTATTGCCAGAAACGGTGTGTTCGGCCAGCGAATGGCAGAAATGGCCACCCGTCTTGGTGCCGAGGTGGTTACGATCGATGAGGAATGGGGCCAGCCTGTTGATCCCCAGAAGCTTGAAGCCGCGCTTGAGTCCAATCCCGACACCAAGGTCGTCGGATTTGTCCACGCAGAGACGTCTACGGGCGCATTGTCCGATGCCCGATTGCTCGCTGGGATTGCGCAGCGATATGGGTGCCTGACAGTCGTCGATACTGTAACGTCGCTGAGTGGATCCCCGCTCTATGTCGATGATTGGGGTCTGGATGCCGTCTACTCAGGAGCGCAGAAATGCCTTTCCTGTGTGCCCGGAATTGCGCCCGTGACGATCAGCGATCGCGCGCTTGAAAAGATCAATCAGCGCCAGACGCCGGTCAGCACCTGGTTCCACGATATTGGCCTGATTGAAGGTTACTGGTCTGAGAGCAGCCAACGGTCCTATCACCACACCGCTCCCGTGAACAGTATCTTCGCTCTGGCCGAGTCGCTTCGACTGGTCAGGCAGGAAGGCCTTGAGCGCGCCTGGGAACGGCATCGCGAGATCTCACAGACGCTGGTGACGGGACTGGATCGACTCGGCCTTGAGATGATGGTCGACGATGCGTCAATCAGATTGCCGCAGTTAAGCGTTGTGAACGTGCCTCAGGGCATCGACGAGGCAGCGGTCCGGACCCGCCTGCTTCAGGACGAGGGCATTGAGATTAGTGCGGGACTCGGTCCACTGGCTGGCAAGGTCTGGCGCATCGGCCTGATGGGACACTCCTGTCGGTCTGAAAACGTCGAGCGTCTTTTGGATGCTTTAGAGCGTGTATTGACGGACCTGCCCGTGGCCAGTTCCTGCTCAGGCTGAATCCCGTCAGCCTATCGGGCGCCCCTTCTGGGGCGCCCACTTGTCATCAGTTCACCAGTTTTTCAATAAACCAGTTCAGCCCGCTGGCGAACTCGCTTTCCAGCGGGAACGACAGCATGCCCATCACCGTATAGCCCAACAGCCAGGGCATCAGATAGAAGCGGATCATAAAAAAGAACCACGCCACATACAGCGGCACCAGCGGACGGATCAGAAACTTCGGCGTGATGGGGTTGAAGAGGTGTAGCAGGGGATTGGTTACCCGGATAAAAAACCGGGCAAAAAAGAACTGGGTGTCTTCCCGCAGAAAAATGGACATCCCGAAACGCCCAATCAGGGTCCACATGATGACCCCCATGAGGTAGTCCAGCACCAAGACCCATACGGGAAACGCAGTCGTCATTCTCGCCCCCTTATTTCAGGTAAAAAAATGCCGGGGCGAAGCCATGCTCCGCCCCGGCTGAGAGTTTACGTGATCAGAGTTAGTGCGTCGAAGAGAGCACCGATTCACCTTTCGCAATGCGGACTTCATCAACCATCCGCTTTGTTTCTTCATCAGGTTCTGGTGTTGCCAGGCTGACGACGATCATTGCGACCAGGCTCACTGAGGCACCGATGATGCCAAAGCGCAGGTGGTCGATATAGAGCCACGGCTCCATGCCACCCCATCTGACCATATACAGGTACCAGGTACCGGCGAGCAGACCAAAGAACATACCGGCGATGGCGCCCTGACGGTTTGCCCGTTTCCACCAGACTCCAAGGACCAGCGGGAAGAACAGGCCTGACATGGCAAAGTCAAAGGCCCAGGCTACCGCGCCCAGAATACTGGTGAGTTTCATACTGGCGACGAACGCTGCCGCGGCACCGATGATGATCAGCAGAATCCGCGCTACGATCAGGCGGTGCTTGGTATCGGCCTTGGGATCGATGATCTTGTAGTACAGATCATGCGACAGCGCGTTGGCGATAGCGAGCAGCAGACCGTCTGCCGTCGACATCGCGGCCGCCATACCGCCGGCTGCCACCAGCCCCGAGATCACATAAGGCAGACCGGCAATTTCCGGTGTCGCCAGTACGACGATATCTCCACGCATGAAGAATTCGTTGATCTGGAGGATACCGTCACCGTTGCTGTCAGAGATCGCGAGGAAGCCGACATTGCTCCACTTCTGGATCCAATCGAGCGCGTTTACCTCAGTAATGGCCTTCCCAATGATACCGGTGGCCAGGTTCGGATCCAGCACCTGGAGTTTGGTAAAGGTAGCCAGCGCGGGCGCCGTGAAATACAGCAGGAAGATGAAGAACAGCGACCATGCCACGGACTGACGGGCTGCTTTGACGCTCGGCGTCGTGAAGTAGCGCATCAGGATGTGCGGCAGAGAAGCCGTACCCGCCATCATGCAAAACACCAGCGTGACGAATTTCCACTTGGCGGCAAAGGACGTGCCCGCTTCGTAGTGAGGCACCGTCAGAGCTTTCAAGCCAGCGAAGGCCTCTGTCGGTTTGGTGCCGACACTGTGCAGGGTTTCGAGTTCGCCCAATCTCATTACGGCCTCGCCGTATACGAGTTGTGGAATTATGCCGAAGCCCTGCTTGTTGGACATCCAGATCACAGGCACCAGGTAAGCAATGATCAGCACAATGTACTGCGCCACCTGGGTCCAGGTTACCGCACGCATACCGCCCAGCATGGAACAGAGCAGAATACCCAGCAGACCGAACCAGACACCGACCTCAAAAGGAATCTGCAGTGCCCGCGAGGCGATGGTGCCCGTGGCGTTGATCTGAGCCGTCACGTAAGTGAACGACGCGATCACGAGCACGAGCACGGCCAGGAAGCGGGCGAGATTGCCGCCATAACGCGTACCGACGAAGTCCGGCACGGTGTAGCAGCCGAACTTGCGCAGGTAGGGCGCCATCAGCGCTGCAACCAGCACATAGCCGCCGGTCCAGCCTACGATGAAGGCCATATAGCCGTGGCCGCCGAAGTAGATGCCGCCGGCCAACGCCACAAACGACGCGCCGGACATCCAGTCGGCCCCGGTGGCCATTCCGTTGAAGACCGCCGGCACCTGGCGTCCGGCCACGTAGTAGGCATCCACTTGCATGGTACGTGACAGCCACCCAATGGCGGCATAAATCACGACGGTAAATGCCACAAAGAGGATACCGATGGTGTCAGCACCCAGTCCAGCCTGCTCCAGTATTGCCATGAGCAGGATGAAGATGACAAAGCCGCCGGTATACAGTCCGTAGACCTTCGGCAAATTGTCTATAAAGTCACCTTTAATAATAGACATGTGATTTCTCCTTAATTCCACCGGCCGCTGGGTTTGTCTTCGTCTTCGGCCACGCCGTGCTCCACGTCGATGGCATGCTGGCGTCTGGCAAACCAGAAAATCAGCACCACGAAGATGATCAGTGAGCCCTGGGCAGACATGTAAAAGCCCAGAGGAAAGCCAAGGAATGTGACGTTGTTGAGACCGTCAGCAAACCAGTGGATGAAGTATGAAAAGATGAACCAGATAATCAGGGTTGTGATCATCAACCCCTTTGTTTTGGCCCAATGCGCTTCACGTGTCGATTGATCCACGTCAGTCATAAGTTGCCTCCCATCATCCCGGGCAAGCCACCTGGGTCGCCGCCGGGGATAAACTGCAGTTTTGGTTAGACCTCCGCGCTCTTCCTTTAGCGCGTTACCCTAAGAAGAAGCAAAAATCGTGCCAGAAAATACTAATCAAAAAAACAGGGAGATTTTCCGAAAAAACAGCTCTGCTTAAGAAATATTTCGCGTTAAGCGTTACGTTTCGTAACGCCAGCCAGGGCGAGGTAACACTTGCTATCGTGGCTGAATGAAAGAGGCGCTACGCCCGCCCTTATGGCGGGGGAGTTTGGCTAGCGGTTGTGAAGCGTTGCGGTACGGGGAATCCCGAACTTCTGCCTGCGCTCCCAAAGGGTTTTTCGGCTGATTCCAAGTTGCCGCGCCAGCTCAGTTTCGGTCAGTTCGTTTTGATGTGTCAGGACGAAATCCATGAAGTAATCGTCAAGAGAGCTCTTCTTTGGCGGGATCGAGGCTGATGCGGATGCCGTTGGATCGTCTCGATTGAGATTCACGAGACCCGGTTCGATGGCGTCACTCTCTGTCAGGATGACTGCACGCTCAATCGCGTTTTCAAGTTCCCGGATATTGCCCGGCCAATCGTGGTCCAGCAGTCTCGACAGCGTCTCATCCTCAAGAGTACACAATGGCCGGTTCAGCTTCTGACAGGCTCGCTCCAGCAAGTGGTGCGCGAGCGCAGGAAGATCTTCCTTGCGGTCACGAAGTGCGGGAAGATCAATTTCAACTACCTGAAGACGGTAACGCAGGTCATCCCGAAAGAGCCCCTCTTCGACCCGTTGTGCAAGATCGCGATGGGTCGCAGCCAGTACCCGGACATCGACATGCTGGGTCTGGTTCGATCCGATTCGACGCAGTTCTCCTTCCTGAATCACCCGCAGCAGTCCAGCCTGCGCACTGGCGGAAAGTTCCGCCACTTCGTCCAGAAATAGAGTACCGTTGTTCGCGCTCTCAATCAGTCCAGGTGTCTTCTTGTCAGCGCCAGTGAAGGCGCCTTTCTCATAGCCAAAGAGTTCTGACTCGATTAGGCTGTCGGCGATGGCCGCGCAGTTCATGGTGACGAGGGGTGCGTCACGCCGGCTTCCCTGCTCATGAATGGCGCGGGCAACAAGTTCTTTTCCTGTGCCGGATTCCCCATAAATGAGAACCGTCGAGTCCGTTGCCGCGACTTTCTCAATACGGGAGAAGACTGCCTGCATGGCATCTGACTGCCCCACCATGCCCCAGACCGGATACGCGCGCTGAAGATCTTTTCGTAAAGCGGCATTTTGGCGGAATAAAAGATCCTGACGGATCAGTCTGTCGATTACCACGAGGATCTCATCGTGGTTGAAGGGCTTGGCAACGTAATCCGCGGCGCCGGCTTTCATCGCGTCTACGGCAGAACTGATACTGGCATAGCTCGTCATGATCAGGACGGGCGTGGGGTGACATTTCTCTATGACTTCAGTCCCTAGCCCCCCGGGCAGACGCAGGTCAGCAATCACGAGATGAAAGGTGTCCAGGCTGAAAAGCGATTCACTTTCGGCGACTGATGCCGCTTGGGAGACATCGTAACCATGGCGCTTGAGCAGTTTCGCCAGTGCCTGCCGGATAACCGCTTCGTCTTCAATGATCAGGATACGTTCCATAAGGAGCTTGCCTAGGCTATTTGTGGCAGAAAGATGCGGACCTCGGTTCCGGCCCCGTGAACACTGTCGACTTCAATGTGACCGCCGTGATCGCGAATGATGCCGTAGGTGAGCGCCATGCCCAGTCCGCTGCCTTCCCCCGGCTGTTTGGTGGTCATAAAAGGTTCGAATATACGTTCACTGACTTCTTTGCTCATCCCGTGACCATAATCACGCAACTTGATTTGCACGTCAGATGCATTTTTCTGGGCAAGAATATGGATGACGCCTTTCGGGTCGCTGGCATCATAGGCATTGCTCAGGATGTTGACGAAGACCTGGCAAAGTCTCTGCCGGTCTCCCTCGACTTCAATGGTTTCGTCACAGTCAATTGCCACATCCATGGTGCTGCCGGGCCGTGACAGCCTCACCAGTTCCTCAGCTTCTTCCAGACAGAGCCGCAGGCCGAAGGTATGTTTTTGCAGTAGATCCGCTTCACCCCGACGTGCAAAGTTCACCAGTGTTTGTACGATGTTGTTGATCCGGCTGGTTTGCTCAAGAATGCCCTGAATATCGGAGTAAATCTCCGGATCGGAGATCTCGGATTCGAGGTTCTGGGCGAGGCAGGCAATGCCTGTCACAGGATTGCCGATCTCATGCGCGACGCCGGAAGCGAAGCGGCCAATGGAGGCGAGCCGTTCGTTATGTGCCAACTGGTCTTCCAGCTGATGGGTCTCGGTCAGATCCTGCAGCAGGACCGTGGTGCCGATCGACTCGCTGTCAAATTCAATATCGGAAGGGGTTTGGGGTTTTTTGATTTCCGTCTTGTACATCCCTAGCCATCGGCTGCCGTCTTCGGTTTCCAGTTGCTGCTTGTGAACATGAGCCTGTCCGCCGGCAATAAAGTCACGAAGAAAACTGTCCCATGGTGATGCGAGGTTGTCGATTTGGGCATCAAGTGCCGTGTTTTTGCTGATGCCGGAAAGATTTTCCATCACGCGGTTCCAGGTTGTTACCACGCCCGTCGAACTAACTGAGCAGACACCGACCGGCAATTCCTCAAGAATCTGGCGGTGGTATCGGCGCATCGTGTCGAGCTGCGCGGCAAGACCTTGCAGGCGACTGCGGGACGCTTCCAGACGATCCTCCATGAGGCGCATCTGTTCTGCGGCAGGGACTTTCTCGTCTCGGTCCATGGGGAGGCGCATCTCGACCACATCGCGCGCAAAGTGGGGCCCCATCAGGCCGGAGAGGTTTCGCTCAATCCGCTCGCGCAATCGCCGCAAAGCGCTGGGCTCCGTTTCTTCTTCCCGCATTTCAAGGTCGTGCTGTGCCCGGCGTACTTCAAATTCGGCAGTTTGTGTGCCAAGGGCTCCGGCCAGGGCGGGTGCAAATTCTCGTGAGGAAGCCAACTTGATTCGACTGCGATAAGGAGTCAGCAGTTCCTGTACACACAGAGCGGCCGTTTCGCGTTCCGATGCACTTTGGCGGCTCAGTACTGACAGCAGGACAAAAAGCCCCGTATTGATCGAGAGCGATGCCAGCGTGGCGAAAGTCCATTTGTTCTGACCCGCAAGCTCCCAGAGCGCCGGAGCATCAGATCCGGCGGGCGAGACCAATGGAACGACGAGAACAACAAACCACGTAGCAGCGCCCCCAACGAGGCCGGCAATAAAACCGTTGCGATTGGCACCTGACCAGAAGAGGGTGCCGATAATACCGGGCAGAAACTGCGCAACGGCGACAAAGGAAATAAGACCCAGCTGCACCAGATGGCTACTGCGCTCAAAGGTCAGGAAGAATCCATAACTGGCCAGTACCAGCAATACAATGATGGTCCGTCTCCCCCAGATAAGCCAACGATAGAGATTTACCTGGGTACTGGGTGTGCCCGTCAGCGGCAGGAGCAGGTGGTTGACGGTCATTCCGGCAAGCGCCAGTGTGGTGACGATAATCATCGCGCTGGCTGCGGAGACTCCCCCCAGGAATACGAAGATGGTGACGGCCACTGATCCCGTTTGCTGCGCGATACCCAGGACATGATAGTCGGGCACTGTGCCGAGATTTTCCTTAACCGCAGCCCAGAGGATGACGGGGATGGCCAGGTTCAGTATCAGGAGAAACAGGGGAAACCCCCAGGCCGCTTTGGCCAGAGATTGGGGGGAGATGTTTTCAGTGAATAGCATATGGAACTGCCGGGGAAGCAGGAACGCTGCTGCGAAAGCGAGGATGAGTACGCTGACCCAGGGGCCATCCTGAGCCGGCTGGGTCATTGCCTCGAGCGCTTCGGGGTGACTGTCGAGCCAATCCGTGAGACCACCGAATCCGCCAAAAATACCAAACACGGCGATGCCGGCGACCAGAATCAATGCGAGCAGTTTCACCAGGGATTCAAAGGCGATGGCGACCACAAGCCCTTCGTGCTTCTCACGCGGTGAGATGTGCCGTGCACCGAACAGGATCGTGAAAAGAATGATCAGCGAGCAGAATCCGAGTGAGAGATACTGGGGTGCAAACTGCTGGGTCAGTACGCTTGCCGATTCCGTTACCGCTTTGATCTGCAGTGCGAGGTAAGGCAGTGTGCCGGCCAGCATGAAGATGGTGACAAGGACGCCTGCCGCCTGACTGCGAAAGCGAAAAGCAAACAGATCTGCCAACGAGGTGAGTTGGTATTCCCGGACGAGCCGCAGAATCGGACTTAACAGGACCGGCGTCAGGATGAAAGCGAGCGTAAGTCCCAGATAAACAGTCAGGAACATAAAGCCGTTAGAATCAGCGTAGCCCACACTGCCGTAAAAACTCCAGGTGGTAGCGTAGACCCCGAGCGACAGAATATAGATCGCCGGGTGCCGAGGAACCCAGGTAGGGACCCAGCGTTTTTCGGTGGCATAGGCGATGAAGAACAGCAGAAGAAGATACAGCAGACTGCTGACAAAGAGTCCGGGCGCTGAAAGGATCACCGGTTCTCCTTGCGACGATGTGCCCAGGGAATCAATAGAATGATCACCAGCCAGATCACAAACGGCAGATACCAGGGCAGCGAGGGCCGCAGCCACCAGACGGTCATGGGTGAGACCAGTGCCAGCACGCTAAGGCCGAAAATGAGAAATGTCCGTTCCATCAGTACATTGAGGCGAAAAACTCAGACCTGTTACAAAATGTAACATAGAAATAGAACGCTATGTCTTTGAGTTTCCTAAAGAAAGCTGGAGAGTACCTGACCCGGAACACAAAAAAACCGGACCCGGTTCTCGATTCTGAGACTCTGGGCACGTTCATAGAGACGAGATCCAGCCTCGTTGCCCAGTCGTCCCTGTATGGCTACATCAAGACCCGCGCTGGAACCCGTTTTCCCGAACTTTTTGAAAATGAGGAATTTCTCACCTCCATCAATATCGCCAAATGGCAGATCTGGGCAGCCTGCGTATCAGATCTTGCTGTTTTTGCTGGAGGGCTGATTTTTCTTAAGGCATCTGACGCCGCCCGTATTCGCCGGATTCTGAAGTCCGCAGTCCAGCCGGTGTTGGAACGAACCGGGTTGCCAGAGGAAGCAGGATCTGATTTTGCACGCTCTGTGGAGCAAGTGACGGTCCGGTTGGATTCGGCAGATTTTTCTCAAGCTGCCGAGCACGAGAGTGCGTTCACCAAGAGCCCTGATGCATTGATTTACTGGGCACCCATCGTCGACGAGCTGAAAGCGCTGGATGACGAAATTGTCCGGAATTCGATCCGCTTTCGTTGGCAGGAGCCACGCAGGGAGTTACGCGCGCTGTTGGAGGTGGACGCGCTCCTGAAGTCCACAAACTAATCCGTATCCTGATAAATCCCGTTTCAGGCATTCATCAGGCCAGACGGGATGTCCAGAGTAAAATAAATATCAATCGTCAAAAGGAGGCGCCGTGAGCGACAAACCCATCAGCCGGTACCCGGTACCCGAACTCGATGAACTGCCGGATGATCTTCGCGATCGGATTATGGCCGTTCAGGAAAAAGCAGGATTTGTGCCCAATGTGTTTCTGGCACTCGCTCATCGCCCGGGTGAATGCCGCGCCTTTTTTGACTATCACGATGCGCTGATGCTTCGCGAGGGCGGCCTTTCCAAGGCCGAGCGGGAAATGATTGTGGTTTCAACTTCGGGCGCGAATGATTGCCAGTACTGTGTGGTCGCCCATGGGGCCATATTGCGGATTTATGCCAAGGATCCCCTGGTCGCGGACCAGGTTGCCATCAATTTCCGCAAGGCGGATATCACCGAGCGACAAAGGGCAATGCTGGCCTTTGCGGAAAAGGTCGCATTGAATTCGGCGGCCCTTGAGGAATCCGATTATGAGGCGCTGCGCAGCCACGGTTTTGATGACGAAGATATTTGGGATATTGGCGCAATTGCAGCGTTCTTTGCGCTGTCGAACCGTATGGCGAATCTGACGGCCATGCGGCCCAATGATGAGTTCTATTTGATGGGCCGTACGCCACGGAGTACATCGTCTTGAGCGGCCCTCCCGATGAGACTCCGTTAATCCGCACCATCGCCATGCCGGCGGATGCAAATCCGAACGGCGATATTTTTGGAGGATGGCTGATGGCGCAGATGGACCTGGCGGGCGGGGCTCACGCATTTGCGGCAGCCGGGGGCCGGGTCGCGACCGTGGCAGTCGACGCCATGACCTTTCACAGACCTGTTCAGGTGGGTGATCAGGTGAGCTGCTACTGCAGCACCGTCAGAATTGGGACCACCTCAATTGCCGTCAAGGTTGATACCTGGGTGCGCCGCCGACACGACTGGACCGAAGAGCAGGTGACCGAAGGCATCTTTACCTTCGTGGCGCTGGATGATTCGGGTCGACCCCGGCCTGTTGAGGGAGACTCCCCTGACTGAAGTTCATCCTGAATCAGCGGGGCCTTTGGAGAGAATGGCCCAGGCAGCCCGGGATGCAAAACTGCCCCCCGTGGGCTCGTGGCAGCCTGCGATACAAAAGGAGATGGGGCTTTGCATCAGTCGCGATGGCGCCTGGCATTATCTCGGTTCCCCAATTGTGCGCCCCTCACTGGTTCGGCTGCTCTCCCGAGTGATGAAGCGGGAGGGGGAAGATTTCTTTCTGGTGTCGCCGGTGGAGAAACTGCGCATTGAAGTCGAGGACGCGCCGTTTCTCGCGGTAGAGCTTGAATGCGCGGGCGAGAGCGAATCGCAAAGACTCATTTTTCGGACCAATGTGGATGATGTCGTGATTGCGGGTGAGGCACATCCGATCTGCGTCAATGAGGATCCCATCAGTGGCGAACCTGCGCCCTATATTGAAGTGCGCGATGGCCTCTGGGCCTTGATTAACCGTGCGGTGTATTACGAGTTGGCGGAGCGGGTGAGGCCGTCGCCGGAGGCGCCCGGGCAGTGGGGCGTGTTCAGTGAGGGATGTTTCTTTAAATTGGGAAGCCTCGATGCATCAGATCGCGCTTGAACGACTGGTGGCGTATCTGCGGGAAAATGTCCCGATGGCTCGACACTTCGATATTCGGCCTGGCCAGGTCGATGACACAGGGTTGGTCCTGGAGGCGCCGCTTGCCTCCAATTTCAACGACAAGAAAACGGCGTTCGCCGGCACGCTGGCATCGTTGTGCACGCTCTCTGGCTGGGCAATGACCTCACTGGTCTGTGAGGAAGCGGGGTATCACACCGATATCGCAGTGATCAAAAGCGATGTGCGTTACGCCCGCCCCTGCAGTGAGCAGATGATCCAGGCACGCTGCGACTGGCCCTCACCTGAAGAGACAGCGCGGTTTATTGACTTGCTCGAGAGGCAGAGCAGGGGCGTGATCTCCCTTAACGCGAAAGTGCTGTCGAGAGATAAGACAGCCGTGACTTACTCCGGCGACTACTCTGCAAAGATCCTATAAGCCTAAGCCAAGACGGGCGAGCCTTCCCGAAACGGCCTCGGCTGTATCAGGCTTTTTCCAGCGCAGATTCCAGATCGGCGACGATGTCCTCAACGTCTTCGATACCCACAGAGAGTCGAACAAGACCATCTGTCAGCCCACGTTTGCGCCGGTCTTCGGCCGGCACGTCGACGTGGGTCATGCTGGCCGGATGTGTGATCATGGTCTCGACACTGCCGAGACTCTCGGCAAGCCCGCACAGCTGAACATGATTCATGAGTTGCTTTCCGGCTTCCGTGCCGCCGGTTAATTCAAAAGCAATCATTCCGCTGAAGCCCGACATCTGCGCCTTGGCAATAGCGTGCTGAGGATGGGAAGCAAGACCCGGGTAAAGCACCCGGTCAATCTTGTTATGGCTCTCCAGGAATTCAGCAATTGCCAGCGCGGATTCCTCGTGGCGCTTCATGCGCAAATGCAGCGTTTTGAGACCGCTGAGATTCAGCCAGCAGTCAAACGGGCTTGATACGGCGCCGATGGTTTTCTGGATGTACTTCATCTTTTCGTAGACGTGTTGGTGATTGGTAATAATCACGCCTCCGATGATCTGGTTATGTCCGGCAAGATACTTTGTGGTGCTGTGCATCACGATGTCGGCGCCATATTCGAGCGGTCGAAGAAAGACCGGTGTTGCGAATGTGGAGTCCACGCCCAGCAGAATATCGTTCTCCTTGGCGATCTTGACCATTTCCTCAAGGTCGCTGACCTTCAGCAGCGGGTTGGTCGGGGTTTCAATCCAGAGCATTCGAGTCTTGGGGGTGATCACATTCCTGACGGCATCGGGGCTGGTGGTGTCTACATAACTGACATCAATACCTTGGTTAGCGGTCACGTTATCCAAAAGGCGTGTCACACCGCCATAGACGTCGTCACCGCAAACAATATGGTCTCCCGCTGATAGCAGTTTGAAGCACGAATCCACTGCTGACATGCCGCTGGCAAAACTCACGGCATACTTGCCGCTATCAATTGCGGCGAGATTTTCTTCCAATACCTGTCGTGTGGGGTTTGATGAACGCGTGTAGTCAAAACCCAGGTCGCGGCCGACTTCCGGAAGCACATAGGTAGCAGTTTCATAGATCGGGGGCAGGATCGAGCCGGTGGTGGGATCAGGGCTGATGCCCGCGCGGACGACTTTGGTATCAAATTTCACTGTGCTTCTCCGTAGTTTCGATGACAGTCCGCGGTGTATCAGACTGTCTGACGACTGTGATGATTGATGAATTCAAGCAGATCAATCTTGTTGATGATCCCCAGAACGCGACCTTCATTGACAACAACTGCGACATTGTTCTGCTCGAAGATCTGCTGAAGATGGCTGAGATCGTCATCAGGCCTGATCCGCCCTTCAAGTGGGCGGGCAATATCCCGCACGCTGTCGTTCAGATCGTGCTCCTCGCTTGCGACCGCTCTGAGAATGTCGAGTTCTTCGATCATGCGAAGGTCTCCCTGCCCGGAATCGACTGGCATCTGCGAGATACCGGCTGAGGCCATCTTTGCAATGACTTCGTGCAGGGGGTCTTCAGGACCCGCAAAAGCAACTTCCTGGTTGCGTGCATCCAGCAGTTGCTGAACGGTACCCAGATGACTGTCCGGCGCGAAATATCCCATATCGCGCATCCATTCGTCATTAAAGACTTTGCTGATGTATCGGTCGCCCCCATCACAGACAATGGCGACGACGATTTTGCCCGGCCCCTGTCTTTTTGCTTCCTGCAGGGCGCCGAAGAACACGGTTCCGGTTGAACCGCCGGACAGAATGCCTTCTTGTCGGGCAAGGCGACGCGCCATCAGGAAGGAGTCGCGGTCGGAGACGTTCATCACCTCGTCGATGACCGAAAAATCCAGTGTGTCTACCATGAAATCATGGCCAATGCCTTCAACCCGGTAGAGTGAGGGTTCGCTCCATTCGCCTTTCTCATGCGCCTCTTTGTAGATGCTGCCATAAGGATCAGGGCCGACGACTCGGATCTCGCGCCCGGCTTCTGCCGCTTTTTCCTTGAGATATTTTCCGGTGCCCGAGATCGTGCCGCCTGTGCCCAGGCCCGCGACCAAAGAGTCGATCTTGCCGTCTGTGTCTTCCCAGATTTCAGGACCGGTCGTCAGGTAGTGCGCTTCAGGGTTGTGAGGATTTGAGTACTGATCGGTATAAAAAGCGCCAGGCGTTTCCCGGGCGACCCGCTTTGCGACTTCGACGTAGCTGTCAGGGTGATGATGGTCGAGCGCTGTCTCTGTGACGATGACCTCAGCTCCGTAGGACTTCAGCATGTCGATCTTTTCCTGGCTCATCTTGTCCGGGATGGTGAAGACGCAGCGATACCCGCGGACGGCGGCGGCCATGGCGAGCCCGAGCCCGGTGTTGCCCGAAGTGCTCTCGACAATCGTGCCGCCAGGTTTGAGAAGGCCCGCTTCCTCGGCCTGCTTAACCATATTAATGGCCATTCTGTCTTTTACAGAACCTGACGGGTTGAGGTTCTCCATTTTGGCGTACACCGTCGCCATATCCGGTTCGACGATGTTGTTGAGTCGAACGAGCGGGGTGCTGCCGACCAGATCAATCACGCTTTCCGCAACTTTCATAGAAATATCCTGCCTTGGGTGTTGAGCCGCTGGGTCAAAGAAGTTAGCGATCTGTTAGTACTCAGCAAGATCCCTCACTGCCTCGACCGCCTGCTTCAGGTCTTCATCATCAGTGAAGTAGCCAGAGGCAAAGCGAACGGTGCCGTTCTGGGGAACGGTGCCAAGCAGTTCATGCACATCGGGAGCGCAGTGAAGCCCTGGTCGAACACAGACCGCATGATCCGCGTCAAGCATGGCACCGACCTGGTCTGCAGGCAGGTCCTTGATATTGATCGACAGGGTCGAGACGCGAGGCTGTCCGATCTCGGGGCCGTAGACCTTGACACCGTCAATGCTGTTGAAGGCATTTTGCAGGTGCGAAGTGGCGCTGAGTTCCTGCTCGTGAATGTGTGCCAGTGCCGCGGCACAGGCCTGTCCGTGAGTACTGTCTGCATCCGCGCCGTGGGCGCGACCCAGTTCAGCGAACCACTTCTGGGCAGCATTTAGGCCGGCAATGCCGGGCAGGCAATGGGTGCCGGTCTCCATGCGATAGGGGTATTCATCCGGCTGAAACGGAGAGATAGAGTTAACCCCTGTGCCGCCGGTACGCGGTGGCCGAATCTCAATTCCCTCCGCTACCAGCATACCGCCGATACCCATGGGTCCAAACAGGCCTTTATGGCCCGTGTAGACCAGCACATCCACACCCCAGTCATCCATGGCGATGGGTACCACGCCTGCGGTTTGGCATGAATCCAGGATAAACGCAGCGTCCGTCTCCTTGACCAGTTTGCCGATTGCAGCGGCGTCCTGAAGAGAGCCGGTTACGTTGGAGGCATGATTCACGACCACCACCCGGGTGTTGGGCTGAATGCTTTTGGCAATTTCGTCTGGATCCACAAATCCATTGGCATCGGCACCAATACGGGTGACCGAGACATCGTGATCGCGCTCAAAGTGATTGGCCGGCCGCAGTACGCAGTTATGCTCCATTCTTGTAATGATCATGTGATCACCCGGATTCAGCATGCCGGACAGCGCTGCGTTCATAGAGTCGGTCGCGTTCTGAGAGAATGTGACGCGCGCTGGATCTCCTGAATATCCAAAAAACTCGCCCAGCATGCGTCGTGTCTGAACGATCATGGCTTCGGCCTCCACGGCGAGTTCGTGCCCCGACCTGCCTGGGTTCACTCCATGGCTTCGGAAGAACTGATCCATGAACTGGTATACCGGCTCCGGCTTCGGCAGGGTGGTTGCCGCATTGTCAAAATAATAGTGGTCTTTCATGTTTCGAACTTTCCCTGGAGAGATTACTTGCCGGAGGATAACTGACCGGACGCTGACGAATTGTGCGAGGCGCCGTGCGCAATCGAATTGCGTTTACGGGAGATCACAAATGTCTCGTCATTGAACCAGATCCCGTTGTGTTTTTGCAGGACTTTTTCCGTTGCCTCAAGGTAGGCCCCGGACGCAACCGCCGGCTGCAGTCGGTCGTCTTCTATCTGGGCAACGTAGGTTGACGCATTCCAGGCTGCGAATAAGGTTGACGTACCGATCCCGCCCAAGATCTCGTTCGGCAGGGTCTTCATTTCATACTTCATGATCGACTTGTTGTCTGAGGCCGCGTTGAAGTTATAGTTTGATGCAGCGCGTCCGAGCTTGTCCTTCAGCGCTTTAAGGAGTTCATGCCGGTTGACCTGAAAAGGATTTTCGTCAGGCCAGACCAGGTTGATGAGTTCCATTCCAGGATCCCCTCCAGCAGACTGCACCGCCAACAGTCTTCCTCCGGGACCCAGACTTCGAACCAGCGGCGCGAGCACTTTCTCTGCCTTGAACTGGGCGCTCATCCGCGCCCGCCAGGGTTGTGCTGCGAGGATCAGGTCATAGTCGCCGGAGACCTGCCCTCGGCGTGGAATCACTGAGTCAAGCAAAAACCGGCTGTCTTCCCGAAAAATCACCAGTACCGACGGCCTGACATAACGTGGATTTCCCGTTTTTTCGCTCACCTTGACTTCCCAACCGTCGACCAGAATCTCGTCGATCGCTTTGAGTTGTTCTCCGTATTCCTGCGCCGAAGACCCCTGCAGTGAGATTTCATGCCAGTTGAGCGCCGCCGCCGCATCTATGTTCCCGGGCATCAGCCAGGGCGCCTCGCTATAGAAGAGGTTGGTGATACAGATAACGCTGGCCGGGTGCTCGGCAAACCGGTCCGGCAGGTTATCAAGACAGAGCCTCACATCTTCAAGGCTGATTTCTTTCCCGACGACGAAAAACGGGATAGTTGGAAACTTCTGATGTGTGGCCCGCAAGAGGTAGCTTAATACCGATCCATCGCCCACTCCGGCATCAAAAATCCTGAGCGCCGGGGGCACCGGCTGTACGTGAGAGAGTTCGTGTGCCGCGCGTTCTGCCACCTTCCATTTCTCGTCACAGGTGTTCACAAAGCCAAGGTATTTCTGGCGGTTGTCGTAGAAGCGAAATGGTCGCTTCTTGGAGGAAACATTGCTGACGGACGTGTCAGTTTTTTCTGGGGTTAAGTATGCCAGGTGAGAGTGACTCCGCGGTTCTTGCCTGATGAGACTGGCGGCTGAACCGGGGGTCACCGAGAGCGGGTTGGACAGTGTCGTTTTCTTTCTGATGAAATCCTGAATCTTGTAGACCGTGTTGATCGTGATCCCTTTGCCGGTTCGAAGCCGTTGGCACAGTTTTCCATCGTTGACGGCCTGACGGCCGAATGTGGTCTCTGCCATATCGTAGGACCGACAGAAATTCTCGATGTCTGTCAACAAAGACCGGATTGAATCCTGTGGACCAGATGATGTCTGCGTCTGCATTATTTACCTCTCTTACTCCTGATGTGCTCCTGACGGAGCGTGGTACGTGAAATGACCCCACCCTGTTGTGTTGACCAGCCGGTTCAACAACAAACCGATTAGCGAAGGCTGCGCCTCTTTCACTCCCACCGAACTTAGAGGGTTTTTTCCTTTCTGTAAAGATTTTTTTGAAAGTAAATAAATATCAAACCAAAGTGGGCAAGATTTACACTATCAATTTAGATCTAAAATATAGTTGTCTTCCTGAATTTATCCCAAAAAAATTAGAACCTATTCGTACATAGCGGTCAAAAATAACTTAAAAAAGGGTTATCGCCCACTCAAATCCCACTCTTTGCCCACAAATGGCCCACTGCTCACTCGCAAAGCGTTAATCGCGATTCCTCTATTCAATATGGCTCACGAACGGGCTGGATGAAGCGCAGGTATATTTGTCGACCAACAGTCAGGACGCCTCCGTTTTGAGCCGCACCTTTGCGGTCGCTCCTGGATAACCCATTAAGCGAACTGAGCAGACCATTCATGATTAAAAAAGACTTCAAAGAGATTTGGGAAGAGAAAAGGGCGGTCCTGTCCGCCAATCCAGAGAAATGTGCGGTAACGGTGAGCGCAGACAGTCAGCTGGTCGAAGGGTTTATGAGTAGGGCAAAAGCGCGCAGCTTTGATATTGTTGTTGACCAAAACAAAGGGATGGGGGGTACGGATCAGGGCCCTCGCCCCAGTGAATATGTTTTGGCTGCGTTGGCAGCGTGTCATGAGGTCACGTATCGTTTATATGCGGATGCGCTCGAGATTCCGCTGGAAGAAGTCTCTGTCAGCGTGACCGGGCACTCCGATGCCCGCGGATTTTTTGGGTTAGACAATTCAGTTCGAGCGGGCTTTTCGCATATTACCGGGGAGATCAAGGTTGAGACCAAGGCCAGTGACGAAGAGTTGGAACGTCTCCGGGAAGCTGTTAATCAACACTGCCCGGTCCTTGATGATTTACGGCAACCGGTCTCAGTGCAACTGGATTTGATCCGGAAATAAAAAAGGGCGCCCAAGGGCGCCCAGAATTTTATGCTGAAGTTGAATCAGTCGTCATACGGGCGAGTGGACCGCGGCTTTCCAATAATATCCCCGATCGGCGCCTTTAGATTCATCTCCGAAAGGGCGGTCTGCAGTGGTCCGTCGTTGTAGAAGTTCTCGGGTGGATTGGGTGATTTCAGCACCTTCAACTCATGAAGAAATGCATATCCGTTTTTTGCGAGGGTGATGACATCGTCATCAAAAACCATCTTGGCCTGGTAGGTAACTGGATCTCCTCCAATCGCCACAGGATTCTCCTCGTAAATCGCTGACCAAATTGTGGATCTTGGGTATCCGGTCAGTTCCTCATAAAGAATTTCAACGGTCTGCTTCGGGTTGTCGATCATGAACTGCATCGCTTCGATCTCTGCCTTCATCCACCCTACAGCTGCCTCTGGGTGATTTTCGATGAAGTCCTGACGCATCAACGTGAAGTCGGCGTCCGTTTCGCCCCATGGAGCCCCTGTAGCAGCGTATTTGGCATGCCCTAACTCAACCACGCGCCGTGCGTGTGGCTCCCACATTGCCGCGCCACCTTTCATTTTGCCGCTTTCGAAGTTGCTGGTGATAACCTCAATCGTCATGCTCAGTCGCTCCGATGGCTTAAAGGCGCCTTTCATGATCACTGAGTCTACAAATCTATTGGCGCAGGTGCCCCGATGAACAGCGAATGGTTTGCCTGTCAGCCAGGCGCCAGCCTCTTCGACACTTGCGAAATCGGGCGCATCAGCAGGCACAACTATCTTGTTGCAGTTCTGGCCATTGCTGAACATCGGGGTGGAGACCAATCGGATATCGGCAATCTTTCTTTTGGTCGTCGCAACGAGGGACGGCATATCCCCCATAGTGCCGATCTGCATCTTGTCGGCCAAGAGCGCGTTTACCATAGGTGGGCCGGTTAAGTGCGCTTCGAATCGAACCTTACTGCCCGCTGGCAAGTATTTCTCATGCAGCTTGAGATGCTTGATGATGACTCCATTCCAGCCGCCGGTCCAATAAGGGTGGTATCCATATGTGATATCAACTGCTTCTGCAGACCACGCCCGACCGGATACAACAAAAACCAACATTAATACAACCATTTTTAGAAACTTCATTTTGGTATCTCCTCCGTTTTTGATAGTTTGTGGGTTGGTGTGATTTCAACGCCCTCGATCTCGGACACTGAAAAAAAAGTTATGACTCCTCTGATTGAAAGAGCCGTTCAATTGCCTGCTCTTTGTACTCCAGATATTTTTTACTTACGGTGACCTCAAAATCCCGCGGCCGGGGTAGGTCAACGTCAATGACGTCGAGAATCTGAGCCGGTTGATCACCCATGATGTAGATCTTGTCGGCGAGAAAAAGCGCCTCTTCTAGCTCAGATGTGATGAAGACGGTTGTTTGCCGAGTCTCTTCAAATAGGTCTAGGTAGTACTCTTGGAGAATCTCACGGGTCATAACATCGAGTCCGCGGAAAGGTTCATCCAGGATCATGACTTCCGGCCGGTTGATCAAAGCCTGAGCGATTTCTGCTCGCCGTTTCATGCCCCCTGAAAGCTGATCCGGGTATCTGTCGGCAAACTCAGCTAGCCCAAATTTTCTCAATAGTGCCTGAGCGGCATCTTTGGCTTCTCTGGCATCAGCGTCGCCGCGGACTTTGGGGCCAAAAATGACATTGTCCAGGACCGTCATCCAGGGCCAAAGTGCTGTCTCCTGGAAGACCAGAAGTCTCTCCGGCCCTGGTTTTCTTACAGCGTTGGATCCCAGGCCAACGCTACCCTGATCCGGAGAGATAAAACCAGCAAGCAGGTAGCCTAAAGTTGACTTGCCGCAACCAGATGCTCCCATAACGACGTGCAACTTATTTGGCTCGAAATTAACCGAAAGTTCCTGAAAGACTTGGATTTTTCCTGCATCGGGTGAGGAGAAACTTTTGCTGACTTTATCCAGCCAGATCCCGGCATTGTCGCTTTTTGTCCCATGGACTTCAGACGTGCTCAACGCCTCACCCTCCGCCACGGCATCATCTTTCTTTCAATTGTGTTGACCACTTTAGTGGAAAGATATCCAGCCAAGCCAATACTGATCATGCCGATCACCAGAACCTCAGGTGTGCTACTGACGTAGCCCTCCCAGGTTAGCCTTCCGAGCCCGCTGTCGCTGGCAATCATTTCCGCCGCAATGACGACGTCCCAGGTAATAGCGATTCCGAGAGTCATTCCCACCGCGATCGAGGGAATAACAGACGGGAGCATGATCCGCAGGAAGATAACGCGCCGTGGCGCACCAAGTGAAAGTGCCAGCCAAAGATGCTCGCGTTTGATATCGCGTACTCCGTCGAAGACATTTATTACGATAATGAAGAAGGCCCCGATAAACGTAATGAAAATGATGCTCGATTCATTGGTAGGCCAGAACAGAATAGACATCGGCACCCATGCCAGCGGTGGGATCGGTCTAAGTAGTTCAAATACGGGGAAAAACAGATTTCGGAATTTTTCGTTGGTGCCGAACAATAGTCCAAGCGGTATGCCGAATAGCTGGGCAAAAAGAAATCCATAGAGCACCCTCTGGAAACTCGTCACCCATGACAGCCAGTAGTGATCGTCATGCGCGTACTCCCGCACAAACATCTGGATCACTTCCAGCGGATTCGCCATTTCGGCGAAACCTGGTAATTCCAGGATGCAGGCTAAGTACCAGATTAGAAAAAAACCGAAGATGGCGACGAAGCCGCGCCAGTTAAGGGTCGATTGAAGCTGCTTCAGCATTGGGTCAGGCGAGTTCCTTCTCGCCGCGCTCAAACGCCTTACGCGCTTCTTCGTGTACGGCGGCGATGGCTTGCTTCTGAAGTTGGGTGAACTCCTCTGAGAGGATCATGTCTCTCGATCGAGGGCGGGGTAGGTCCACATTGATGTTGACCTTTATGGTCCCTGGGCGGGTTGTCATCACCAGCACAACGTCCGCGAGGAGAATTGCCTCCACCAAGTCGTGAGTGATCAGCAAGATCGAGGGTTTGAATTTGTCATGTATGTCAAGCAGA
>JAERSQ010000063.1 GCA_016845525.1 Pseudomonadota bacterium
GTCGTCAAGCAGCAACCGCACCTTCACGCCCCGCTTGGCCGCCCGCAGCAACCTCTCGGCGTAGAGTCCACCGGTGACATCGTCGTGAAACAGGTAGTACTGGGCATCAATTGACCGACTCGCCCGGTCGGCGGCCGTCAACCGTGCCGCAAAAGCGTCCAGCCCATCTTTGAGAAAATGTGCCGCGCTCTGATCGGGGTACGGCGCCAGGAAGTCGGAGATGGTTTGATCAAGCGCTGAATCCCCAGTCACCGCGACCGTAAACTCTTCTGCCCTCTCGACGGGCCCAGGAAGAGAAGCGCAACCGGCCAGAAGCCCCAGCAACAAGACGCTGGAGCAAATAGACAGAGACCGGCGTGTGCGTGATATCAAGAGCTTGAATCGTCTGTTAACATGAATGGTGATCCGAAACCGATGCACCGGGGCTTGCCGGTAAATGGTATCAAAAGTTTCTCCCCCTAGATCACCTCGAAGGATACAAGCAGATGCGTACTAAACGAAGCCGCCGAAGCCTAATCATTTTGCTGTTGGCGCTGCTCGCCTACCCGGTTAGTGCAAACGTCATGATCTTGACGGGCGCGGCCCAGGTTTTGGCAAATATCAAGCCCCAAAAACTCACTATGTACTGGGAAAGCGCATGGACCCTCCTTCCCGGCCGTTTTGTCGTGAGCGGTCTTGAGTTTCAGTCAACAACGCCTCGTAACCAGTTCAGCCTGGTCGTCGATACGGGAAAAGTCAGCGTCTCTGTATTTAGCCTACTCTCAAGAACGGTGGCGATCACACAGGCCGAAGCCGCCGGTGTCGAGGTCCGGTATGCGAAAGTCACGGGGGTCAGCCAATCAAGCAGCGACAACGCAAAACCCCCCTGGACCATAAAACTCGATAACGTTTCTGCGACCGGTATCCGGAAAGCCGAGATACAGAATCTCACGGGCGTGGCTGACATGACATTCCTGGGATCAGGAACCCTGGATACCCTCAAGATGAGCATCGTTACCAAAGGGGGTCTCATGCAGGTAGACCGTGCCGTTGGATCGATGGTCATTAACAACCAGACGGGCGCCAAAAATGATGGCGCTCCGTTACAGATCGACGCAGACCTGTCGATCGCGAGCCACAGGCCTCGTCAATTTAAAGGCAAGGACAAACTGCGCTTCTTTACGGGGACCGTAAACGCAAAGGGCAATTTTGCCAGCATTGGTCCGGTCTCTTTTCTGCCAGACAGTGAGCTGAACCTGACAACCACAGGTGAGGGAGACCTTGAAGCCCGGCTCAAAATTGAAAACGGGGAACTCATGCCCGGCTCCGATCTCACTTTTGAGTCAGAGAGCCTGAAGACCACATTCCTGCAGTTCGAGGCAACCGGCAACGGCACCTTGAAAGCTTCTGTAGATCCGGAACGGAAAAGGCCGGTAGAGATTCAGATCGACCTGGATGCGTTTCAGATTTCCGAGCCGGGGAGTCATGCGCCCTATCTTTCCGGCTCTGATCTCAATATCGAGGGGGAGGCCCACCGCCTTTTGCTTTATTCTCAAAAAGGCGATGGCACGGGCGCCCTCTCCTTCAATATCGAGCAAGGCCGGGTTGAGGACGTCCGGCACTACAACAAATTTATACCGCCCGCTGCAGGGCTCAGATTCCTGTCTGGGTCAGCAACCACCCACGGAGGCTTCTCCATTGATAACGGTGTCGCCCACGGCCTGATAGAGATCGCCGGCGCTGATGTGACGCTGTCCGCTCGAAACCGGGAAATTGAGGCTGACTTTCACCTCTCTGCAAACCTGTCTGAAGGAGATTGGCGGACCCGGGTCTTTCGACTGAATGATTCATCCCTTCGTCTTGACAATGTACAGGTCTCATCGAAAGCCAAAAAGACGGACGAAGACTGGTGGGGAGAAGTTGAAATCGAGCGCGGTCGTCTTGTCTGGCAAGAGCCGTTTGAGGTCAGCGCCAGAATGCACCTTGCCATGCGCGATGTAGAACCTCTCCTGCAGATGTTCCGGGATCCGGAGAAAAAGAAATCCAAAATTGACGATTTTCTAAACGTCAAGAATGTTGAGGGGCGAATGCTCGTTCAGGGACGAGAAGACGAGATCCATATCGATCCGCTGCATATCGATAGCGACGGTCTTGAGGTGATTTCCCGATTTTCCCTTTCCCGCGATACCGCAAACGGCGTCTTGTACGCTAAGTTCAAAAAGGTATCCGCCCATTTTGAAATTGTTGACAAATCCCCTCGAATGGTCGGATTTGGCGGACGTAAAAAGATCCTACAAGAGGTGGATCTGTCCCGACTGGACCCGCAACAATAGTTATCCTGGCTATGTCCACTCCCGCCTTTTCTGAATTCGCCGATTTCGCAGCGACAATCGCCGCCGAAGCACGAGATATCACACAGAAATACTTCCGCCGGCCTCATGATGTCTCGAGTAAATCGGATGGCACCCCCGTAACCATCGCAGATCTTGAAATCGAGCAAAAGGCGCGGCTGATGATCGCTGAACGGTACCCTGATCACGGCGTGTACGGAGAGGAAGAAGGAGAAGACAGTACTCACTCCGAGTGGCTATGGGTGATTGATCCGATCGACGGCACCAAGAGTTTCGCCACGGG
>JAERSQ010000064.1 GCA_016845525.1 Pseudomonadota bacterium
CCGACGCTTTGGCGCGCTTTTCTACGATCTCTTTGTCCTTTTGGGCATTGTTTTTATTTCTGCCCTGCCCCTGCCGTGGTTCGACCAGATTGTCGGTGGGTCAGATTTAGGACTCTGGATAAAGCGGCTCTACTTGCTGGGCGTATGCTTTGCCTACTTCGGCGGCTTTTGGGTCAAAGGCGGGCAAACGCTCGGCATGAAGGCATGGCAATTAAAAGTCATCCAAAAAGACGGGCAGGCACTCGGATGGCGTGATGCCGTAAAGCGCTTCATGGGGTTATGCCTTTCTATCGTCACGCTGGGGCTGGGATTTTTCTGGATGCCGGCCGATACCCGACACAGCAACTGGGACAAACTGTGCGGGACCCGTGTGATTTGGTGTCCCAAACCCGTGCACTAGCGCATACTGCCCCTCCAACAACCTTCACTCGAAACGAAAACCCGCCCACGACACTATGCCTTTTTATTCCGACCACAGCCTTAAAGCCTTTTGCGCAGGTGTGCTGCTTTTCTTGAGCACCTTTACGGCATTAGCCTCCAGTTCAATTCCCGATCCTGAGCCTTCAACCGGCTGGCAGGATAAAGAAGCGGTCCGAGCAGAACACTTCATGGCGGTCACAGCGCACCCGCTCGCCACCCAGGCGGCCTACCAAATCCTCAAAACGGGTGGCAACGCCGCTGATGCAGCGGTCACGGCACAGCTTGTCCTGAACCTGGTTGAGCCGCAGTCTTCGGGGATTGGCGGTGGGGCATTCATGCTGTATTGGGACGCCAAGAATAAGGCGCTCTTTAGCTTTGATGGTCGCGAGACGGCTCCCGGTGCTGCCGATGCTGATTACTTCAAGAACAGTGCCGGCGAACTAATCAAATGGCGGGCGGCAAGACTTGGTCCAAGGGCCGTCGGCGTGCCCGGCACCCTGTCTTTACTGCACACCGTCCACCAACGCTTTGGTGAGCACCCTTGGGCGCAGCTTTTTGCACCCGCCATCACACTCTCGCGCGAAGGATTCGCCGTATCGCCCAGAATGGCCAAGTCCATCGAAGGATCAAAGGAATATCTCAATCGGTTTGCCGCCACCCGAGAATACTTTTTTACTGATCAAGGGGCTCCGCTGCCAGAGGGATATCACCTCACGAATCCCGACTTCGCACAGACCCTGGAACTGATTGCTGAACAAGGCATCGCGCCTTTCTACGAGGGGTCGATCGGTGAGAAACTGATCGAGACGCTTCAGGAGGCATCCGGCCGCCCTGCATTAATGACGATGCAGGACCTCAATGGCTACAGAACCCTTTCAAGGCCGCCGGTTTGCGCTCGTTACCACGATAACGCCATCTGCGGAATGGGTCCACCGAGTTCGGGAGCGCTCACAGTAGGTCAGATTCTGCAACTCATCGAGCGTTTTGATGTAGCCGGAATGGGCCTTGCTCCCGAGAGTATTCATCTTGTAATGGAAGCCTCTCGTCTGGCTTTTGCTGACCGGGCACGCTACATGGCGGACAGTGACTTCGTTGGAGTGCCCGTTGCGGGACTGCTCGATCAAGAATACCTAAGGGATCGCAGTCAGTTGATCCAGCTCTCAAGCTCGATGGGTAAAGCATCGGCCGGCAACCCGCCCGGCGTTACCATTGCGCATGCCGCCATGCAGCAAATCGAGCCTGCCGGGACCAGTCACTTCAGCATTGTCGATGCGCAAGGCAATATCGTCTCCATGACAACGACCATCGAGTCCGGCTTTGGCAGCATGCTCATGACACAAGGGTTCCTATTGAACAATGAGATGACCGATTTCTCTTTCAGGGCGGCTAAAGCCGGCCAGCCCATCGCCAATCGGGTTGAAGGAGGTAAACGACCCCGCAGCTCAATGGCGCCGACTATCGTCTTTGACAGCAACGGTGTGCCGACTCTGGTTGCCGGATCCCCCGGTGGCAGCCGGATTATTTGCTACGTTGCGCAAGCCCTGATTGGCATACTCGACTGGCAGATGAATCCCCAGCAGGCAGCCGCCATGCCGCACTTTTGCAACCGCAACGGGACAACAGACATTGAGTCTCATGCGGGAGCAGAAAGGTTTAGCGCAGCCCTTACTGATATGGGGCACGAAGTCCGGATTCGGAACCTCAATAGCGGACTTCATCTGATCCAAAGACTGCCTTCCGGCGGACTCCTTGGCGGGGCAGACCCTCGACGCGAAGGCCTGGTGCTGGGCGACTAGCGCTTAAGATTCAAAAGATGCCATCACACGGTGGTGGTAATCCACCCCATCGAAACGGCTCATTTCCTGAAGCCCAGTTGGACTGGTGATATTGATCTCAATCAGCATCCCGCCGATGACATCGATGCCGGCGAAACGGACGCCATGCGCCACGAGATCATCGCGCATTGCTTCACAGATTCTCCAATCCTGCTGATCTAATTCTGTCGCTTGGGCGCTTCCCCCCTGGTCGAGGTTATTCAACTCTGCCCCTTCGGCATGGACACGAAGGATGGCGCCGAGCGGCTCACCATCCAGCAACAGGATACGCTTGTCTCCCTCGCGCGCGGCCGGCAGGTATTGCTGGGCTACCACCCAGTGGCGCCCTCCGTGGGTCGCCGTATCCAACTGCTGTGATATCCCTTCGCCGTCGACGTCCAAAAATATGATGCCCTTGCCGCCATGCCCATCCACGGGTTTCACGGTAATCCGCTTCTGGTCACGAAGAAATCCAGCGATTTCCTGCTCACTTCGGGAGACCAATGTCTTCGGGGTGAAATCCGGATAACGCAAGGCGGCCAGTTTCTCATTCCAGTTTCGGACCGTGACAGGTCTGTTGATGATCTGGGCACGTTCAGGCAGTTGATCC
>JAERSQ010000065.1 GCA_016845525.1 Pseudomonadota bacterium
GATGATCAGCGCTGGCCGGTAAACCAGTATCTCGATGCCGACCCCGAAGCGCCCGGCAGGATGTACACGGCCAGAGCGGGTCTGATCTCCCAACCCGTGGATCAATTCGATGCGTCTTTTTTCGGGATATCTCCCCGTGAAGCTGCTGCACTGGACCCCCAGCAACGGCTGCTGATGGAAACCAGTTGGGAAGCGTTGGAGGATGCGGGAATCATCCCGGACTCGCTCAGCCAGACGAGGGCCGGATTCTTTGTCGGCATGTCCGGCGATGATTACGCAAGGCTGCATCGGCATAGTGGCCATAGCGAACTCATTGATGCCTACAGCCTCACTGGGTCAACAATGAGTACAGCGGCAGGACGACTGTCTTATTTTTACGGAACGAAAGGACCCAGCCTGACGCTTGACACCGCATGCTCCTCCTCGCTGGTTGCCCTGCATCTGGCGGTTCGCAGTCTTCGATCAGGTGAATCGGATATCGCTCTGGTCGGCGCAAGCAATCTTATCCTTCTGCCTGAGGTACACGTGGCGTTCTGCCGCCTGGGGGCGCTCTCTCCGGATGGCGCGTGCAAAACCTTCTCGGCCGATGCCAACGGCTATGTCCGAAGTGAAGGAGGCGGATTCGTCGTACTGGAGCGGCTGGAGGATGCCCAACGATATGGGAGGAGAATACATGGTGTCGTTGAGGGATCCGCGATCAACCAGGACGGTCGCACTGCAGGCCTTTCTGCCCCCAATGCAAAAGCCCAGGAAGCTGTCATTCTAGAAGCGATCAGGGATGCCGGCATCAGCCCTTCAGATATTGACTATGTCGAGGCTCACGGCACAGGTACCCATCTCGGAGACCCCATCGAGGTCGAAGCACTGATGGCAGCGCTGGGGCAACACCGGGAGCGGCCAATAAAGTTGGGAAGTGTCAAATCCAATATCGGCCACATGGAACCCGCTGCAGGCCTGGGCGGCCTGATCAAAATACTCCTTGCGCTGAAACACAATGAAATCCCGGGCAACCTGCATTTTGACCGACCCAATCCGCTGATCGACTGGGCGCATGCTCCGCTACAGGTGATCTCAACCTCCACCCCCTGGGTACCAGAGGATGGGAAACCACGTCGTGCCGGGTTAAGTGCATTCGGATTTAGCGGCACCAATGCCCACATCATTCTCGCCGAGCACGTCAGTCAACCGGATCCACTGCCCGCTTCTCCTGATCCGATATTCACACTCGAGTGCAGTGCCCGCTCCGAAAAAAGTCTGCGGGATCAGGCCAAAGGCTATCTCGCGCTCGTTCATTCCGATCGCGCGAAAATAGCGGATATCTGCGCATCGGTCCACCTCCACCGTTCCCGTTTTGCTCTTTGGAAAGGGTTTTCCGGCCGCCACGCCGCCGATATTTCATCCAGGATTCAGAGTGTTTTGGATAACGATACCGGGCACCCCACCGTCAGTCCTCCCTCAGTCAGTCCTCCAAAATGTGTATGGCTTTTCACTGGCCAGGGCGCGCAGTACGCTGGAATGGGTGCGGAACTCTACGCGAACGACCAGGTCTTCAGGACTTCGGTCGACACCGCCTCGAAGATCCTTGCGCCCTTTCGGGATGTTCTGATTTCCGACCTGATCACCGGCGATTGCGACGATGAACGGATCCACCAGACCCAGTACAGTCAGCTTGCTTTGTTTGTTCTGGAATATGCCCTGGCCCAACGGTGGCTTCACTGGGGTTTCACCCCTGGAGCAGTTTTGGGACACAGCGTGGGGGAATACGTTGCGGCCTGCATTGCCGGAATAATCTCTCTGGAAGATGCGCTGAAACTGGTGGAGTATCGCAGCAGGCTTATGGGCTCGCTGCCGCCCGGCGGCGCCATGGCCGCTTTGCGGATGCCTGAAACAGCTGTACTTAAAGCACTCGAGGCATCTGACCCACAAAGACAGATTGATATCGCAGCGGTGAATGGGAAACGGGAAACGGTGATTTCTGGCCCCAGTGGACCGATCGCCGCATTTTGCGAGATGCTCCAAAGAAGCGGGGAACACGCGACCGCGCTCAAAGTTTCTCATGCTTTTCATAGTCATCTGATGGAGCCTATGTTGGCCGAATTCGCGAAAGCTTTTGAATCAGTTAAGCTGCATCCGCCCAAGATTCCCATGGCGCTCAACTTGGATGGTTCTGTTGACCCCGTTGGCCCCACCCGTCCTGCCTATTGGTGCCGCCAAATACGATCCACCATCCGCTTTGCTGAATGCCAACAGGGGCTTAAGACGACCGGACACAATGTCTTTCTCGAATTGGGACCCCAACCTGTTCTGACCGGACTCGTGAAGGACGCTGCTGACTCAGGCATCAGGGCGTTGGCCACGCTTAAACGTGAGCAATCCTCTCTGGACGGCCTTGCTCTGGCTCATGAGGGGCTTCTCGCTGCCGGCGTTCTGCCAGAAAGCCGTCAACGATATCCCGCCTATTCCTATGTCGATCTCCCCCTGTACCCGTTTGACCGAAAACGCTACTGGGCGGATCAGGGTCATCGT
>JAERSQ010000066.1 GCA_016845525.1 Pseudomonadota bacterium
AAAACCGGTGCCTCCCGTGACCAAAATTCGCATCAGTGCATCTCCTTGCGTGCAGTAAAAGTTAAGCCTGCGGCGCCAGGCCGAGGTTCTGATAAACGTCTGCAATCATTCTGCCGCCCGATTGCAGGGAATACGGTTGTGCCCGCTCACGGTTTTTAAGACCCATTGCGCGGCACCTGGCGCGATCGTCTGCCAGGGCGTCAATCTGGGCGACGAGGGCGTCAGCCGTGCTGCCCTGTGCGAGCGCCTCGTCTCCCGCAAGAGTGCGGTTATGTTCGGAAGGGAAGGCCGCCAACGCGAGACCTGCCGCCATGTAGTGCAGCAGTTTTCCGCTACCTTCTCCTGACGCGGACTGCTTCGGTTCGATACCGACATGGGCGCTCAGAAGATAGTCTGGGAGCGACTCAAAAGCGACCCGTCCCGCCAGTGAAACCCGATCCGCGATGCCGTGCGCTTCAACGAACTTCGCCATGGCATCAGTGGGATAGCCCACCAGCAAAAAGCCGATGTCGTGACGTTTCTCGGTCAGCGAAAGGATGACAGCCTGAAGCACATCCAGCCCCTTGATGGGCAGAAGCGACCCGCTGTAAGTCACCACGAAGACATCTTCTGCGAAGGGTGAGGTGACGGCCGTAACATGCGCCGGGTCATAGGTCGCGAGATCAACCCGGTCATCCAGGCGGGTGAGTTTGCTTGCCCGAATCCGGTAGTCATTTCGGAATATCTGCTCACTGTTGCCTGAGGAGCAGAAAAGGTGAGCAGGCAGCGCCAGGGTGAAGGATTCAATCAGGCGAAAGATCCAGCGCAAGGGGTTGCCCAGCGCCCCCAGACGCGAAAAGAAGCCATGATCAGCCAGTTCACCGACCAGGCCACCCTGCAGATCGGCCACCAGGGGAATGCGCCGCCAGATCAGTGCGCACCGCACCAGCCAGCCGATCAACGCGCCTTCATGCAGGTGTGCATGAATGATATCGGGCCGCTCCCTGAAAGCCGTTCTCAGCGAAAGCATGATGAGTTTGATATCGGCGAGGATTTTGCCTTTCTGAGGCCCCGCTTCAGTCCGCTCATAGCCGCCCACCGCCGTAATACGACGGATATCCAGATCAGGAAGATCGCGCCCGAGGGGATAGGTGCAAAGAATGTTGGACCCGCCGCAGGTCTCGATCGCTCTCAGGATACTGAGCACCCGTACATGGCAGCCCCGGTCCGAGAAGAACGGCGTTGGTGCGATGTGAAGAACTTTCAAACCAGGATCATTCGTTTGCTGCAGCCGGAATGCTCCGCGCAAGTTCAGAGCGCACGGATTTTAACTCAGTCAGGCGGCGCGCTTCGCTCCAGCCAAGCACCTTCGCAGCGAGATCAGCGCAGTCAATCAGCACAGCATCCCCCGGATCGCCCAGAAGGCAAAGATCGGTCCGGCGAAAGAGAATGTCCGTGAGATGAACGACTGATTCGTGACGGGCCGCAAAGGTAATCTGGGCAGCGAGGGTTTCCTGATCATCCAAAAGGGGCCGGTTGAGTTCAGGGTCAGAGCGGCACAGTTTGGCGATTTCATGAATACGGGATCCATAACAGCTGATGAGATAGTGACACGTGGACTCGGACCATAGATCGCGGTACCGGTCATGCGTCTTGGCTCTAAACTGCGTGAGGTCGGAAATGTCACCCCCTTGAATTGTTACCGAGCGGGTGGGGAGTCGATTGGCATGGTGAGTGCCTGAAAGTTTTTTCTCCGCGAGTTGTGCGGCCATTTCCCCCAGGCGCCGGGCTGTTGTGAATTTTGCGCCCAGCGCAGTCACCAGTCCTTGGGTTCCGTCAGTCATCGCATGATCGACCAGACGGTATTCTCCTGTCCCCTGATAGACGCCTTGCTGTATGGAAGCGCTTTGCAAAGGGTAGTAACCGGCGAAGGACTGAAGAACATCGGCGTGAGTGAGGTTGGCCTGGGGTAATCCCTGGTTGACCGTATCCACGAGTTGTGAAATTTCTTCTTGGGTGGGAGCCAATGACTCAGAGGGTTCGTCGGATTCGAGGTAGCTCGTTCCAATCAGGGATCGGTTGCGCCAGGGGATAACGAAGACGTGCCGATGTCCCCTTGTCGCCACACCATCGCTTTGGAAAGTGGAAGGCAGGGCGACAGCATAATCGCTCGTTAAAGCCCGTGTAACGATATGGGCACCGCGAGCAAAGCCGGTATTCAGCCGGTGCAGTGAGGCATCCCGGTTCAGGTGGTCACACCACGGACCAGCGGCGTTGATGACCAGTTTCGCCTGAATCTCTCCAAGCGAACCATCAACCAGATCCCGAACGGCAATCCCGCTGACCTCATTTTCAAAGATCCGGTAGCCAGTCATTTCCATATAGTTGAGCGCAACGGCGCCACTCTCACGTGCACGCTCGATCACCCCAAGCGTCATGCGTTCGGAACTTTGCACCTGCGCCTCAAAAAGAATCCGGCCGCCGGTGATGGCATCATCCTGGATGAGGCCCCGGCTTTTGATGTTTTGACGGCTGATCGCCCTGTCCCGAGGCACCTTTATTGCAGAGTCCGCCTGCGCCCCCCGGATCGCCATAGTCAGGATGCGGTACGCCAGCATGCCGCTGTAGAGAAAGGC
>JAERSQ010000067.1 GCA_016845525.1 Pseudomonadota bacterium
CATCTGTATGAGCTGATGAATCAGCCAGTCATACTCAGCAACCCAGAATATCAATCGGCGATTCTGCGGTCGGCGCGCCTGTCGGACCTTCACGATGCTCAATTTCTCGAACACAGCGAATTGATAAGTGCTGAAGACGACGGGCACGAGCACGTGGCCAAGCCCGATGACGTCGCTTTCTTTACACTCTCCTCAGGCAGTACGGGTCTGCCCAAAGCGGTGACACTGTCGCATCGAAATATGCTTGCGCGCGGCCGTGGCGCAAATGATTTGTGCGGCAACCAGCGCGAAGACGTTATCCTGAGTTGGCTGCCCTTTGATCATATCGGCAACATTTCTGCCTATCACCTCAGCCCTATCCTCTGTGGGAGTGATCTGGTCTACGCACCGAAAGAATACGTGCTCGCCAAGCCAACTCGCTGGCTTGATCTGATCGATCAATACCGCGCCACCCATACCTGGGCTCCAAACTTTGCCTTTGGGCTCATTGCGAAGCAATTACAAAAACCCGGAACAGCCGAGGCGCATCAATGGGATCTCAGTTGCGTCAAGGGTCTCTTGTCTGCGGGTGAACTCATTTCACGCAGCACGGTACTCTCTTTTCTGGCTGCGACGGAGCCTTATGGACTGCGCTCTGAATCTGTTATCTCGGCTTTCGGCATGGCCGAAGTCTGTTCCGGAGTTAACTATCACCTTCCTGCCCCGGGCACCTCCATTCAGTTTGCACACCTTGACCGCAATAGTCTTGACGGTGATGTACATCTCATTGATCCGGATGAGCCCAACAGTATTGCTTTTGCCAATCTCGGACCGATTATCCCGGGCATGGCCATGCGAATTGTTGACGATTCCGGCAAGTTGAGAAATGAGGGCCAGATCGGACAGTTTCAGCTTAAGGGTGACGGGCTGATGCCCGGATATCACCGAAACCCGGAAGCAAACGAGGCGTTCACTGAGGATGGTTGGTTCGACACCGGCGACGCGGCGTTCATTCTGGATAAGGATCTCTACCTCCTGGGTCGTACCACGCTCGGAATCGTCATCAACGGTGTCAATTTATCCAATCACGACATTGAGGCTGCTGTTGAGGAGATTGACGGAATAACGCCATCTTATACGGCGGCGTGCGCTGTCTTTCCACCGAATGAGAACGCTCTAAAACTTGCTGTTTTTTTTCATGCGGCTGAACCGGCCTCACAGGAGGCTCTAGCCGCCATGCAACGCCGAATTCAGGCGCAACTTAGCCAGCGCCTCGGTGTCAGAGCAGATTACCTTTTATCTCTACCGATGGAGTCGATACCAAAGACTGCGATCGGGAAAATCCAGCACAAGCGCCTGATCAAGCAGTTCCAGAGTGGGAAGTTCGAGTCGCTCATCTCTGTCCAACAACCCACGATTAAGCCGGTTGGGGGCACGGCTACCACGGGAGTGATCAGCGAACTCCTAGCGGTCTGGTCCGGTCTGCTGCCGGGAGTCGATATCGCACCAGATGACAGTTTTTTCGAACTTGGGGCTGACTCCCTGATACTGATGCAGGCGCTCGGGCAGATCAACGACCAAACCGACACGCAACTGTCTCTTGTGGATCTGTTCAAGCACCCATCGGTCGCCGCTCTGGCCCAGATGCTGGAAGACGGTCAGGGTAGTGTTGCCACGGACAAAGCCAAGGCTCGAATGGCGATCAGGGACAGCGTCTCAGGCACCAGATCACACGATATTGCCGTCATTGGGATGGCTGCCCGGTTTCCAGGGGCAGACTCTATCGAAGAGTTCTGGAGCAACCTGCTAGAAGGCGAGGAATCCATCACGTTTTTTGACGAGTTAGAGCTCGGCCAAAGCGGTTTCAGCCGCGGCGTTTATGACCGACCGGAGTACGTGGCAGCAAGCCCGCTCTTAAAGGATGCCCGACGTTTCGACGCTGAATTTTTCGGGTATTCAAGTTTTGACGCCGAATTGATGGATCCCCAGCAACGTCAGTTTCTCGAGGTTGCCTGGGAAGCCTTTGAGGACGCGGGCTATGATCCCACGACCTACCCCGGCAGCGTCGGGATCTATGCCGGCGCAGCAATGAACACGTACCTGTTCAACAACGTCCTGCCTAATCGGGCGCAACTCGACCCGAATGATGACCTTGCTGTCACTACCCTGGATTCCATGGGGGGTTTCATGGCAATGGTAGCAAACGATAAGGACTATCTCGCTACCCGCACTTCCTACAAACTGAACCTGGGTGGCCCCAGCGTTAACGTCCAAACGGCCTGCTCTACAGGATTGGTGTGCATTCATATGGCTTGCCAAGCCCTTAAATCAGGGGAAGCCGATCTTTTTCTGGCTGGCTGTTCCTCCATCCAATCGCCGGAGCATGCCGGACATCTTTATCAGCCCGGGATGATTGTCACTCCTGATGGACATGTCCGATCATTTGATGCAAACGCGGGCGGTACGATCTTTGGCAGCGGTGTCGGCGCAGTGTTGCTGAAGCGCCTGGATGATGCGGTGCGTGACCGGGACCACATTCATGCAGTGGTAAAGGGTACTGCCGTCAACAATGACGCCGGGGCAAAAGTCGGATACCAAGCTCCTTCAAGCGACGGACAAGCGGTGGCGGTAGCGGAAGCGCTGGCCATGGCAAAGGTGCCGGCAGACACTATTGGCATGGTTGAAGCCCATGGCACCGGCACGGTTGTGGGTGATCCGATCGAATTTGACGGCCTTTGCCAGGTCTACCAGCGCCAGACCGAAAATGTCGGATTCTGTGCGTTGGGTTCGGTAAAAACCAATGTGGGGCATCTCCAGATCACCTCAGGCACTGCGGGTTTTATCAAGGCAGCG
>JAERSQ010000068.1 GCA_016845525.1 Pseudomonadota bacterium
CAGGTTCATGAAGCCCGTTGTAAACCGCTCACGCTGCACCTCAGTCGCGGTTTTCCAATAGGGGCCCAGAATCAATCTGGATACCTTAGTCACCGCGATCCTGGGAATCACGATGTCCTCGACGAGCGCGTAAAGCGCGCCATGATCCGCCTCAAGTTCTGCACGGCGTTCGCGCAACTCACTGATCAGTTGATTGACTGTGCTCTGGATCATCTCGTCTGCCGTTGGCGCGGCAGTCGCGCTAGCGCATCCCATAGCGATCACCAGACCCAGCGCAAAATGCTGGGACTTTTTCACAGCCCGGTTTACCACCGGGATCAATCGGAGAAACAAAGTCACGCGGTCAGCCTGAAAGCGGGATCAAGACCGCTATTTTGCAAAGTTAGCGCCTTGACTTCAAATGGTGATTTACTGTCAGCGGCCAAAAGGACGCAGCCACAGAATCAGTCTTGGCAGGAGCGTTAATGATGCCAGCAACGCGATCGCCATGCCAAGCGCCGTGAAGACACCAAAGAAGATGGTGGGCAGAAAATTCGACAGCACCAATATGGAAAATCCGGCGATGATGGTAATGGCGGTGTAAAAAATGGCGCGCCCGATGTTGGCATGACAGTAATGCAGCGTCTCCACGTAATCACCGATGCGCCCGATCTCACTTCGAAAACGGTAGATGTAGTGAATACTGTTATCCACAGCAATGCCTAGGGTGATAGAGGCAATCGTAATGGTCATCATGTCCAGAGGAATCCGGGCCCAGCCCATCACACCCAGAATAATCGACGCCGCCAGCAGATTGGGGGCAATGCCAATCACCGCAAGCCGCAAAGAGCGGAACAGGATCAGCAGCATCAGGGCAATTCCCGACATCACCACGCCGAGACTCATAATCTGCGAGGAAAAAAGACTCTGGAGCATGTTGTTGTAAAGCACGACGAGTCCGGACACCTGAAACTGCTCGGACTTCAGGCCCAAATCTTGCTGGAGCCCCGATTGAATCTCCTGGAGCAACGCATTGCGCCGAAGATCGGGAAGGGAGTCACGGATCCGGGCCGTCAGACGCACTTCGTCTCTTTCGATTGACACATAGGGGCTCAGCAACGCTGCTTTGAGATCGTCCGGCATCCTTTTATAGAGCACTGCAAGTTCAAAGGTATCGAACGGTGCCTTGCTGATCGACTCCCCTACCCGGATCAGCGAGGCCAGCGACAACACCTGTCCGACCCCGTAACGGCTCTCGAGAAAGTCATGCACCGCTGATACCGTCTTTATCTTCCGCGGTGTAAACCAGTAGTCCACCGGATCGCCCTGTGACACTGACCCCAACAACAGTGCCAAGTCGTCATCAGATTCATCTGAGGCGGCGATCTCGGGTTCCGGCTCAAACCGCACAATAACGTCAAGCGGCGTGGTCCCGCCCAGTTCACGATCTATCAGCTTGAGTCCGCGGTAGATCTCGGTGTCCTTGCCGAAATAGTTAATGAAACTGTTTTCGACCTCGAGACGGGTAATCCCAATCCCGCCCAGGATCGCCAAGGCAAGGGATGTCGTGATGACGAGACGGCCCTGTTTCGCCGTTACCCGCGACAGCGTTGCGGTAAATCCGAGGCCGGGAACTGATGCGCTTTCCTCTTTTTGTGCTGGACCCAAAACGGCAAGCAGCGCAGGAAACAGGAGAAAGGACACAGCAAAAGTCACCACCAGACCGATCGACATCATCCAGCCAAAATCGATCACCGGCTTGATGCTGCTGAGCACAAGCGATCCGAAAGCCAGAATGGTCGTCAATGCCGTGTATAGGCAAGGCCAGAACATTCTCTGCATGGTCATCAGTACACGGGCCTGGTGTGACATGTCCGGATGATCCCGGACAAGCTGTCTGTGCCGAACGACAAGGTGCACATTCATCGACATGGTCAGAATCAGCATCAGCGAGATGAAGTTTGAGGAAATCACCGTTACCTGCCAGCCCACAAGGCCCAGCAGGCCCACCATGCTCAACCCCGCAAAAAAACAGCTCGCTAACGGCAACACCACCCACCGCATCGCCCTGAACACAATGGCCAGCATCACCACCAGAAAAACGAATACGCCCAGACCAAACGTCACCAGGTCATTGCGGATAAAGGTAATCATGTCATCGGCGATCATCGACACCCCGCCGAGGACGAGGGTGCCCGCGTCACGGTGGTCCTCCATAACCTCTCGCACGGCAACAATGGTGTCATGGCGCTTTTGGTCAAGCTGCTGCTTCTGTAACTGATACTGCGCGTCCAACTGGGCAAAACGCTGTTTCTCTTCCGGTATCGCCTCGCCCTCGCCGATGCGCTGCAACAATCTGCGACGCTCGCCCTGCACAGCATCAAACTCCAGAGCGTCATCCAGGTTGAGCTGCAACGCAGTGGTTCTGCCGTCGGTGCTCACGATCAGCTCGGAGAAGACCGGGCTGGTTGTCAATTCCTCGCGGGCCTTTTGAAGATCGACTCCGCCATTCCTCAACGTCCGGTAATTGCCCGCCAACTCGGTGAGCGATCCCTCTCCTTGGGCGAGCAGCGGCACATCGAGCAGTGAGGCGACTGAACTGATCCCGGGAACCTCTTCAAGATCACGAGCCAGCTGATCCACTGCCTTCAGGGTGGTCGTAACAAAGACACCCTGTTCGGGCACCAGCGCCACCACCAGAAAACTCTTGGATTGATAACGCTCCGACAGGTCCCGAAAGACCTTGTAGTCCTCGTCATTCTCTAAAAGCAAAGAATCGGCAGACGCGTCCAGCCTGAAGTCGCGTGCATGCCAGCCAAGAACCATCAGCACCAGCAACAGCCCAACCAGCAACGGCCAGGGCCGCAACACAGTCCAGTGGTTGTAATAACGGGAAAACGAATTCATCAGGCATCCAGTAGATCAGCGAGCGTACGCGCTTTAACCGCATGATCAAAAGCGCGGTCCGGGTCAGTGAAAATCAGTGCACCGGTATCCGCACGCAATTGCTGCATGGTTTCTATAATAGTGCGCACCCCGACCAGGTCCCCTTCGGCTTGGCAGACGATAGTGTAAGGGCTATCCGCAGAGGCGAAGTCTTCACGTGAATCAAAGCATCCGCCAAACCCGGCCGGCAATGCGTGTGCCGGACATCCTCGCAGACACACGGGAACCCCGGCTGCCGCCGACCTGATCTGGTCAAGGAACGGCTTTTTGGCAGTCAGGTCCTGCTTCACTTCAACAACGAACGCATCAAGTTGGCCCCCAAGTGCATGCACCAGCGCCTTGACCTCGGGCAACTGTCTGTCGAGCGATTCGGAATAAACCCGGTTTCCATCGATTTCAACGATAAACCGAAAATCAGGATCAGTATCATCAATCCAAACAGCGGCCTCATCCGGGCTGATCGCATGCAGTCCGTCAGCCGGTACCCACACACTGCGCAGATGGTTTGCATACCAGGACAACTGCCACTCCCGGGGCAGATCGGGATCATAAAACGTCCCCTGCCATTCTTTGTGACGCCAGCCGCGCGTCCCGATCCTCAATGGGTGTTGCATGCCCTGAACCCGGCAATATCGGCAAAAGCCTTTCCTTTAGAATAACCGCAATTGGGCCAGCACCCGTACACGGGCCCCACGATTCACAACGCGTTTTGGATATGACCGAATCTGCTTTTTTAGACGACGCTCGAGCCGTTATCGCCTGCGAGGGCGAAGCGCTCGCGTCTTTAGGCACGCGCCTTGACGACCAGTTTGTTCACGCCTGCGAGGCCCTGCTGGGATGCGCCGGCCGGGTGATCGTCACCGGAATGGGCAAATCCGGACACATCGGCAGCAAGATCGCCGCGACCCTGGCCAGCACCGGCACCCCGGCCTTTTTTGTACATCCCGGTGAAGCCAGTCATGGAGATCTCGGCATGATTACCCCGGGGGACCTGGTATTGGCGATCTCCAATTCCGGCGAGACGCCGGAGATCCTCACCATCCTGCCGATTATCAAACGGATGGGTAACACCCTTTTGGCGCTCACCGGCGACGCCGATTCATCCATCGCAGGGGCTGCAGATATCAGTCTTGATATCAGCGTTGAGCGCGAAGCCTGTCCTCATAATCTCGCGCCTACCGCCAGCACAACCGCCACACTGGCCATGGGTGACGCCCTCGCGATCGCCGTACTCAAGGCGCGCAACTTTGGCGCCGAAGACTTCGCCCGCTCCCACCCCGGCGGCGCACTCGGCCGACGCCTGCTGGTGCATGTCAAAGATCTGATGCATACCGGCGAAGCTTTACCACTCGTCTCGGTGGACACGTCGCTCACGGATGCACTAGCAGAAATGTCAGCCAAGCACCTCGGCATGGTTGGCATCGTGGATAACGGGGGACTGCTGGCGGGGATCTATACCGATGGTGACTTGCGCCGTACGCTCAACCAGGGAATCGATATCAACGCCTGCCGCATCGATAACGTTATGGTGCGCTCGCCCCGTACCATCGCACCCGACACCCTTGCCGCGGAGGCGGTGGAAATGATGCAGCGATATTCGATCAACGGCTTGTTTGCCGTTGATGCGGACAAGCGGCCCGTTGGGGCGCTGAATACGCTGGACCTGATACGCGCCGGCGTCTTCTAAAGCTCCATGCGGTCGCAACTCGAGAGGCTGGTTCTGCTCGGTGTCCTGGGTGCCATGGCGGGCCTCGGTATCTGGATGCAGGTAAACCTGCTGGAACCTGCTGAGAACAAAACAGCGGCGCCGCAGACCAATGAGCCCGACTATTACATCCAGAATTTCACAGCCACCGGCCGGGACGAGGCCGGGGTCATCTATGTCCTCAAAGCAGAACGTCTGGCCCACTTTCCCATCGACAATACCGCTCTCCTCGATAAACCGCATCTCGTGCAATATCAGGCGGGCAAGCCCGCGCGACAGGCAACCAGCGAATCAGGCTGGATGTCCGGTGATGGGTCTGAAGTCCTGCTGACCGGCAACGTCGAAGTCACCCAATTTGGCAATGATGAAGATCCCGGTAGCGTCACCCGCACCCAGCGCCTCAGTGTCCGCCTTGATCGAGGCAGTTAGATTCGGGCGGCAGGCCCGGTTTGCTAAAATTGGGCCATGACACGAAATTTCCTCGCTGCCTTTTCGCTCCTCTTTCTTTTCTCTCAAAACGCGGCTGCGCTCGAGTCAGATCGAAACCAGAGCGTGCTCGTCGAGGCTGACGAAGTGGAGATGGACTTTTCCAGTGGCACCCGACTTTACCGGGGCAATGTCTCAGTGCGTCAAGGGACCATACGCATCCTCGCGGATCAGATCGAACTGGTCTATAAGGGTGAGCAACTCGATCACGGTATTGCCACCGGAAACCCGGCCGTCTTCCGGCAGCGTCCGGACGGAAAAGACCACGATATCGTCGGTACCGGCCGGCGGATCGAACTCGACGAGATCCAGAACATCGTCACGTTTATCGGCGATGCCCGGCTTCGGCAGGATCGTGATGCCATAGAGGGTGAGCGAATCGTCTATGACATGGCGCGCGACCGGATGATCGTGCGCGGGGGAGATGCATCGCCAACGCGCACCACGCGGTCGGGTGAAGATGCTGATACCGCACTGCCCGACCAGGACGGGGAACGCCCACGAATGGTCCTCCAGCCCGACGAATTGGGCGATGGCGGTGGTGGCGGGAGCGCCGGAGCCGGCACACCAGCCGCAACCCGTTCGGCATCCTCAAAATCCGAGCGGGCCTACGTAGGCGAAACCGGTGCTCCGGTATTCGCGACACAAAGTATGACTGGCGCATCGCTCGGTACCCTGCCCAGTGGATTACCGATTCGGGTACTGCGTATTGACGACGGCTGGGCGCAGGTGAATGCACCTCACAGTGTACGCGTCTGGATCTACGGCAAGTTTGTATCGGCCAACTCCGGCATCGCTACCGTGACAGGCTCGGCAGTCAGGCTGCGATCTACACCGTCTACCGATGCCTCGTCTGTCGTCCTGGGAGAGGCCGCCAAAGGCCAACGTGTTCGGGTTCTCTCCGTGAACGGCAAATGGAAAGAAATAGAGGCGTCTGCTGATCTGAAGGTATGGATTCCCTCGGCCCGGATTCAGGCTTCAGAGGATTCGAGTCGCTGGGAGAGCGACTGGCGTGATTCTTCCCAAAAAGCGGCAGACGGTTAGGCGATCTGTCCCAGCGCAGTCGCGACGGGATCCCGATTCATGAACTCACTCACCACCCAAGGCCTGGTTAAGCGGTTTGGCCGAACTACGGTTGTTGATAATGTCGATATCACTGTCAGCGGCGGCGAAGTCGTTGGCCTGCTTGGTCCAAACGGAGCCGGGAAAACCACCTGCTTCTACATGATCTGCGGCCTCGTCCGCCGCGACCAGGGCACTATCCTTCTCGATGGTAAGGACATCAGCGGGCTCCCGATGCATCAGCGGGCTCGCAAAGGGATCGGATACCTGCCGCAAGAACCCTCCATTTTCCGGCGTCTCACGGTACGGGACAACCTGCTGGCGGTACTCGAAGCGGTCCCTGACCTTGACCGTGATGTCCGTCAGCAGCGCGCTGATGAAATGCTGGAAAGATTCGGTATCACCCATAAGGCCTCTGACTATGGCTACAGCCTGTCCGGCGGCGAACGCCGGCGGGTTGAGATTGCTAGGGCGATTTCATTGCGGCCGTCCTTCATGCTGCTGGATGAACCGTTTGCCGGTATCGACCCCATCTCAATCATCGATATCCAGAAACTGATTCAGGATCTCAAGGACATGCAGATCGGTGTGCTGATTACCGATCACAATGTGCGTGAGACTCTTGGAATCTGCGATCGTGCGTATATCCTCACCCAGGGCAAGGTACTGACTGAAGGCAATGCGGAACATATCCTCGCCCATGACGAGGTCCGGTCGGTCTATCTTGGAACCGGTTTCCGACTTTAATCCCTCGCGCGGTACCGAAGTTGAAACAGGCGCTTAATCTCCAGCAGGGTCAACGCCTGCAGCTCAGTACACAACTGCAGCAATCGATTCGTTTGCTGCAGTTTTCCCGTGAGGAAATCGCTCAAGAGATTACCGCTGCCCTCGAGTCGAACCCACTGCTCGAGGAAGGGGAGTCCGATGTGCTTGCGGACATGTCGTCAGACACCGATCTCGGCCCCGACTCTGATCTGCTGGCCGAATCGGAACAATCTGACCAGACGTTTTCAGAAGACGAGTGGCGTGATACGCCTGCTGCCGATCGGCACTGGGAGCACTTGGGATCCTCACCCACGGCGGCCCGCCGGACAGACGGCGCGCCCTACGATCATGAGCCTCTTTGTGAAAGCCGCCAGGACAGTCTCTCCGGCCTGCTGCTGGAAGGCCTCTCCCTGCACAGACTGAGTGACACGGACCAACACATTGCGCAAGCACTCATCGGTTGTCTTGATGGAAGAGGTTATCTCACGGCGACCTATGACGAAGTGAGACAAGTGCTCCAGCCCGCAGTCGATGCCGAAGACGACGAAATCGACTCGATGCTCCATCTCGTGCAGAGCCTTTCCGACCCGGGGATTGGCGCGCGGAGTCTGGCGGAATGCCTGACGCTGCAGCTAAAGGCCCTGCCTTCCGCCACCCCGAACCGCCAAAAGGCGGGGGAGATTATTCTGGAGCACTTCGCGCTGCTGAGTTCGCATCGCTACGAGGCACTCGCCGAGGTACTCGACATCGATCTGCCCGCCTTGGCCGAAGTCCTTGAGCTGATCCAGTCACTGGATCCCAAACCCGGTGAGCGCCTCGCTGCACCCGTGGCGCCGGCGGTCACGCCTGATGTCCTGGTACATCGGCAGGACGATGCCTGGATAGTAAGGCTGGATCATGAGAGCGCACGGGGCATCCGCATCAGCGACGACTACCAGCAGTATCTTGATGGCGATGATCAGACAACCCGCAAATACCTCAAAGACCATCTGCGCGAGGCTCAGTGGTTCATCCGCAGTCTCCAGCAAAGAGATCAGACCATTCTTAGCGTTGCAACCCAGATTGTGTCGGTGCAAAGGGGCTTTATGGACGAAGGGGACAAGGCGCTGGTGCCCTTGACGCTCAAGGATATCGCTCAAGCGCTCGGCATCCATGAATCCACCGTGTCACGGGCCGTGGATCAAAAATACCTGCTGACGCCACACGGGCTGTTCCCGCTCAAGCATTTCTTCTCGACGGGCCTGACCACCGCCTCCGGCTCCAAGACCTCTTCCCGTGCAGCGCAGGCCCGGATCCGCAAGATGATAGAATCCGAATCCCCGCTGAAGCCGATCAGTGACAGTCAACTCGCCGCCAGACTGGGCGAAGAAGGCATTTCGATCGCCCGGCGGACCGTCGCCAAGTACCGCGAGCAGATGAATATCCTACCGGCATCTCAGCGACGCAGTGTAATCTAGCTTTGGTGACATAAGAGGTATTCATGGACGTTATTGTTACGGGTCAGCATCTTGAGGTCTCGGACACCCTGCGTGACCATATCAATCAAAAAATCAGCCGTGTTATCCGGCATTATGATCATGTCACCAGTGCCCATGTGGTGCTGCGGGTTGAGAAAACCGAACACCTTGCTGAGGTGACGGTTCACATCCCCGGGCATCAGATTCACGCTGCGGGCCACGCTACGGACATGTACGCTGCCATCGACGCCATGACCGATAAACTGGACCGGCAGGTTACCCGACACAAGGAACGGATTGCTGACCATCATCAGGCAGACGGCGGAATCAAGACACTTTTAGAAAAGTCATGACACAAGCCGCGCGTGCAAATGAGACCGGCGATTCCGGACCGCTGAATCGGCTGCTGAGCCGTGAGCGGGTCGCGGCCAACGTCAGGATATCGAGCAAGAAACGCATGCTCGAAGAACTGGCGGAACTGCTTTCTCGACAGCTTCCCGGGATGGACCAGCAAACGGTGTTTTCCATTCTCAACGAGCGTGAACGCCTTGGCAGCACCGGCATCGGCCATGGCATCGCGCTCCCGCACGGCCGGCTGAACGGCATCCAGGATCCGATTGCTGCTGCAATGAAACTGCAGCAGCCGCTGGATTTTGACGCCATTGATGATCAGCCCATCACCATGGTGATCGGTCTGCTGGTCCCGGCCGAAGCGACCGACCAGCACCTTCGCATATTGAGTGACCTTGCCGGGGCATTCTCTGACAGTAGTTATCGGCAGGCCGTCGCTGACGCGAATGACGCGGACAGCCTGTTCAGCTTATTGACCTGACCCGGCGGAACCCCTGAGACCCGCGGCCAAGCCCATGCACACCGGTTCCCGCCACCGCTCGTAAAACCCCTAGCGCAACAAAAGGCCCAACATGAATCTGATTATCGTCAGCGGACTGTCGGGGTCAGGGAAAAGTATTGCCCTGCATGCGCTTGAGGATCTCGGCTACTTCTGCATCGACAATCTCCCGTTTGGCATGCTCCCACAGCTGACCGCCGAACTACAGCAGGGATCATCAACCGATATTGAGCAGGTCGCCGTCAGTATCGATTCGCGCAGCCGGGAGTTCCTTAGGACCCTTTCGTCTGGAATCGGGCAACTCCGTGACGCTGGGGTCACCGCGCGGATTGTCTTCCTTGAAGCCGGCACAGAAAGACTGCTGCAACGGTATAGCGAAACCCGAAGAAGGCATCCCCTAACCGACGAGGACACCCCCTTACGGGAAGGCATCCTGCGCGAACGTGAGTTATTGACCCCTTTGGCGGATGCGGCGGAGCGCACTATCGATACGAGCATCATGACGCCGTATGAGTTGCGGGTGGCCATCCGCAGTTTTGCCCAGGGCTCGCTGCAGTCGGGCCCCACATTGCTGTTCCAGTCTTTCGGCTTCAAGCGTGGGGCGCCCGCTGATGCCGATACCGTCTTCGACCTTCGCTGTCTGCCCAACCCCTACTGGGAAAAAGAACTTCGGGACCTGTCGGGGCTCGATCGGCCCGTTATCGAATTTCTTGAGGGGGCTGATCTGGTCCACCAGATGGCCGCGCAACTGAAATCCTTTATCGGTTTCTGGATAAAGCACTTCGACGTCGTTGACCGCAGCTATCTCACGGTGGCACTTGGCTGCACGGGTGGCCGACACCGGTCGGTCTATATGGTCGAGCGGCTGGCCCGGGAGTTTCGCGAGAGCGCGGGGCCGGTACAGGTCCGGCATCGTGATCTGACCCCTGTGAAGGAGTCCTGACCGATGTCAGTGGAGATGGAGATCACCATCATCAATCGTCTCGGGCTGCATGCCAGAGCCTGTGCCAAACTGGTCAAGGCGGCAGCTCACTATGAGAGCCGTATCGAACTGTTTCAGGGCGAAAAATGCGCTGATGCCAAGAGCATCATGGGTCTTATGATGCTGGCGGCACCTCAAGGATCAAAACTCACCCTCAAGGCCGAGGGCGTCGACGCAAAAGATGCTGCAAACGAAATTCTGCAGCTCATCAACGAACGTTTCGGGGAGGAGGAGTAGTGCTCTCTCTGGGCGGAACCGGTATCGGCCGCGGTATTGCCATTGGCCGCGCGCTGGTACTTGATGCGCCCCAGAACGAGGTGCCGCAATTTCAGATTGATACGAAACGCGTCGATGACGAAGTCCTGAGATTCAATCGAGCCATCGCGGCGGTACGCCAGGAGCTCCGGCACCTGCAGTCGAACCTGCCCGCGACAGCGCCTCCCGAGACCAGCGCGTTTATCGACGTCCATCTTCTGATGCTGGACGATCCGTTGATCTCAAAGGAGCCCGGCGAATCGATCCGGCGTGACAAAATCAACGCCGAATGGGCGCTCAACAACCATGCAAATACGCTGGCAGCCTTCTTCGACAACATCTCGGATCCCTATCTGCGAACCAAAAAAGATGATGTGGCTCAAGTGGTAGGACGGGTCATGGATGTCCTGACTCAACGCCCAGAACGGAGCCCCAACCTATCCGGTCTGGGTCATGCGCTCACCGACCGCATCATCGTTGCCCGGGACCTCAGTCCAGCCGATGCGGTGATGCTGCGCCATCGGAGTATGGCGGCCTTCGTGACCAGCCTGGGCGGTCCGATTTCCCACACCGCGATTCTGGCCCGCAGCCTCGGGATTCCTGCCGTGGTCGGTCTGCATGGGGTCATCGACACCATTCAGGATCAAGACGAACTGATTGTGGATGCCGCCACCGGCACCGTGCTGGTTGCCCCGGATGAAAGGCTGCTGAAGCAGTTTCAGAGACTGCAGGCGCGCCAGCACGACGAAAGACAGGCACTCGCCAAGATCGGCGAGAAAAGAGCGGCTACCCTGGATGATCAAGAGATTACGCTGCTTGCCAATATTGAACTGCCGGAAGACCTCAATGCGCTGAAGGGCAGCGGCGCTGCGGGGGTTGGCCTGTACCGTACCGAGTTCCTGTTTATGAATCGGACCGAACCTCCGGAGGAAGAGGAACAGTACCAGGCCTATCGTCAGATCATCCAGGCGGTAAACGGGCCGGTCACGGTCCGCACACTTGATCTTGGCGCAGACAAACAGGTAGACGGGGGCCGTGATGAGCCTAAAGCGGCAATGACGCCGGCGCTGGGGCTGCGGGCGATCCGGCTCTGTCTCAGTGAGCCTTCTCTCTTCAAGCCGCAATTGCGGGCCATCCTGCGGGCTGCCGTGCACGGCGACGTTCAGATGATGATCCCGATGTTGTCCAGCCTTCCCGAACTCGAGCAAAGCCTGTCCCTGATCCGAGAAGTCTGTACTGAACTTGAAAGAGAAGGTGCCGCATTCAATCCGAATGTCCCGATCGGCGGCATGATCGAGGTGCCCGCAGCGGCAATCGCGGCAGATCTCTTTGCGCAGAAGCTCGACTTTCTTTCCATCGGAACCAATGATCTCATTCAGTACACCCTGGCCATCGATCGCGTAGACGACTCGGTCAACTATCTGTATGACCCCCTGCATCCTTCCGTGCTGAGATTGGTGCGCAATATCATCCAGGCAGGTGACCAGGCAAACATCCCCGTCTCCATGTGTGGCGAGATGGCTGGAGATCCCGTGTTTACCCGGCTTCTGATGGGGCTGGGTTTACGCCAGTTCAGTATGGAGCCTTCGCAGTTGCTGGAGATCCGCCAGCAGATTCGCAACACCCGACTCTCGGCAGTCCCTGAATGGATCGATCGGATTCTTGCCTGTACTGACACTGCCGCCCTGCACGAACTGGTCGACCAGCTTAACGCACAGGAATGCGTATGAGCGGCTGTGCGTCGGCAGAACCTTTCGCGCTACAGGTGCTCGGCAACAGCATGGCGCCTGAATTTCATGAGGGGTGCGTGGTAATCGTGGACCCGGGTGCACCCCTCACCCATGGCGCCTTTGTGGTTGCCGA
>JAERSQ010000069.1 GCA_016845525.1 Pseudomonadota bacterium
GCGAAGGTTGGCTGGAGAGGTAGATGCTGACATCAGGCTTGTCGGCGATATAGTCGGCGATGAATTGGGACGCCAACAGATCAGCAATGATGGGCATGCAGGCGATTCGCAGTTCACCCACCCTCAGTCCGGCGGTATCACGCATGTAGGTCTCGACCGTATGAACTTTGCTGAGAATCTCGGTTGCCTCGTTCATCAGGTAATGGGCCTCTGGTGTCGGGCTCAGCCTACGGTTGCGCCGATAGAACAGAGTTTGGCCGATATCCTTTTCCAGGCGGTGAATGAGATTGGTAATGGCAGGCTGCGTGCAGTCGAGGTTCGCAGCAGCGCTTGTGACTGAACCCGTGCGCATGACTTCCCGGAAGGCGCTGAGTTGTCTGAGATTCATGAGACAGCCTAATTCTTTAAAAAATGGACTATTTATTTTAAAAAATAATATAAACTAAATTTTTGATAATTTGACAATATTCTTTTTTTCAGAGAAATTGAGGGGGATCGGCAGTATTGCTGTTTTATACGGCCGGTTTTCTCAGTATTAACACCATTTTTCGAGGAGACATCATGATGTTTAAAAGAGGACTTTTGGCTGCTGCTGCGACAGCACTCGGCCTGATGATGGGCAGTGTCCAGGCCCAGGATATGACGTTTTTCCGCATCGGTACCGGTGGCGCGGGCGGCACCTACTATCCAATCGGCGGCCTGATCGCAAACGCGATCTCTAACCCTCCGGGTTCACGTGCCTGTGACAAGGGCGGCAGCTGCGGTGTGCCAGGGCTTGTCGCCATCGCGGTCTCGACCAATGCGTCGGTCGCGAATATGAATGCTATCCATGCCGGTCAATTGGACGCAGGTCTTGCGGGCGCGCAGAGCGTGACCCAGGGGTACAACGGGGAAGGCAAGTTCGTTGGCAACAAAAAAGACAATGTCCGCGTGATTGCAAATCTTTATCCTGAAGATATGCATCTGGTAACCCCTAAGGGTGAGCATCTGTCCAGCCTGAAAGATCTGAACGGCAAGCGTGTCGGTGTGGCCGCGGCAGGATCGGGCACCCAGGTATCGGTGCGGATGATTCTCAAGCACTACGGCATCAAGGCGGACGAGCATGAGCTGGGCCTCGGGCAAAGCGCCCAGAGGTTGGCGGACGGACAGTTGGATGCTTTCTTTTATGCAGGGGGTACGCCTTTTGCTGCGCTAATCCAACTCGGCTCAACCAAAGGATTTGAGCTCTATAAGTTCTCCGAAGAAGAGCGAAAAGCTATCAACGGCATCATTCCGTACTATGTCGCGTCCGATATTCCGGCAGGCACCTACGAGACGATTGGCTATGATGTCCCCACCGTTGCGGTGAACGGCCAGTTGGTCACTTCGGCCTCTCAGCCGGAAGAGCTGATCTATAACATCACCAAAGCGCTTTGGAATAAAAATACCCGCAAGCTGCTTGATAAAGGGCACGCAAAGGGTAAGGCGATCAAACTGGAAACGGCACTTAAGGGCGTGCTGATCCCGCTACATCCTGGTGCCGAGAGATACTACAAAGAAATTGGCATGAGCAACTGATCCGCCAGTCTGTTTGACTAGTCGGAAACGGAGGCGGGATGTTTTCCGCCTCCGTTTCTCTTTTGTTTGCCGATTGAGGATGTGAGTGACAGGGGGAGCGTGTGGCGGAATTTGATGTCAAAAAGGCGGAAGCGCTTGAGCAGAAGTATGACTCAGGCCTTCATCTGAGAGCCGTTGGTCCTTGGCTGGTCAAGTTTACCTTCCTGTTTTCTGTTCTTTTTGCCGCATATCACTATGTGACGGCGGGGACCGGTGTGCCAGTCGACTACTGGCACATGGGATTTCACATGTCAGGTGTGATTGTCCTGGTCTTTATCTGCTACCCGATGTTCAAGCGGGATCGCTCACGGGAACTGCTTGCCAATACCTGGTGGCGTTTTGCAAATGTCCCCATCTGGGACTGGTTGTTGATCGTTGCCGGTGTTGCCTCGTCTCTTTATATCGGCATTACCTGGTACGAAATTGATTTCGAACTGCTGGGTTGGCGTTTCTTCCTTTCTGAGCAGGTGTTGCGGCAAGGAGATCCCGCATTCATTGATGTGATCTTTGGCACTGTCCTGATTGCGGTGCTTCTGGAAGCGGTCCGTCGGACGCTCGGCATCATTGTTCCGATCATCATCCTGCTGTTTACTGCATACGCGGTTTTTGGCCAGTACATGCCGCTGATGATTCTCAAACACCCGGGGATCAACTGGGCACAGTACATCAACAATATGTATTTCCCCGCCGAAGGGATTTACGGAGTGACACTGTGGATTGTTTCTACGGTCGTATTCCACTTTGTTCTTTTTGGCGTTTTGGCTCAGCGCATGGGTTTGGGTCAGTTCTTTGTGGATATCGCAACGGTGGTCGCAGGACGCTATACCGGCGGGCTTGCCAAGGTCAGTGTCGTTTCTTCTGCTTTCTTTGGAACGATCTCCGGATCATCCATCGCAAACACCGTATCAACCGGTTCCCTGACGATCCCCAATATGAAACGAATGGGCTATCCCGGACATCTTGCCGGTGGGGTTGAGGCCGCGTCGAGTGCCGGGGGCCAGATTACTCCGCCGATCATGGGCGCTGCCGCGTTCGTCATGGCGGAGTTCCTGGAGGTTCCCTACACAACGATCGTTCTGGCTGCAATTGTGCCGGCGGCGATGCATTACATCGGCGTGTTGTCGATTGTGCACTTCAAAGCCAAAAGACTCGGTCTCAAGGGAATGCCCTCAGAGGAGATTCCAAAGTTACTCAGGGTGCTGCGTCGGGGTTGGCCGACGGCGTTGCCTTTGGCGGTTCTGATTTATGTTCTGTTCAGCGGGTATTCGCCCCACATGGCGGCGTTCTGGGGCATTTCTACGGCGTTGGCGGTAGGCCTGATCAACCCGATGCATCGCATCGGGGTGCGAGACATTCTTGATGGTTGTGTCACCGGGGTGCGCTACGCTCTCGCTGTCGGCGCCGTTTGTGCCGCCATCGGAATCGTCGTCGGTGTTGTCAATTCCACAGGGCTGGGATTTCGCCTGGGCTTTATGGTGACCAACGGGGCCATGGCAATCGGCGAAAACCTCTACGGCCTCATTTCGTGGATTCCATTGTTCGATTTTTCAATCCAGGGGATAACGCTGTTCATTTCCCTGATCCTGATCGCGATCACCTGTATCCTGATGGGTGCCGGTCTGCCGACGACAGCGCTCTATATCATGTTGGTGACCGTTGCCCAGCCGGCCCTTGCAAACCTGGGCGTGCCTCCGTTGGCTTCGCATCTTTTTGTTCTTTACTACGGGGTCATCTCGGAAATAACACCTCCGGTCTGTGCCTCGGCTTATGCAGCAGCTGGAATCGCGGGCGCCAATCCGTTCCGCACGGGAATCTCGGCATTCACTCTGGGTATCGCGAAGCTGATGGTGCCGATGGTGTTCATTTACTCCCCCGCGATGCTGATTGTTATCGAGGACCACTTCACCTGGATGTCATTTCTGTCTACGACGCTAAGTTGTGCCGTAGGCATCTTTATGGTCGCGACGTCGGTGGCAGGCTATTTGCTTGCCGTCATGCCTGCTGTGTTCCGCTGGGCTATGGCCTTCGCCGGTGTGCTGCTGGTTGCGCCGGGAGTACAAAGCGACGTGATGGCATTGGTGGTGGTTACCCCGGTATTGCTGCAACAGATACTCGCATGGCGAGGCGCTAGAGTCGCGACGTCCTGAAGTGACGCTGCAGGCAGATCATCAGGTCACGGTAATCGGTGCCGGGATAGTCGGAATCTGCTGTGCTTTAGAGCTGTCGCGTGCGGGCTATACGGTACGGGTGCTTGACAGGGCGGGACCCGCCGAGGGCGCGAGCTTGGGTAATGCGGGGGTTATCTCGCCCTGGTCCTGTGTGCCGCAGTCATTGCCGGGACAGTGGAAGCATATCCCGCGTTGGACGCTGAATCCGGATGGTCCGGTTGCGTTGCGTTGGCGGTATCTGCCCCATCTGCTGCCTTGGATAGCCCGTTTTCTGGCGAGTGCATCCTGGTCCCGGATCGATCGGATTGCTGATGCGCTCTTTGCGCTAAATGATGACGCTCCTGACCTGTATCGCGCTTTGGTACGCGGGACAGGCGGCGAGAACCTGATTCGGGAGTCAAGCTATATCCATGTATTTCGGGATCCCCGGCAGGCAGATCCCGCTTCACTGCAATGGCGGATGCGGCTTGCCCGCGGTGTGCCTTTGACATTCGTGACGGGCAACGAAGTTCGGGAAATTGAACCGACCTTGTCGGGTGAGTATCAGGCGGCGGTCCTGATTCAGTCTCAGGCTCGATGCATCAATCCTGGTCGACTTGGGAAAGTGTTGGCGCAAACGGCGCAAAAGCAGGGTGTGGTATTCGAGACGACTGAAGTCAAGGAACTGATTCGGGGTTCGGACGACCTGTGGCAGATCAGGACAGCCGATCGAGCGATCAGATCATCGCAGTTGGTGCTTGCCGGAGGGGCTTGGTCAGCGCGGCTCCTGGCGCCGCTGGGGATCCATGTTCCATTGGAGTCAGAGCGTGGCTATCACACGGTGTTTACTAACCCCGGCGTCACCCTGAACAATTCCATTCTGGATGGCGATCGTAAATTTGCCGTGAGCTCGATGGAGGTTGGGTTGCGTTGCGCTGGGACAGCCGAGTTCGCGGGACTTGATGCCTTGCCTGACTATCAGCGAGCCAAAGTGATCGGCAGATTGGCAAAGCGCATGCTGCCCGAACTGAATACCTCAGAGGTGAGTGAATGGATGGGTTCAAGACCCGCAACGCCCGACTCTTTACCGTGTATCGGCTCAGCACCGGGTCAGAAGGGGTTGTTTGTCGCGTTCGGACACGGGCATCTCGGGCTGACGCAGGCTCCGATGACTGCGCTGATGATGACGGCGATGATATCTGGGACGCCTTGTCCAATTGAGCCCAAGCCGTACCGGCTGAACCGGTTCTGATGTGATTCCTGCAAACGGTGCGGCACTCAGCCGGTGTTGCGTAGCCCCGCAGCGATCCCGTTAATGGAAAGCAGTAATGCCCGCTGCATCTGGTCATTGCGGTCGCGGTTTTTTTCTCGTCTGCTACGGGTGAGCAATTCGACCTGCAGGACGCTGATGGGATCGAGATAGGCATCCCGCACTTCCAGCGTACGACGCAGCATCGGCTTGTCAGACAATAGTGCAGTTCCGGTGATTGAAGTGATCATCTCTACCGTGAGTGTGTGCTCCTCAACAACCTGATCGAATAAATGATGCAGCGTCGGGTCAACCAGTCGTTCAACATAGTGACGCGCGATGGCGAGGTCAGTCTTGGCGAGTGTCATTTCGACGTTTGACACGAATGTTGAGAAGAAGTGCCATTCAGCATACATATGGCGCAGGTCATCCGCGTGTCCGGCTTCCATCGCAGCGCGCAGACCGGTACCGGCGCCGAACCATCCGGGGATGATCTGGCGCGACTGAGTCCAGCCGAACACCCAGGGAATAGCGCGCAGGTCAGCGATGCCAGCCTTCGCCGCGGATCGACGGGCGGGCCGGGATCCGATATTCATGGAACCGAGCTCCTCAACCGGTGTCGAGGTGGTGAAGTACTCCGGCAGTCCTGGGGTTTCGACAAACTGCCGATAGGCGCTAAAGGCAGCGTCCGAGACCTGCTCCATGATCTCATACCAAGCCGTGATCGAGATCTTGTCATGTCGCGGCGCCTTGTGGGCGAGGGAGCTTTCCAGAAGCGCGCTGACGGCTAGGTTCAGGTTGCGCCGCGCAATAGCCGGTAGACCATACTTATCAGCGATGACCTCGCCCTGCTCGGTGAGTTTGATCTCCCCATCAACGACGCCGGGAGGCTGACTGAGAATTGAGGCATGGGTAGGGCCGCCGCCGCGGCCGATGGTCCCGCCACGACCATGAAATACGCGGATCCGGATGCCGGCTTCCTCGGCAACTTCCTGAATCACCCGCAGTGCTTTGTGAATTTTCCACTGCGAGGTCGTGATGCCCCCATCCTTGTTGGAGTCAGAGTAGCCCACCATGACTTCCTGCTCGTCACCCCGCAGGCTAAGCAGGCGGCGATACGCCGTATTGCGGAAAAGTGTTCGAAGTGTGGGCCCGATCGCTTCCAGATCCTCAATCGTTTCAAAAAGGGGAACGAAGTCCAGGCGGGCAACGTCCTGTCCGAGATCAACCAGACCCACCTCCCGCGCCAGCAGCACGGGTGCCAGGATATCGTCGACGCCCCGGGTCATCGAGACGATATAGGCGTCAATCACCTCGTCACCATCCCGGTCCATGATCGATCGCAGCGTCCGGAAGAGCGTGAGATTGTCATGCTCGTCATGCCCGTGGGGCGGCGCCAGCGGACGGCGGCTGTCGAGTTCTTCAACCAGCCGGACCAGCCGTTGCTGGGGGGTCATGTCCTGGTAAGCGACCCCCAGCGGCTCAAACAGTGCTGCCAGTGCTTCATGATGACGCGTCGAGTGCTCGCGGATATCGAGACTGGCAAAATGAAAACCGATCGCGCTGACAATGCGCCGGACCCGCGCAAGACGGCCGTCTGCAATCAACGCGCCCCCGTGACTGCGTAAGGAACGATCCATCGTCGCCAGTTCACCCGCCAGTTGATCAGGCGACGAGTACGCTTCCTGACGACGATTCTGGGTCGCCAGAAGGCGCTTTTCGATAACGGCACAGCGCAGTCGATAGGGCTCAAGCAATCGGGCCGGCGTGAGCACATCGGGGTGCTCTGCTTTGTCCTGGGCAACCATCTGCTCCATTTCCTCGGAGATCTGATAAAGACGCCCACTCATTGAGGCGTCATCGGAGAGTTGTTTGATCTCATTGATCAGAAGGGCGATGGCCCGGTCACGCTGCAGGTCAAGCACCGCGACAGTGGTATCGGGCGAGACGTTGGGGTTGCCGTCCCGGTCACCGCCGACCCATGAGCCGAATCGGATCGGAACATGATCCGGCCGCATTTTCTGGCCAATATCCGCTAAGGTTGCCGCCATCGTGTCAAAAAGGTCGGGCAACGCTTCGCTGACGGTCTGGGAAAGGTAATAGAGGACGAACTTGGCTTCGTCGAACGGGTCGGGCCTTTCGTGGCGAATCTCGTCGGTCTGCCAGATGGCCTCGATCATCTCGTCAATGCGCCGGTCGATGCGGTCGCGTTCAATCTGCGTACAGCGTGTGTCTCCCCGCGCTTTCAGCAGGTCGGCGATGGTGGCAAGCTTGTTGAGAATGGACCGCCTTGAGGCTTCGGTCGGGTGCGCGGTAAACACGGGTCGGAAATCTGCCCGGTCAACGAGGTCACCAATCTCATTCGCTGTGACGCCGGAATCAAGAAGGCTGTGGACCGTCTGGCCGAAGTGATTACCGGCCCGGGTACCGCCCACGTTGAGATCTTCGATGCGGTGTTCCTGCTCGGCAATATTGGCGAGGTGAAAATAGACGGTAAAGGCCCGCACCAGATGAATGGCCCGATCGCCGTCCAGCCCGGCCAGCAGATCGGTTAGTTCGGCGGTAACGCCGGTAGGACCACCCGGCTGGCGAAGTCTTTGTGCAAGATGGCGCACTTCCTCAACGGTATCGAGAAGCGCCTGGCCGTGCTGGCGGACAAGGGTATCTCCCAACTGATGCCCCAGACGCCGAATATCGGCCCGCAACGCTGCATCGGCAGCTTCGGCGCGCCCGGACATTGATTCTTCGAGGTGGGGGGTGCTCGTCATGGGCGCGACACTAAGGTCATTCTCCTGTCGATACAAGAAAAAATTTTGCCCCGCTCTTAAATTGGTTTCGAGTGGGAAAAATCACCGGCTGACCCAATTTACCTTGATATCCTGAGGCTGAAGCATTGTCCGGCCCAAATGTCATAAGCCTTTCTTGATAAGCCTAATCAGTAATCGCACTCATTGCCGGATTGAAGTCACCGTATCCTTCCGGCCGAAAAAATTTAACCCTGACGTTTCTGGAACCAGGCGCTTCGTGGATGTGGGGCGGGTTTGTAGATACTCACACCCGTTAGCCAACCCCGATCACTGTTCCCTGGCTCCACTGACTGATTGACCAATATAGAGAAGAGCATGAGTCATACCCGTACCCCTGAGCGCACCCGTCGATTGCAACGCAGCGAGTTGGCGGTGCCCGGCTCGAACCCCAAGATGTTTGAGAAAGCCGCGGCCAGTGATGTTGATTATGTATTCCTCGATCTGGAAGATGCTGTCGCCCCTGATGACAAGCTGCCTGCCCGGGCCAACATCATCCAGGCGCTTAAAGAGATTGACTGGCGCGGCGCGGGCAAGACCATTTCCATACGTATCAATGGCCTTGATACGCACTACATGTATCGCGATGTTGTCGAGATCGTGGAGCAGGCAGGCGAGTTTCTGGACACCATCCTGATTCCCAAGGTCGGCGTCCCGGGTGATGTGTACATGGTCGACGCCATGCTTTCCCAGATCGAGACTGCGGTTGGCATCAATCACCGGATCGGTCTTGAGGCGCTGATTGAGACGACGCTGGGCATGGCCAATGTTGAGGCTATTGCGATGGCCAGTGATCGCATGGAAGCCATGCACTTTGGCGTAGCGGATTATGCCGCCAGCTGCCGGGCTCGCACGACCAACATTGGCGGCCTCAACCCGGATTATCCAGGTGACCAATGGCACGACGGTCTCTCGCGGATGCTGGTCGCCTGCCGGGCTTATGGCCTGCGGCCTGTCGACGGCCCCTTTGGGGATTTCAATGATCCGGAAGGGTTTCAACTGGCGGCCCGTCGTGCGGCGGCGCTGGGTTACGAAGGTAAGTGGGCCATCCACCCATCCCAGATTGACTTGGCAAATGATGTTTTCTCGCCGCCAGCGGCCGAAGTGGACAGAGCCAAGCGCATCTTGATCGCCCTTGAGGAAGCCGCTGCTGAGGGAAAAGGCGCTGCCCAGTTGGATGGCCGGATGATCGACGCTGCATCGGCACGCATGGCCGAAAACGTAGTCGCGATGGATGACGCGATCCAGTCAAAGGCCCAAGGTTGATTCTGGATTCGGAAACCGACGCGACACGGCTGACCTAGCGGTCCGCACAACACTTTTCTGAGGAGGGGACGATGGATATCCACGAGTACCAGGCCAAGGCGCTGCTCGCTGATTTTGGGGTGCCGATACCCCCGGGCGGCCTCGCCTATAGCCCGGAGCAGGCGCAGTATCGGGCTTCAGAGATCGGTGGGGATCAATGGGTGGTGAAAGCGCAGGTCCATACCGGCGGTCGGGGCAAGGCTGGGGGTATCCGGTTATGCCAGAGCGAGCAGGAGGTCTGGAGCGCGGCTGACGAAATGCTGGGCAGTCGATTGGTAACCAACCAGACCGGCCCAAGGGGCCGAGGGGTGTACCGTCTCTATGTTGAATCGGTGGCGGATATCGAGCGGGAGATTTATCTCGGCTTCGTACTCGACCGCGGCACTGAACGGGTGATGCTGGTAGCGTCCGCTGCGGGCGGCATGGAAATTGAGCAGATTGCCGAGGAGGATCCCGACTCGCTGATTCGGGTCGTGATTGAGCCGGCGGTTGGCCTTCAGGGTTTTCAGGCCCGCGAAGTTGCTTTCGCGCTCGGATTGGATGTGTCTATGGTGGCTGATGCGGCCAATACCTTGAGAGCCTGCTATCGGTCTTTTCGTGACCTTGATGCGACCATGGTTGAGATCAATCCCTTGGTCGTGACTGCCGATGGGCGGATTCTTGCGCTGGATGCCAAGATGACGTTCGACGATAACGCACTTTTCAAGCATCAACGCATATCTGAATTGCGGGACAAATCTCAGGAGGATCCCCGCGAAATGAGAGCCACCGATCGCGGACTCAGTTACGTCGGACTGGAAGGCAATATTGGCTGCATCATCAACGGCGCCGGTTTGGCGATGGCGACCATGGACATGATCAAGCACTCGGGTGGTGAACCGGCTAACTTTCTTGATATCGGGGGCGGCGCATCACCTGAACGGGTGGCCAAGGCATTCAACTTGGTACTGTCAGATGAAAACGTCAAAGGGGTGCTGGTGAATATTTTTGCCGGGATCAATCGCTGCGATTGGGTAGCCCAGGGCGTGGTCAAGGCGATGCAGGATCTCGATATCCAGGTGCCGGTGGTCGTGCGGCTCTCGGGAACCAATGTAGAAGAAGGTCGGCGCATCCTCGAAGCGAGTTCGGTATCCCTGATCACGGCCGACACGTTGGCCGAAGCGGCTGAAAAATCGGTCGCCGCAGTAAATGAGGAGGTGAGCGCATGAGCATCGTCATTGATAATGAGACCCCAGTTTTGGTGCAGGGTTTTACGGGCCGGATCGGGTCATTTCATAGCGAGGAAATGATTGAGTACGGCACCAACATCGTGGGTGGGGTGACTCCCGGCCGGGGCGGCGCTACCCATCAGAATCTGCCGGTATTCGATACCGTTAAGGATGCGGTATCAGCAACGGGTGCCGAGGCGAGTATCGTGTTCGTTCCGCCGCCTTTCGCAGCGGATGCAATTATGGAGGCTGCCGACGGGGGTCTGCGCGCCTGCGTCTGTATCACAGACGGTATTCCGGCCCAGGACATGATGCGGGTCAAGCGCTATATGCGTCGCTACAAGGCCGACAAGCGGATGCAACTGATTGGTCCTAACTGTGCCGGTGTGATCAGCCCCGGCAAGGCGCTGCTCGGCATCATGCCGGGACATATTTATCAGGAGGGCGAGGTCGGCATCATTGGCCGGTCTGGTACTTTGGGTTATGAGGCAGCATCCCAACTCAAAGCCCAGGGGATCGGCGTTTCGACCAGCGTCGGGATTGGCGGTGATCCGATTAACGGAAGCTCTTTCAAGGATCATCTGGCGGCCTTTGAAAACGATCCGCAAACCCGGGTGGTGGTGATGATCGGCGAGATCGGAGGTCCTCAAGAAGCAGAAGCCGCCCAGTTTGCCCGCGATCACATGAAAAAGCCCGTAGTAGGTTATATCGCCGGCCTTACGGCGCCTAAAGGCCGAACCATGGGACACGCCGGCGCGATTGTCTCGGCAGCCGGTGAGTCCGCTGAGGAAAAGGTGGAGATTCTGCGCCAGTGCGGCGTCACGGTGGTAGAGCGGCCGTCGGAGTTCGGATCTACCGTCAGCACGGTCCTGGCGACGATCTCCTGACCCAGGCACATCTAATCGGCGAGCTTTAATTCCCTGCTGTAGCCAAACAGACCGGGGGTGCCCCCGGTATGGACGAAGAGGGTCGAT
>JAERSQ010000070.1 GCA_016845525.1 Pseudomonadota bacterium
TTTGTCATGTATGTCAAGCAGATGCTGATGCATCTTTGATTTAGACACCGTGTCCATCGCTCTGAACGGCTCATCTAACAGAAGTACCTTAGGTTTATTGATGAGCGCTCGAAGAATTTCTACACGTCGCTGCATTCCTGACGAGATCTGACCCGGGAAAGCGCTGGCAATTCTTTCAAGATTGCCGGCTTTATTGAGTAGTTCTCGCGCTTCTTCTTCCGCCTGATCTCTGTTCCGGGTTTTCTGGACAATAGGTCCGTAAGCAATGTTCTCCAGCACTGTTTTCCAAGGGAAGAGCGCCCCATTTTGAAAAACAACCACCCGGTCTGAGTTTGGCGGGGTCTGGGTGTTCGCGCTGACCAACAGTTCATCATCGAGCTTAATTTCGCCCCGAGTGGGCTGGTCAAAACCCGCAATCATGTTGAGTAGGGTGCTCTTACCGCACCCCGATGGACCCACCATGGCGACAAACTTTCCGGAGGGAATCTCACAGGAACAGTTCTCTAGCGCATGAACAGCTGCTCCTTCAGGGTCGTAAATCTTCTGGATGTTGGAGATAGAGATGGCACCCGCTTTGCTCATTAAGTTTCCGCCTCCTGCCCCATCCCCGTTGCTTGCTCTCGCCAGCGGATCATTCTTTTTCCAGCTACCCGGATGAGCGCACTGCTGGCATAGCCAACAATCCCAAGAGTCGCCATCATGATGATGATTGTGGGGTATTGCACAAGGTTGTAGGACTCAAGGATCATGAAGCCCAAACCATATTGTGCTGCGATCATTTCTCCGGCAACCAGTGAGAACCAGGCAGCTCCCATCGCAATCTGCAATCCGGTAAAAATCGTTGGCAGGGCACCCGGAATAATGATATCCCTCAGAATGTCCTGATCAGTGGCCCCAAGACATTCTGCGGCCCGGAAAAAATCCGGATCAATCGAGCGTACCCCTAACAAGGTATTTAGCGTCGTTGCAAAAAAAGCAACGAGGAAGGTGACAAAGATAACGGCAGGTTCGTCTCCCGGAAGAATCAGAATGGCAATAGGCACCCATGCCAGCGGCGGAATGGGACGAAGAAAGTCAAGCAACGCACCCGCGTACGCATTGAAGTTCGCTCTCCATCCCATCATGATTCCCAGTGGCACGCCCAGGATCAAAGCGAGAAAGAAAGCGACGGTTGCCCGGTAGGTGCTGTAAAGAATATGAAGGTAATAGTCTTTAGTAAATATGGAGAGCCCGTAATCCGGATCGGTCGAGGTCCACTCTATGATCACTGAGAGCGGATCGGGCAGGCGGTTAAACGACTTGAAAGGCGTCCACTGAACAAGGCCATACCAAAGAATGACGCTTGAGGTGACTCCGATTATCAGGAGCCATTGTTTTGATGAACGGTTAATGACGAACTCCGAAGGGTGCGCGTAATTAACTTTCGCTTCTTTTATTGAAGCGAAATTGGGTTTGAACTAGGTTGGTGCATACTTAAAATATATATAACTTTATGCATGAATTGGAAAATTTTAAATTCAGAAAAATTATATGTTGTTTAACATTATTAATAATAAAAGAATTGCATCTTGTCTCTTTAAAGTTCAGGTCGACGGCAGGGTTTCATTGTGTTTAGAAGTTGCAAGCATTCGACGATAAATCAGCTCAGAAAGAAGGAGAAAGTACATTGTGGCAGGTCATTTAACGTAGGATTCGGTTATGATGCGTCGAGTTTTGACACTACTATGAAAGTAATTAATGTCAGCTGATATCGAAACCATTCGTGGCATCCTGGTCGAGCAGAAAGTCATCGCGGTAGTGGGACTCTCAGCAAATTGGTGGCGCCCAAGTTTCTTTGCCGCAAAGTACATGCAAGATCACGGGTATCGAATTATTCCCGTGAATCCGAACTACGAAGAGATTTTGGGAGAAACCTGCTACCCATCGCTTGAGGACATACCCAAAGACATCGACGTCGACATTGTCGATGTTTTTCAAAAACCTGAGGCTGCACCCGCCGCGGCAAGGAGTGCGGTTGCGATTGGGGCGAAGGTGTTGTGGCTTCAGATTGGCGTCATTAACGAAGAAGCCAAAACCATTGCGGAGAAGGGGGGTCTTGAGGTGGTTGTAGACCGGTGCGTCAAGATTGAGCACGGCCGACTGCTTGGCGGGCTCAATCTTTTTGGCGTGACGACCAAGGTCATTTCTGCAAAACGACCAAGATGGCTTGTCTACTGAAAATTAAGTTCAGCTTGGGAAGATTGCTATGACTGATCGCGAATTCGGATTCGAAACTCTCTGTCTGCATGCGGGTCAGCTGCCCGATGCGGCGACCGCGTCCCGCGCCGCGCCGATTTACCAGACAACGTCCTATGTATTCGACAGCACGGATCATGCGGCGAGCCTTTTCAATCTTCAGACCTTTGGCAATGTGTATTCGCGGATGATGAATCCCACCAACGCCATGCTGGAAGAGCGGCTCGCAACGCTTGAAGGTGGTCGAGCGGGGTTAGTGGTTGGATCGGGTATGGCAGCCCAGATGGTAGCGTTGCTTACCCTTCTGGAGGCTGGCGACGAACTGGTCGCAGCGAGCACGCTCTACGGGGGAACCTACTCTCAGTTTGACTACACTTTCCGTCGGATGGGAATCCAAACCCATTTTGTAGACCCGGATGATCCTGAGAATTTCGCCAAAGCAATCACGCCGGCTACCAAAGCGGTCTATGCCGAGACCATCGGTAATCCGCTTAACAACATCCTGGATATTTCCGCGGTGGCACAGATTGCACATGATGCCGGTATTCCGCTTGTGATGGATAACACCTTCGGGACGCCTTATCTTTGTCGGCCTTTTGAATTTGGGGCGGATGTGGTGACGCACTCGGTCACCAAATGGATTGGAGGACACGGCACCTCGATCGGTGGCGCGATTGTGGAATCAGGAAAGTTCCCTTGGGACAGTGGCAAGCACCCAGGTATGACTGAGCCCTCGAAGGGGTATCACGGCATTCGCTTTTATGAAACCTTTGGTGATTTCGGCTTCATTACCAAGGCGCGCATGGAAACACTGCGCACACTCGGCCCGACGATGAGTCCCATGAGCGCATTTCTCTTTCTTCAGGGCCTCGAAACGCTGCCGCTTCGCATGGACCGGCACTGTAGCAACACGTTGGCCGTGGCCAATTTCCTGAACGACCATCCTTTCGTGTCATGGGTGAAATATGCGGGTTTGCCGGACAATCCTTACCATGAGCTGGCTCAGAAGTACCTCCCCAAAGGAGCAGGTGGTGTTCTGACGTTCGGCATCAAAGGCGGCCAGGAGGCAGGCATCCGCTTTATCGAAAATGCCCAGTTTCTGAGTCATCTTGCCAACGTGGGCGACGCCAAAACATTGGTTATTCACCCGGCATCGACCACCCATCGCCAGTTGAATGAGGAAGAGCAGGCCAGCGCCGGCGTAACGCCAGACATGATCCGGATGTCGGTCGGCCTCGAGACATTGGACGACATCCTCTGGGATATTGATCAGGCACTGTCGAAGTCGCAACAACCCTGAATAGGACGACGAGTGCGCTGACCTCTCATGAACTGCTGTCACCACTATCACTTTGTTCCCGGCAACGAGCAGGTGTTCTCGGCGGATGTCACGCGAATCCGATACGGTTGCGGCGTGCTTAAGGAGTTGGGGCAGGAGGCCCGCGCTCTTGGCATCAAGCGGGCAGCGGTGTACACAGATTCACGCATCAGTTCATTGCCCCTCTTTGAAGAGGCGCTCGCGGCATTGCGCTCCGAGGGCATCGAAGCAGTGATCTACGACGAAGTCCGCGTAGAACCTACCGATGTTTCCTTTAAAGAAGCGGTCCGCTTCGCCAATAGCAGTACGTTCGACGGTTTCGTCTCAATCGGCGGCGGATCCGTTATGGATACGGCCAAGGCTGCAAATCTTTACAGCAGTTGTCCGGGCGACTTCATGGACTACGTTAATGCGCCGATCGGTCGGGGCCTTGTTGTCCCTGGACGGCTCCGTCCTCACCTTGCGTGTCCGACGACGGCAGGGACAGGAAGTGAGAGTACCGGCATTGCTGTATTTGATCTTTTGGAGATGAAGTCAAAAACCGGGATCTCGTCCCGGGCATTACTGCCGGACCGGGGCATCGTTGACCCACGCTGGACCGAGTCGCTGCCAGCGACCGTGATGGCGGCAACCGGTTTTGACGCGATCAGTCACGCGCTTGAGGCGCTGACAGCCAGGCCCTATACCAGCCGCCCCAGTCCTGAAAACATCTCCGGCCGCCCTATGCCTCAGGGTGCCAATCCCTTCAGTGATACTTTATGCCGGGAATCCTTGCGCCAGGCCGGCAAGTACCTGGTTAGAGCGGTCAACGATAGGACTGACCACGAAGCACGGCATGCCATGATGTACTCGGCGACTCTGGCAGGCGTCGGTTTTGGTAACGCCGGTTGTCATCTTCCGCACGCGATGTCGTATCCCGTCTCCGGCCGAGTAGAGCACTATCAGCCGGAGGGGTATCCCGGAGGTGAACCGATCTGTCCGCACGGTATGTCGGTGATCGTCAATGCCCCGGCGGCTTACCGCTTTACGGCCCCGGGATGTCCAGAGCGGCATGCCGAAGGCGCAGAGCTATTGGGTGCCGATGCCCACGACACCGTTCCTGCTGAGGCAGGCGCTGTCCTTGCGGGCCACATCGAAGAGATGATGCAGGCAACCGGTGTGCCTAACGGCATCGGTGGTGTTGGCTTTACCGAGGAGGCAGTCGATGGTCTTGCCACGGCGGCAAGCGCCCAGCAACGGCTCTTGCTGGTAGCGCCTGTTTCAGTCGACGAAGCGGATTTAAGGAGCCTTTACCGGGATGCGCTCGGTTACTGGTAGCGCGCCGCGGGTATCGGTACATCACGAATCGATTGAGGTGACCCCTGTTTCGGTTCGGATGATCTTGCCGTCTTTAAGAAGATGCACCGCGAGAACGGCTTCCGTGTGGCCATCTTCTAAATCAACTTCAGGGTGTGTTACGAGACGGCGTCAGCGCCTATATCTTCAAGCACCTTGTACACGGCCTGGGCATGGCCTTTCGCCTTTACGCGCCGCCAATGCTTGAT